>CANQMR010000024.1 GCA_947625015.1 uncultured Lachnospiraceae bacterium | reverse complement strand
ATAAAGAAAAACTGTATGATTGGGAAGAGGTATTTTACTTCTTCCCTTTATTTTGCCAATTAAAATTATACACTAACAATAAAGATGGAAAGAAATTTTCCACCTTTATTTCATCATCTGCATATCTGCCGGAGCATCTGAAGCATTTACTCCTCCAGAGAATGCGTCTTATGTACCGTTACCGTCTCATCATAGCATGTAAATATCTCGTCCACAAATTCCTTTTTAAGCTTCGGCGTAACCAGACTGACTAACGGAACCACAATCAACCCTAAAACCATGGTAATCGCGCCGGCATTAATCGGAGAGGCAATGAACTTTAAGAACATATTGGAAACCGTCACGCCTACGCCCACAATGTAACTGGCCCAGACTGCCGCTTTGGTAATCTTTTTGGAATACAGGCCATACATAAAAGGCGCTAAAAATGCGACTGCCAGAGCGCCCCACGAAATACCCATAAGCTGGGCGATAAATGTCGGCGGATTCAGCGCAAGAACCACTGACAGAATAATAAACGCCGCCACTAACACACGCATGACAATAAGCTGCGTCTTATCGCTCATATTTTTGGCAACCGACTCCTTTAAGAAATCCAGCGTCAGGGTAGAGCTTGAGGTAAGCACTAAGGAAGACAGCGTGGACATCGAAGCGGAAAGCACCAGCACGATTACAATGCCGATTAAGATATCCGGCAGGGTGGAAAGCATCTGGGGCACAATGGAGTCAAAGGCAATGCTGCCATCCGGATTATAGATTGCCGGATTGTCAAAAAGCCTTCCAAAGCCACCTAAGAAATAGCAGCCGCCGGAAATGATAATGGCAAAAAATGTGGATACCACAGTACCGGTCTTTACCGCCTTTTCATCCTTAATCGCATAGAATTTGTGCACCATCTGGGGAAGCCCCCATGTTCCCAAAGAGGTTAAGACAATTACGCCCAACAAATTGAGCGGGTCCGGTCCGAAGAAGCTCGTCAAAAGTCCCTGTCCTCCCTGAAGGGCCGGTACCGCCACATCATCCGCCGGAATCGCCGCTAACTCCTTCACCGCATTTAAGAAACCGCCCTGTCCGTTCAATACCGCAACAATAACCGCGCAGATACCAAACAGCATGATAATTCCCTGTATAAAATCATTTAAGGCGGTAGCCATGTAGCCGCCCACAATTACATAGACGCCGGTCAACAGCGCCATAACAATCAGGCACACCTTGTAGTCAATGTCAAAGGCCATGCCAAACAATCTTGACAGACCATTGTAAATCGATGCAGTATAGGGCACCAAAAATACAAAGGCAACCGCAGAGCCCGCAACCCGCAAAGCCTTGGAATCAAACCGTTTGCCGAAAAATTCCGGCATCGTCTTAGCGTCTAACTTCTGCGTCATGACGCGGGTTCTCCGGCCTAACACCAGCCATGCCAGCAGGCTTCCGATAAAGGCGTTGCCAAGGCCAATCCATGTGGAGGCCAGACCATATTTCCAGCCAAACTGTCCCGCATAGCCTACAAATACCACAGATGAAAAATACGAGGTGCCGAACGCAAAAGCCGTAAGCCATGGGCCTACCGTTCTTCCTCCTAATACAAAATCATTGACATTGGTGGCGTTCTTTCTGGAATAAATTCCCACGCCGACCATGACTGCAAAAAATACAACCAGTAATACAATCTTAATCGCCATATTTTCTCTCCTTTTCTTCCTATTGTTTGTTTATAACTTTTAGCATATATCATCAGGCCGTACTGTGCCCGAAGCAAAAGCCGGAATTACTTCTCAAGCTGACTTAACCGTTCCTCCACCGTCTCCAGCATACCTGTGTATTTTGCAAGCTTTTCTTTCTCCTCGGCAATCTTTGCCTCCGGCGCCTTGCCCACAAAATTCGGATTGTTCAGCATGCTGCTACACCGCTTGATTTCTCCCTCTAAGCGCTTCTGTTCTTTTTTGAGGCGCTCGATTTCTTTTGCAATATCCACCAGCTCTGCAAAAGGCATATAGACCACTGCGTCATGGATTACCGTTGATACTGCGTCATCGGCAATTCCCGCCTTGTCCGCCTGCACAAACACTTCTGAGGCAAATCCCAATGTGGCAAAGAACACTTTCGCATCCTCAAAGATTTTTCTGACCTCTTCTTTTTCAGAGACCACATACACCGTCGCCTTCTTACTGTTCGGCACATTCATTTCCGCCCGCAGATTCCGGATTCCCCTTACCGCGTCCTTAATCGTGTCCACAGCCTGCTCGTCCTGCGCAAAATTCCACTCGTCCTTAAATTCCGGCCATGGCGCAATCATAATGGACTCCTCATCTTCCATGAGGTTTGTATAAATCTCCTCGGTAACAAAAGGCATATATGGGTGTAACAGCTTTAAGGCGTTGCCAAGCACCGTCTTCAACGTCCAGAGGGCCGCTGCCTTGGTATTATCCGTATCGCTGTAAAGTCTCGGCTTTACCATCTCAATGTACCAGTCGCAGAACTCCTCCCAGATAAAATCATATACCTTAGAGGCCGCAATTCCCAGCTCATATTTATCTAAGTTTTCCGTCATATCCTTAGCAAGCGTATTGACTTTGGATAGAATCCAGCGGTCAGCCAGCGTCAGCGAGGACAAATCCACATCTTTCTCCCCCGCCTTTTCCATATTCATCATAATAAAGCGTGAGGCATTCCACACCTTATTGGCAAAATTCCGGCTGGCCTCCACTCTCTCCCAGTAAAAACGCATATCATTGCCCGGCGCATTTCCGGTAATCAATGTAAACCGCAAGGCGTCGGCGCCATATTTGTCGATAACCTCCAGCGGGTCAATGCCATTTCCCAGGGACTTAGACATCTTTCTTCCCTGCTCATCCCTTACCAGGCCATGGAACAGCACTGTATGGAAGGGCAGCTTGCCGGTCTGTTCCAGAGAAGAAAATACCATTCGGATTACCCAGAAGAAAATGATATCATAACCCGTTACCAGCACGTCCGTTGGGAAGAAATAATCCATCTCCTCCGTCTTTTGCGGCCAGCCAAGCGTTGAAAACGGCCACAGCGCGGAAGAAAACCAGGTATCCAGCGTGTCCTCATCCTGCTTCATATTGGAAGAACCGCATTTCGGGCAGATAGAGACCGCCTCTCTGGCTACGGTAATCTCGCCGCAGTCCTGACAGTAATATGCCGGAATCCGGTGTCCCCACCAGAGCTGTCTCGATACGCACCAGTCGCGTATATTTTCCAGCCAGTTATAGTAATTTTTATTCATCCGTTCGGGAATCAGTTTCAATTCCCCACTCTTCACCGCTTCCAAAGCGGGCTTTGCCATCTCTGACATTTTCACAAACCACTGCGGTTTGACTAACGGCTCCACCGTCGTTTTACAGCGGTCATGCGTACCTACGTTATGGCTGTGGGGAACCACCTTTACCAACAGTCCCGCTGCCTCCAAATCTGCAACCATTGCCTTTCTCGCCTCATAGCGGTCCATACCGGCGTATTTGCCGCCTATGGCGTTAATGGTGGCGTCGTCATTCATTATGTTGATTTCCTCTAAATTGTGGCGCTTACCCACCTCGAAATCGTTGGGGTCATGCGCCGGGGTAATCTTCACACAGCCGGTTCCAAACTCCTTATCCACATAGGCGTCTGCAATTACCGGAATCTGCCTGCCCGTAAGCGGCAGCTCCAACATTTTGCCTATAATATCCGTATACCGCTCATCCTCCGGATTCACCGCCACCGCCGTATCTCCAAGCAGGGTTTCCGGACGGGTCGTGGCAATCTCCACGAAACGGCCCTCCTCGCCGACAATCGGATAATTAATATGCCAGAAAAAGCCGTCTTGGTCCACATGCTCCACTTCCGCGTCGGATATGGTGGTCTGGCACACCGGACACCAGTTGACAATCCGGGAGCCCTTGTAAATCCAGCCCTTTTCATAGAGCTTGCAGAACACCTCGTTGACCGCCTCGTTGTTCCCCTCGTCCATGGTAAAACGCTCTCTGTCCCAATCGGCGGAGGAGCCTAACTTCTTTAACTGATTGATAATCCGTCCGCCGTACTCTCTTCTCCACTCCCATGCCTTTTCCAGAAACCCTTCCCGGCCGAGGTCTTCCTTATCAATGCCCTGCTCCTTTAAGGACTCGATAATCTTAACCTCTGTGGCAATGGCCGCATGGTCCGTTCCCGGCTGCCATAACGCATTATAGCCCTGCATTCTCTTATAACGGATTAAAATATCCTGCATTGTGTTATCCAGGGCATGTCCCATATGAAGCTGTCCCGTAATGTTCGGCGGCGGCATGACAATGGTAAACGGTTTCTTACTCCGATCCACCTCGGCATGGAAATATTTTTTGTCTAACCAGTTCTTGTAAATCCTGTCTTCGATTTCCGAAGGGTTGTAGGTCTTTTCTAATTCCTTTGGCATAATCTCTCTCCTTTTCACATATAACGCTGTATTCCGGCCAATAAAAAAGCCCTCTATCGTTGCCGATAAAGGGCGAAAATCCGCGGTACCACCTTAATTTGTCACTCATCTTGTCCTGTAACGGGGACGAATCGTCATGACCTATATGCTGCAAACGCTCCTTATACGCTTTGCAAAGGCGGCAATACAGCCTTCAGCCATGCAGTTCAAAAGCTACCTTCAAAGTCTTCTTCTTGAAATAACCTTCCAGCCTGCGGGTTATTCTCTCTGGCAAGGAACGGCTTCTACTCCTCTTTCTCACTACCTTTTTCAAATCAGATTTAACTATAAAATATTGAAGATAAAATGTCAAGAGGGGTTGAAGAAACTTTATATTGCAAAACGGCCATACCTTACTGGAAAAATCGGTCTGCCTGTGCTATACTGAATCCATAATGATTTAAGGAGGCGCCAATGGACAAGAAAATCAGTATTATCATTCCCTGTTACAATGTAGAGAAATATCTGGACCGATGCTTTCAAAGCCTACACCGGCAGACCTTGGGTTTTGAGCATATGGAGCTGATTTTTGTCAATGACGCCTCCACAGACGGCACCCTTGACAAGCTTACGGATTTGGAGCAGCAATATCCCGACAATATCATCGTCATCAATTTTACCGAGAACCGGCGGCAGGGCGCCGCAAGAAACGTGGCCTTGGAATACGCTTCCACCCCTTACATCGGCTATGTGGATTCCGATGACTGGGTGGACATTACCATGTTTGAGGAAATGCTCTCCGCCATGGAAAAATACGACTGCGATTTTGTGGAATGCCGCTGGGATTTAGCCCGCAGCGAAAATCACAAATCCCCTGTGAAGAAGCTAGGCAAGCCCGGCTATCTGGATTTATCGGACAAAGCCGCAAAAGATGAATTTATCGGCACCCAGGTGGGACTGACTGCCCTATGGAATAAGGTCTTCAAGAAATCTTTCTTAGTAGAGAACGATATTTTCTGCCCGGAGCAGATCCGGTACGAGGATATCTTCTTCTGCTATCTGGCTTTCTTATATGCAAAATCCTATTACCGCATCGACGAAGCCCTTTATCACTATTTTGTCAACCCGGAGGGTACGGTACAGCGGCGCAGCCAGGAGTATCAGTTTGACAAGATGGATATTGCCTTAGGCTTCCTTCAGACCTGCCGGGAGCGGGGACTGGATAAAGAAAACAAGGCTGCTGTGGAATGGCTGTTTCTGGAAAAATACTATATCTACATGCTGTGGGAGGTGTTTCAGGAATTTCCGGAGCGCGCCTATTCCTGTTATCTGCAAATGCGGGAAACAGTCCTGGAGCTGGTACCCGACTACCGGACGAATCCTTACCGGCAATGGGAGAGCAATGCCTTTGACAATCTGATGTTAAAGCTTCTCGACCATCTTTTAGATGAACCTACCCTGTTGGACTTAAAGGAACAAATGCTGGAAAAATGGGGAACCGGCGAAAACGCCAAAACGGAGCGCTCAACCGCAGGAAGGAACAAGGCTTCCAAAGCCCGGCCCCTGCATATCCTGTTCTGCAAATGGACCAGCATATGCGAGACCGGAATAGACCATGGCTTCCAGCAGTTAGGACACCGGATCGATTATATGACGCGGCTGTTTGACAGCGTGGATTACGATCAGGGGTATCTCAACGAGCTGGCCGCCACCCTTAAGAAAAAACGGTACGACTGCGTCTTTACCGTCAATTTCATTCCGATCGTATCCAGAGTGTGCAACGTCATGAAGGTGCCCTATCTCTGCTGGACTGTGGACAACCCCTGCTTTCAGCTGTATTCCGAGACCATTAAAAATCCATGGAACCGGATTTTTATGTTTGATAAAAGCCAGTACGAAAAATTTCACCCCAAAAACCCGGACTGCATTTTCCACATGCCGTTGGCCTGCGATTACGAAGCCTGGAACTCCATCCGCCTGACTGAAGAAGACCATAAGCGGCACGACTGCGATATCTCCTTTATCGGTTCCACCTATGCGGAAAAATGCCGCTACAACCAGCTGGAAAACGTGCCGGATTATATTTCCGGATATGTGGACGGACTGATTAAAGCCCAGTTAAATGTCTATGGATATAACTTTATTGAAGATTCATTAAATGAGGATTTCTGCCGACAGTTTAAGGAATGGGCCGACTGGTATCCTCTAGGACCGGACTATGAGGAGGATACCAAAGCCATCATTGCAGACACCTATATCGGCTACAAATGCACCGAACAGGAACGGCTTTTAACCCTTAAAAATATATCCGAGCATTTTAACATGGACATCTATACCCTAAGCGATGTATCCATGCTGCCCCACATTCACAACCGGGGCGGGGCGGATTCTGTAAATATGATGCCCCAGATATTTAAATGCAGCAAGATTAACCTGAATATGACCAACCGGCCAATCCGCACCGGCCTGCCCTTACGCATCTTTGATATTATGGGGGCCGGAGGATTCCTGCTCACGAATTACCAGGCAGAGCTTCCGGAGATTTTTGAGATTGGAAAGGACCTTGCGGCCTATGAGAGCCAGGAAGACCTCTTAGCCCAGATTGCCTATTATTTGGAGCACGAAGACGAGCGAATGGAAATTGCCGCTAACGGCCAGAAAAAGGTGCGGGAGAGACACAGCTATAAGATAAAGCTGGCGGAGATGTTAAAAATAGGGCTTGCGCGGTGAAGCGCAGGCCCTGTTTTTACATTCTTTTTCTGCCATTTCCGTAGCTTTCAATATTATGCCTGGAAGGGAAAGGGAAACAGACTCTCTAACATCCTACTTTCTATTTATAAATTTTAAAAATTCTTCGTAATCTCTAATATAATCTTCTTCATTATACACCTCTGACGCCAGGCACATAAGCACTGCATCCGGAGAAAAATCATACATTTCCCGCCACATATTATTGGGTACATAAAGGCCTTCATACGGCTTTTCCAAAAATACCTTTTTCTTTTCTTTCCCATTATCAAGCAAAACTTTACAGGAGCCATGTATACAGATTAATATTTGTTCTAAGGATTTGTGAGCATGATATCCCCTTGTCACGCCTTCCCCTGTATCATACATATAATAAACCCTTTTTATTTTAAAGGGAATATCATTAAATTCCTCCAGTGCAACCAATTGCCCTCTTTCATCTCCATGTTGTTGAAATTGGTATTTTACAATCTGCATAGCCTTTCATAACTCCCTTCTAAAGTCCGCCTGTCACATATAATCATTCAGCGCATCTGAAACATATTCCATTTCTTCAATACGCATTCCATTGTATAACGGAAGGCTTAATATCTGGTCGGCATATCCTTCAGTAACAGGGTATCTCCCCTTTGAAATTCCCATCCACGAATAACACTGTGCCATATGCGGCGGAATCGGATAATGAATCTGTGTACTTATTCCCTTCTCCGCCAAAAAATTCTGCAATTTATCCCTTTCCTGTGTTCTTACTACGAACACATGCCATACATGATCTGCCTTTTCCCGTATTTGAGGTAATATTATTTGTTCATTATCTATATGAGTTAAGTAATACTTCGCAATCTTTTCCCGCTCTGAATTTAGCTCTTTTAAATGTGTTAATTTCACATTTAACAATGCCGCCTGTACCTCGTCAAGTCTGGAATTAATTCCCTCTATTTCATTATAATATTTCTTCTCGCTTCCATAATTTCTAAGCATTTTCAAAGTCTTTGCAATTTTTGAATTATTGGTAACCAAAGCGCCCCCATCACCAAAGGCCCCTAAATTCTTTGTCGGATAAAAGCTAAAACAACCTATGTCTCCAAACGTTCCTGTCATTTTTCCATCAAAGCAAGCGCCATGCGATTGGGCGCAATCCTCCACCAGCTTTAAATTGTATTTATCGGCAATCTCACAAATCTTGTTCATATTCGCTGCCTGTCCATACAAATGAACAACCAAAATAGCTTTCGTTCTTTCCGTAATTGCTTCCTCAATTCTGTCAGCATCCAGATTATAATATTCGTCAGGCTCTACAAACACCGGCGTTGCACCATTCTCCGTAATACCTAATACGGTAGCAATATATGTATTTGCTGGTACAATGACCTCGTCTCCTTTACCAATCCCCAATGCCCGTATACTTAAAATTAATGCGTCCAATCCTGAGTTGACGCCAATACAATACTTACACCCTAAAAATTGCGCAAAGTTTTTTTCAAATTGTTCAACATTTTTTCCAAGCACATACCAGCCGGATTCAAGGCAATGGACTACCGCATCTAAATATTCTTGCTTATACATATTAAATTGTCTGTCTAATACATTAAAATTTACTTTCATTACTACCGCATTCCATATATTATTTTATCAATATTTTACCAAAATTAACTGATATATTCAACCATATGTATACTTGAGATAGCGTAAATTTACTGTAGGATTTACACTATCCACAATTTATTGACAATTGATTGATATACTTGATATAGTATAATATAAGAAAATCAAGATGTGCACATCAAGATCTTAAATGTTATATGTGCGTTGCCATTTCATAAGATGATGCTTCTGTTATTTATTTAATATATCGGCGTGATTTGCGTCGCTTGTCCAATGCAATTACAAGTAAAATTGCGATGTCAACTTATCGCATTAGAAGAATGTAAAGATATTTTATTTAGAGCATGTTTATTATATATTGTGAAGTTAGTGATATAAAAGTGGATGGAGGAAAACAATGAAAAAGGTTTTAGTTACTGCATTAGGAACAATTACTGCTACATCTATAGTGCAGGAATTAAAAAGTAGTAATGAATCGTATTATATTTTAGGTGCTGATATTAATGATGCGACGTTAATTGCCACTTCAAAGGATGTTAATGAATTTTATAAATTCCCGTCGTCAGTAGAAAGACAAGGCGAATTTCTAGAATTTGTTTTTGATTTTTGCAAAAAACATCAAGTGGAATATATAATTCCGAGCATAGATGAAGAGGTAATGATTTATTCCCAAAACAGGGAAAAATTTAAAAATAATGGTGTTAATTTATGTATACCAAATCAAAAGTTGATAAATATATGTCATTATAAAGATAAATTTAATAGATGGATGGCTTTAAATATGCCAGAATGTGCCATTAAGACATATGATGTATGCAATGAAAAAATTGAATATCCGGTTTTTATCAAACCAATAGAAGGCAGGGCAAGTAATGGCTGTAGAATAATTTATAATCAAAATGAATTGCAAAGGCAGGAGGATCTGCAAAAATGTATTGTGCAGGAGGTTGCCCATGGTGCATTTATTACTGCGGATGTGGTACAAAATTATCAATATCATCAATTTGCTTGTATACAAAGAGAGGAATTGCTCAGGAACAAAAATGGTTGTGGGATAGCAGTAAAAACCGTTAAAAATAAACATGTTGAGGAAATTTGTTATGAAATAGCAGAAAAATTAAACCTTAACGGTGTTATAAACATAGAATTTTTTGTTTTAGATGACAGGGTACAAGTTGTCGAAATTAATCCGAGATTTTCTGCCGGAAGTTATTATTCTTTTTTGGCCGGCTGCAACCTTGCTCAAGAAAGTATTAATATAGCAGATAATGCAAAATGCCAATTTGGCAATATAATTATTGGAAAAAATTATGTTAGGAGATATGAAACTTATGAAATATAAATGGGAAGAAAAAATTGATTGGGATGATTTAAAAGATAAAAATATTTTGATAGCCGGCGGGACGGGTTTTATAGGAAAACAGTTAATAAAAATGTTAGAAGAATATAAAATATCTTCTACAGTTATCACGAGAAAAAAAATAGACGATGGGAAATATACTAAATATATAACCGCAGATTTATGTGATGAAAAAATATTAAAAGATTTTCAAGGTACATATGATATATTAATTTATTTAGCGGCCAATATTCCCCTTAAGGGACAAGAAAAAGAAAATTATCAGGACGCTTTTGTATCAACGCTTCAGCCATTCGTAAATTTTGCTATGACTTTTGTGCAAAAATCATCAACGCTAATATATGTAAGTAGTGTAGATGTTTTGGGAAAATGTGATATATATAATTTTACCGAGGAAATGGCACCGCAGGTGGCAACTCCTTATGGATTAGCTAAATATTGTGGTGAATTTTATGCGAAAGCTATTTGCCAAGAGAACGAGGCAAAATGTATTATGTTGCGGTTTGCTCAGGTATACGGCCCGGACGAACCGATTGTCCGGGTTATTCCTATTATAAGAAAGGCAATTTTAAATAAAGAAAAATTTGATATATGGAGTGACGGAAAAGAAAAAAGACGCTTTTTGTATGTTGATGATGCGGTACAAGCTATTATGATTAGTATGAATTGTACTGCACCAGAGGGGATATATAATATTGCCGGAAATGAGAGCATATCTATGGAACAACTTGTAGATATGATGGCCGAAATATACAATGAGAAGTTTCATTACAATATACTTAACAAAATTTCCGGTGTAGATAATGTGCCTGATATTACAAAAGCAAAAAAACTATTAGGATTTTATCCGGAGGTATGTTTGGAAGAGGGATTAAAAAAAGCGAAGGAGGGCAGCCATGAGTAATATGGAAGTGTCAAAACAGTTATTTAACGATAGAATAAAATATTTATTTGAAGCAACTTCTTATGCAAAGCCAATTATTGAGCATGGAAGCGGTTCCTTTGTCTGGGATGTAGATGGTAATAAATACCTTGATGTGAATTCCGGACAATTCTGCATGAGTTTTGGTCATGGATATGTGCCATTTATTGAGTGCATTACTAAACAAATGAATAAAATTTACCATACGAATACGGCAACTCTTTCACCAGAGGTTTTTGAAGCGGCAGAAAAAATGGCAGCGACTACTGATTATAAACTGAGCAAAACCATGTTTTTATCCACCGGCTCGGAGGCAAATGAAGCCGCATTCAGATATGCAAAATACATAACAGGAAAAACAGGGATTATGGGGCTGGATCATGGTTATCATGGTCTGACATTAGCCGCCCAGGGAAATACCATGGGCGGCTTATGGGCCAGACCATATGTGCCAGATGCAGTTTCCGTCAAAACACCTGATTATTTACATTCAGATAAAAATAAAACACAAGAAGAATTTTATGCGGAATGTTTTAAAGATTTGAAAGAAAAATTTAATGAGTATGGAAATAACCTTGCTGCCTTTATTTTAGAGCCGGTGATCGGCGTTGGTGGCATGATTTCGCTTTCAATGGAATATCTAAAGGAGATTCGTAAATTTTGCGATAAGTATGGTGTGCTTTTGATATTTGATGAATGTCAATGCGGATTTGGCAGAAGCGGAAAATGGTATGCCTATCAAAAAGCAAATGTCGTTCCGGATATATTGGTAACTGCAAAGACAATGGGAATGGGATTGCCTGTAAGTGCTGTTACATTTTCGGAAGAAACGGCTAAAAAAATTGAAGGGAAATTAGTTCATTTCAGTTCACATCAAAATGATCCGCTTGCAGCCGCAATAGTATCGTTTGTTATAGATGAAATAAAAAATAATAATCTTTTAGAAAGTAACAGGGAAAAGGGACTTTATTTAAAAGATGCATTGGAAATGGCATGTAAGGAATCAGATACATTGATAAATGCACGTGGTGATGGATTAATGTGCGCATTTGATATTGATGACACAATTGTTACCGATTATAGAAATTTTAGCAAAAAGTTTATTAAAGAAATGGAACATAACGGAGTGTTAATACAGGCTATACGTCAAGGTAGAACTTTTAGAGTAATGCCCAACTATTATATTACTGAGAGCGAGATAGATTTTTTGCAACAGGCAATAATTAAAAGTATATCACAGGTTGTTAAAATATAATTTAAGATGTTTTAGAATATGAAGGTTTTTCTCCTCTTAAAAACTATTAGATTTGACTACGTCTTATCCAAATAAAAAAGCAAACAAACCAAATAGCACAAAACAATCAAATTAGAAAGGGATCATTATGAAACAACCATTAGTAAGTATTTGTATATCTTGTTACAACCACGAAGGATATGTCAGACAAGCTTTAGAAAGTGCAATTAACCAGACCTATTCTAATATTCAAATTTTAATTTCAGATGATGGTTCAACAGACGGTTCACAAGAAATTATCAAAGATATAGTGGCGTTACATCCAGATAAAAACATTCGGACTTTTTTTTCCGAAACCAATACCACCTTTTCTGTAATGGAAGAGATTTATCAAAATGCAGAAGGAGATTATTTAGTCGGTTTTTCAGCCGACGATTTCTGGGGAGAGACTGCCGTCGCACAATATGTAGAATTTATGGAACAGCACGAAGAGTATGCCGCAGCATTCAGTGATCCGGAAATTATATGGGAGGGTGTTCCTGAAGGCACTTCTCCATTCAAAGCACCTAATATTGGCCGTCATAAGTTATTTGAGCAACTTTTCTGCTATGGCAATTTTATTTGCGCTCCTTCCATAATCATCAGGAGATCTGTCTGGCAGGAAATGGGAGGCTACCCATTTCAATACCGTCAGCTTCAAGATTATGCTTTATGGTTACAGTTGCTTCAAAAATATGATATACGGTTTTTTGAAAAGGGAAGCATTCCAATCTACTATAGGTGGCACAACAATAATCTCAGCATGGCAAGTTGGGAAAATCTTCGGCGAATCGCCACTGAAAAAATATATATGTTATTGGATATAATGGAACAACTAAATGAGGCTTTCTTTTTAAAGGCCTTTGATGATCAGATTAAATATCCGGCGGATTCAACAAAATACTGTCTGAACTGTGAAAAATTCATGGTGTTGCTCCATAATAACTCATATGTTGATGTAAACAGCGCAATTATGTATTATTTTAAACATATAGAAGAATCAGACTTTGAAAAACATATTGAAAAAGACTATGGTTTTTCAAGAAAAGATTTTCATCAACTTACAGGCGGGAAAAATCCTGGACAGGTAGAACAATTCCTCCAGAATACCTTGGAGGATAAAACCAAAATAATTGAAAAACAAAATACTATAATTAATGATTTAATGCAGAAAATACAATATTTACATAATACTGAAACAGCAACACATGAACAGAGAAATAATATCATTTTGATTACAGATAATATCTACAGTAAAATGCTCACACAAGCGCTTTCTCCGGATGCCTGTGTTTTACTATATCTGGACTTTGAAAATTATCAGGGCAAATCCCCTGACGAACAAAAAGCGGACAAAGAAGTATTTAAGGAACAGTTACGCAGTATTTCGTCCCAAATGGATGAAATTGATTATGTCTTTTCTTTTGTCAGCAGACATTATATGCCAACAGAGGAGGAACTGGCAGACTGGGTTATAGAAGAACTGGATCATATAGGCATCCCCAAATACAAATTTTTTGATGGTTTTCGCATCTACCAGTCTTTCTATCCAAAGGAAAAATATGCGAGGATCTTATCAAATCCAGACATAGACAAACTGGATGGCATTGTATTTGGAATATCTCATGCTGAGGTTGGAATCTTATCCTCTCTTCTTCCTGGCCGGGCAGCTAATTTTGCATCTTCCTCGCAGGATATATATTTTAATTATTTAACAGCTCAAAAAATATGGAAAGAATTTCCAGAAAAGGTATCAGACTTAAAATATGCTGTTATTGATATGTTTGATTATACATATTTTAATTTTGAAACTATGTTGACAGACGCAACAATTAATTTTTTCCAAATAAGCGGATTGGATTGTCCGGCACTCTTTGATAAAATCGGAAATAAAAATATTTCCGCTTCCGCCGAAGAAATTAATGCCTATCTCCAGACACAATGGCCACATGCCACAACAACGGAACAGGCAGTATTTTCACAACTATTTAAGAACGCAAAGGATTATGATGAGCATGCATACTGTGATTATCCACTGACTGACAGAACACGAAAATTACAACAAGATACGATTCAGGGCTATCACGATAATCCCAATATTACATCCATACAGATCAATACATTTGGGGAAAGCATTGAAAGAAATTTAGAATATTTTTGTGAATTTCTCCGCTTTCTCAAATCAAAAAACCCCGATCTGGTAATTTTTTTATGTCTGCTTCCAAAGTACAGGGATGTCGAAGAGTTTGAAATAAGCCAGTTTGCAGTATGGAAAGAATTTTTTGAAAACCTGCTTAGCAAAGTACAAAAAAAGGTTCCATTTATATATTTCAATTACAAAGAAGATATCTCTTTGTCCTGTAATCCGGATTATTACTGGGATATGACGCATTTTAATCATGACGGGAGTGTAGCCTTTACAAAGAAACTGGCCAATGCTATTGTTATGAATACAACATTTAACATATCATCATAATCTATTTTAACATTTAACTCTTTTCTTACAAGCATTTGTTGAATACCTGTTGATGTTATGTTATACTTTGAAATAAAGATTTATAATACTTTTATATTGAAAACGAAGAAATTGCCATATACTTTTTCAAAAACAACAAGAATTATAAAAATCAAGGAGACCAAATATGAAGCTGATTAGTGTAATCATTCCCTGTTATAATGCAGAGAAATACCTGGACCGTTGTATAGATTCACTGGTAAACCAAACATTAGGTATTGACAATATGGAATTAATATTTGTGAATGATGCCTCTACGGATGCCACCTTTGAGAAATTGTGTCAATGGGAAACTAAATATCCGGAATCCATTCTTGTAGTTAATTGTGAAAGAAATGGAAAACAGGGAACCGCCCGAAATATAGGTATTCGATATGCGACCACCGATTATGTTGGCTTTGTAGATGCAGATGACTGGATTGACCTTAACATGTATCAGAAAATGTATGATAAAACCATTTGTACAGGAGCAGATGTAGTGGGCGTTCTTTCTCAGCGGGTGGATGATACAGGACAAGCATTGTATGTAGAAAATGCATATAAGGGTCCTCTTGATACATTTTGTGAGGTTACAGATGATGATTATTTTAGAGGATTAGCCGGAGGTGTATGGAGTGGTCTATACAAAAAACAATTAATTCTGGAAAATGATATTTGGTTTCCGGAAAGACTATTATACGAGGATAATTATTGGGGACACATACTGAATTATTATATAAAGAGTTGGTATATCATTGGAGAACCTCTTTACAATTATTATTTTAACCCTAATTCTACCACTACGCAGATGGGATTACAGCATTTAGACAGACTTCCCATTGAAGTCATGAAACTTGAAGAACTTAAAAAAAGAGGATTTTACGATAAAGACAAAGATCGCATTGAATTTAATTTTGTCCATTTGTATTATTTTGGGACATTGCATGGCATATTGGTGAAAATGAAAGAACTTCCCTATGATACGTTGCGCCAAATGCAAAGAGAACTTTGTGAACAGTTTCCTGACTTTGAAAATAATCCTTATGTATTAAAAGTAGCAGACTGGCAGAAAGCTCTGTTGCATACAGCCAGATTAAATATGACAAATGAAGACTGGGATTATTTTAGAGATACATATCTTAAAGCCTGGAATCTGCCACATCCGATATGACAATAAATCTGCAAAATACAAATAACGGTTTGATTTATATCACCTAAATTAATCTTCACCCCTCCCCACATTCCTTCTGCTGATAAAAGGATAGCCGCCTTCAATACCGCTCTTATATTCATACATTTCCGTTACTATCGTATTTTTATTCCATTTGCCGCCATTATCTGCATTTTCTAGATGATATTCTCTATATACCATATCAAACATCTTCAAAAAATCTGCACCCAATCCATGATTTAAATCTTTAAAAATCTCGCCATCCACATCGTCCTCTCCTATGGGATGCAATACGCTGTGTGCTATACCTGACAACAGTTTTTGCTTGTCCGCTAGAGGAACTAATTGATCCTTCTCGCTGTGATAACTATAGATTTTACAAGTATTTACCGTCTGAGAATAGTAAGTATTTAACAAATATATCATTTTATCCTGAGAAAATTGTATGCCCTGATAAAATAATTTTAATTCCAGAAAGACATTCTTTTTCCATGTTTTTAAGAGAATTCTTGGTTTTACCAACCATAATGGAAATATCCATGCAGAATTATCAATGATTGCTGAAAACAAACCGGGAAATAGCGCATTGCATATATACAACAGATAGGCGCCATGAGAATGCCCATAGCCAATAATTTTATCAGTATTACAGGTATATCCCTCGTGAGCAATCCAATATTGGACAGCTTTTATAGCCCGAAGATTGTCAAGTGCCTGAAAAATACCCATCTCACAAAAATTATCCGGGGATTCGTCTAACTTAAATGATTTTTCTATAGTAACAGGTTTTTCTATTATCGCTTTTTCATAATAGCCGATTTCTTCCGCAGTAAACCAGTTTCCCAAATCATTTAATAGATTGTCTGCTGTCTCCTTTGACATAAATTCATATCCAAAATATTCACACTGAATTACAATCAGATTATAATCTTCTGCAAACTGGTTGCGCATCTTTATATAGACATTTGCCATAATATCGCCGGCAAAGCCCGCAACCAAAAGGCATAATCCTGTATTTTCATCAGGTCCCTGCTCCGGCACAGTAAAAACCACAGGAAATGTTCTTTCCGCTTCTGTAGAAAAATAGCTTTGCCCCGATACATTCATTATATATTGTTTTGCCATAATTCCCCTCCAATCTGCTCACTGACCTGCATTTAACATCTCTTCCATTCGTTTCATCTCCTCAAACTGTCCCATATCAAGAAAAGAGGCCTCACTGATTGGAAATGTTCCGACTCTCCTGCCATTAGTCATTAATGCATCTGCCAAATCGGTCATATGATAAAACTGGTTAGAGGGTATCAAATTAAAACATTCCGGATTCACAATATACATACCGGTGTTAATAAAATGGGACATCGTCGGTTTCTCATTCATCCCATGTATTACCCCGTTCTCCCCTATATCAATAACTCCATAGGGTATAACAAAGTTCTTAAGCGATGATACTATCGTCATATCATTCCCAGATTCCTTGTGATAAGTAATAATCTTATTATAGTCCGCCTCAATCAGGATATCACAATTGGTTACAATAACCGGCTCATCAAATTTATCTTCTATAAGGCTTATACTTCCGGCAGTTCCCAACGGCTTATCTTCTTCTATAAAATGAATATCATATGCCGGAGCCAAATCATAAAAATAGGATTTTATCATTTCCTTTTTGTAGTTAACTGTAAGATAAAATTCTTTCGCCCCGTATTCATAAAAGCGGTTCATAATTCTCTCTAAAATAGGCGTGTCTCCGATTGGAATCAAAGGTTTGGGGAGAATTTTGGTGTAGGGATAAAGCCTGGTTCCCTTTCCTCCTGCCATAATTATTATAGGAATATCCATAAGCAATTTCTGATTCGGCTGCCCGGTCTCTAGTATAGTCTCAAGCAAAAAGATACTGATAATTCTTTTTTGTTCATCTACCATAGGGATTGCTCTGATAGAGTTTAATTTCATATAATCATAAGGATCTACAGCACTGTTTGTGGAAACATACCGGGGATTGGGGTTCATTATTTCCCCAACTGTCCCGGATATTCCTCCCGTTTTGATAATCCATCTTCTTATATCACCATCGGTAAGACAGCCGCACAGCCTGTCCTCATCATCCACAACAAACAGAATTCCCTGTGCATTATCATCTATAAGCTGCATAGCCTCAACAATATTTAATCCTTGGGTTCCCAAAAAATTTTTTATATTCTCTTTTGCCATCAGACTATTCCCCATTCTTGTAATAATACATACTATTATTATATTTTGTTATGGCTAAAATCACAAGAATATTTTTATATAATTAATGAAATTTACAAAAAATATAATTTAAAAATGCATATACCTATAATGTTTCACATTTTTCATAATAAATAAGATCCATAATTTTTATTGAATACCAACTAAGGTTGCGATATAATAAACAAGAAAATTTTATTCTGATATTTAACTAAAGAAAGAGGATAATAAATGTTTAATTTAGATAAATTTATTGCACAACATGTTACCAAAAGAGAACACAGTATGTTCCTTGATGACATCGAAGCAAACAGAGAAATTTTAAACTCCAGAATCAAGGGAAAATCCGTTTTGGTAATTGGCGGAGCCGGCTCCATTGGTTCCTCCTTTATTAAAGCCATTCTCCCCTTTCAGCCGGCTTCTTTGATAGTTGTTGACATCAACGAAAACGCCTTAGCAGAGCTTACCAGAGATTTGCGTTCTACCAGGAACTTATATATCCCGGAAGATTACATTCCTTATCCCATGAATTTTGCATCTCCTGTTTTTGAAAAAATGTTTGTTCATCGGGGCGGATTTGATATCGTAGCCAATTTTTCCGCCCACAAGCATGTCCGGTCAGAAAAGGATATCTACTCTGTAGAGGCTCTTCTCCAGAACAATGTGCTTCAGGCAAAGAAGCTATTAGACTTACTTGCCAAGTATCCCCCGGAGGAATACTTCTGCGTATCTACGGATAAAGCCGCCAACCCGGTCAATATTATGGGCGCCAGCAAGCGGATCATGGAAGATGTTATCTTTGCATACTCGGACAAGTTTCCCGTAAAAACCGCCCGGTTTGCCAATGTTGCCTTTTCTAACGGCTCCCTGCCCGCCGGTTTCCTTGCCCGGTTGCAGAAGTTACAGCCCATCAGCGCTCCTTCTGATGTGAAGCGGTATTTCGTCTCCCCGGAGGAAAGCGGGCAAATTTGTATGCTTGCCTGTATATTGGGACAAAACCGGGAGATATTTTTTCCCCGTTTAGAAGAAGCCCAGATGATGACATTTGACCGGATTGCCACCGCATTTTTAGAGGCGCATGGATATGAGGTTCTTCCCTGCCAAAGCGATGAAGAAGCCATTGCAAAAGCCGCTAATCTTAAAAATGGCAGCCGTTTGTATCCGGTTCACTACTCCGCTTCCAATACATCCGGCGAGAAAGCCTATGAGGAATTTTATACCGAAAAAGAATCCGTAGACCTGATGCGGCTAAAAGCGCTAGGCGTTGTAACCGGAAAAAGAATTCCAGATGTCAGGAAACTCGATGCGTTATTCGCACAGTTAAATGCAGCCTTTGACAAAGAGAACACCACAAAAGAGGAAGTGGTTTCTATCCTTGCGGATTACTTACCTGATTTTGAACATACAGAAACCGGAAAATCCCTGGACAGCAAAATGTAAGGAGCCGTTGCTATGAAATTGATTCCATTATCCGTCCCTAATTTTGAGGGTAACGAAAGAAAATATGTAGATGATGCCATAGACCAGGGCTGGGTTTCTACTGGTGGAGCCTACATCACAAAACTTGAGCAGAATATGGCTGGTTTTTTGCATACGGAAAATGTTGCCGCCTGCCAAAGCGGTACCAGCGCCCTGCATCTTTCTCTGATAGAAGCCGGCGTCAGGCCGGGGGATGCGGTTCTTGTCCCGCCCCTTACCTTTATTGCTGCGGTAAATCCCGTAAAATATCAGTTCGCTACGCCAATCTTTATTGACTGTGATGACAGTTTTTGCATGGATCCCGTTAAGTTACAGGATTTCTGTGAGCGTGAGTGCCAGTTTAACGGCCAAAATCTCACCTACAAAGATAAAACCATCAAGGCATTAATTGTTGTCCATGTATTTGGCAATATGGCCGATATGGTTTCCATTTTAAAAATTGCACACAGGTATAATATAAAGGTAATTGAAGACGCCACTGAAGCCCTCGGAACAAAATATACAGAAGGCCCCCTGACTGGTAAGTTTGCCGGAACCATTGGGGATTTTGGCTGCTATTCTTTTAACGGCAATAAGATTATCACCACCGGCGGGGGCGGCGCAGTTACTGCCAATGATGCTAAAATTGTAGACCACATACGCTATCTGTCCACCCAGGCTAAGGATGATTCTCACTATTATATCCATCATGAAGTAGGCTATAACTATAGAATGACTAATGTTCAAGCGGCTCTCGGGGTCGCCCAAATGGAGGAGCTTCCTGAGTTTATCCGCCGGAAGCAGCGTAACTATGAGACCTATAAAACTTTATTCAGCAACTTTGAACTTGCCAAACTGAAACCTTTCCGAAAAGGCACCGCCTCTAATAAATGGTTCTATTCCCTGGAAATTGACCGGAACAAGGTAACCGCTCCCATACGGGATATCATTACGCGTCTTGAACAAAAAGGTATTCAGACCAGAGCTATCTGGGGACTTATCAACGAGCAACTGCCCTATGTTAATGAATATGCCTACCGGCTGGAAAAGGCTCCTTATTATGCCGAACGGATACTGAATTTCCCTTCCAGCACACAGATTACAGAAGAAGAAATCGCATATGTAGCAGAGCAGATTATGCTTGTCCTAAAAGAGCTTTCATAAAATATCTTCATACCTAACAAACCACAAGACAATTTTATTGAATACAAACTGGAATTGCGATATAATAATATCAGTTTTTTTACACAAAAATAATCGGGTGACTATGTATGAGAAGAATTGCCATTATTCCTGCAAGAAGCGGCTCTAAAGGATTGAAAGACAAGAACATAAAAGAATTAAACGGAAAGCCTTTAATGGCGTATTCCATTGAGTGTGCCCTTAATAGCCATATGTTTGATAAAGTCTTTGTTTCCACAGACTCACAAAAATATGCAGAGATAGCCATTCAATACGGAGCTGAGGCCCCTTTCCTTAGATCTGAAGCCAATTCCGGTGACAATGCGGGATCATGGGATGTTGTAAGAGAAGTGATTGATAAGTTAGTTGCCTATGGAGAAAGCTATAATGAAATTATGCTGTTACAGGCAACCTCCCCTTTACGAACTTCTAAGGATATTATCAATGCAGTTAATTTACTCCACCAAAAAGGTTGTACCGGCGTGGTTTCTGTGACAGAATGTGATCATTCGCCAATTTGGTGTAACACTTTACCAAAAGACTTATCTATGGATAACTTTGACCGAAAAGAATACAAAAATTTACCCAGACAGCAACTGCCGATTTTTTATCGGTATAATGGAGCCTTGTACTTAGTGACGGCAGAAGAGCTTCAAAATAAGAAGCATATGTTTGAAAAAAATTGTTATGCCTACATTATGCCACAAAACAGGTCCATCGACATTGATACCGCATTGGATTTTATGATTGCAGAGACAATAATGAAAGCAGGTATAGAATGAAAAAATTATGTGTTGTAACCGCTGCCCGGTCTGAATACGGATTGTTAAAATGGCTGATCCATGATATTGACACAAGTCCCGATTTTCAATTACAACTTGTCGTTACTGGAGGACACTTATCCTATGAACAGGGACACACTATCGATCAGATTATAGAAGACGGAATCCCCATTTCTTATATAGCAGATGCTGACTTAGACACAACTACCACCGCCAGTATCGCAAAGTCAATGGGGAAACTTGGCCAAGTATTTGCAGATGCGTTTAGGAAACTGACTCCTGACTATCTGATTATATTAGGCGACAGATATGAACTGCTTCCCATATGCAACACCGCCTTTGTAATGAGCATTCCCATTATTCATTTATCCGGAGGAGATGTTACAGAAGGCGCTATTGATAATGGGATACGAAATGCAATAACCATGCTGGCAGATTACCACTTTCCAGGAACAGAAAATTCTGCAAAAAATATTAAGAGAATGCGAGATAGTGACAAAAATGTCTGGACTGTAGGGGAACCTGGATTAGATTCCTTTTGCCGTGAAAATCTATTAAACCGGAAAGAACTTGCCCATAATCTGGAATTGGATTCGCATAAAAATTGGGCCCTGATGACTTATCATGCGGAAACAAGAAAATCTTTGGAATATAACATTGAAGCTGTAAAATTTTGCATAGATACCCTAATTGCGCAAACAAATTTACAAACCATTATTACTTATGCCAATGCCGATTTCGGTGGAAAACAAATTAATGAATATATTGAAACAGAAGGGCGAAAATATCCGAACCAATTAAAAATAATTCCTTCCCTGGGGCATCTAAGATATTTAAGCTATATGCGTCAAGTTAAATTTATTATTGGAAATTCCAGTAGCGGTATTGTGGAAGCACCATTTTTAAATATTCCCGTAATTAACATAGGAAACCGGCAAAAAGGCAGATATATGTGCAGCAATATAATCCAGTGCTCCCCTCAGCCAGAAGACATAAAAAATGCCATCAACCTCGTGTTTGATACGAGTCGAAAAACCGGAACAGATCTTCAATACTGGGGTGATGGGAACACCAGTAAAAAAATCATTCAAATACTAACTAAGGTGTTAGGTGAATAAGTTATGATTGAGAAAAAAACAATTATGGGTGGGGAATTTTCTATATCACAGGAAATGCTCACTGATAGTAAATGTAAAAAAACAAATATATACAATGAATATACTGCCTTTTATTCTTCTGGCCGATGCGCCCTATATGCAATCCTTAAGGATATAGAACATCAATTGGGCAAATGTGAAATATTACTGCCGGATTATTTGTGTGAATCCGTTACAAAAACGGTCAAAGACCTGTTTTGGGGGTATCATTTTTATCATATAAAAACGAACCTACATATGGACAAACGATTTTTGACCGAAGGAAAATTTTTAAATCATAAGGTTATTTTACTTATTGATTATTTTGGAATGACCGACCTGACAGAGGATATTGCTTTTATCAAATCAATATCGCCAGATGCAATTATTATTGCTGATTGTGTACAGGCATTCTTCTCAATGAATAAATATGATGCAGATTATTCATTCACTAGTTTTAGAAAATGGTTTCCCTGTCCAGATGGCGCTGCTGTTATAAAAAATATGTCAGGAAGTATAATTGAATTGAATTTACCGCACAGCAAATGGGCTGAATATAAATATGCAGGGAATATATTGAAGCAATATTCTCTTTTTGTAGATGACAGCATTGCCTTGGAGTTATTAAAAACCGGAGAAAAATTATTAGAAAAAGAATATTTGTCCTGTTGGAATGAATCTGGGAAAAATATTTATTTCGCCTTAGATTTTGATAATATATCCCGGTGCCGACAAGAAAATGCAAAATTACTGCATAAGGAATTAGACAAACTTAAGATTAAACACATATATGTAGAAAATACCACCCCCTTGTTTATCCCGATTTTTATTACCGCCAGAGATAAACTTAAGAAACTGTTTGCGTCAAATAACATTTTTACTCCAACGCACTGGCCTCATATCAGCAGAACAATTAACGGTACTAATCTTTTATATGACAAAGAACTATCCCTTATCTGTGATCAGCGGTATGGGATAGAAGATATGTTAAGACAAATTAAAATATTAAAACATTTTATAAGTAAGGGAGATGCCATTGATAGCAAAAATCACTGAAAAATGGAACAATTATTTATCTATGTTTCATCCTTCTCAAAAAGATATATATTACTATGAAGAATATGTAAAATTATATGAAACACAAGACAGCAAAGCCTTGTGCGCAATATGCATCGAAGGAGACCTTATCCTTCTCATGCCTTTTATCCGAAGGGAAATCAATGGGTTTTATGACTTTGAAACAGCATATGGATATGGCGGCCCCATAACCAATACAGAGGATGCCAATTGGATTACCATTGCCCTGAATGCCATGCAATATCTGTTTCAAAAGGAAAATTATGTCTGTGGATTTATCCGTTTTCATCCTATGTTAGATAATGCTCAATTTTGCAACGGCCATATGACAACCTTATTTGATCGGAATACGGTTGCTATGGACACTCGGAAATCAGAATCTGAAATATGGTCTGATCAAATCATTTCTAAAAACAGAAATATGATTCGAAAAGCAGAAAAAAACGGTCTGGTTTATAAAGCAGAATACGATTTTTCTTCTCTTGATGAATTTATAGAATTATACAATGCTACCATGAAACGCTTGAAAGCGGAAGATTTTTATTTTTTTGACAGAAAATACTATAAGACATTCGTTACCAGTTTTAAAAATCAGGCTTTTTTAGGTACTGTCAGAAAAGATGGGCAACTTATTTGCGCAGCGTTGTTTATGTACTCTGCAGAATACGGACATTATCATCTGGAAGGAAGCAATCACGCTTATTCCAACCTTGGCGCTAACAATTACCTTCTGTGGAAAACTGCATTGGAATTAAAAACTCTGGGCATAAAAGAATTTCACTTGGGCGGAGGATATGATGCCAATCCTGATAATTCTCTCTTAAAATTTAAAAAGGCTTTTAATAATCACTTTAAAAATTTTTATATAGGAAAATGGATGTTTAATCCAGTGAAATATACGGAACTAAGAGATATATGGATAACAAACAATCCGGATAAAATAGAAAAATTCGGGAATCTCCTTTTATGCTATAGATATTGAAAGGTATGGTGAATATGAATCAGTCAAAATGTCTTATTATTGCGGAAGCCGGCGTTAATCACAACGGTGATGTAAATCTTGCTTTTAAGCTATGTGATGCAGCAAAAGCATCAGGGGCAGATATCGTCAAATTTCAAACTTGGAAGACAGAGGCGCTCATCACTCAAAATGTTGCCCAGGCTCAGTACCAGATGGAAAATACAGGACTACAGGAATCTCAGTTTGATATGTTAAAAGAACTCGAATTAACTCAGAAAGAATTTCGACAGGTAAAGGAATATTGCGATTCCATTGGAATCATCTTTGCCTCTACAGCAGACGAGCTGGAAAGTCTGGACTTTTTGATTTCGATAGGCATCCCTTTTATTAAAATTGGTTCCGGTGACATGGGAAACATACCCTTTCTGCGACATATCGGTGCCAAAAATATACCGATTATTATGAGTACCGGCATGAGCAGTTTGTCCGACATTGAACTGTCTTTGCAGGCATTAAAAGAAGGCGGAGCTACAGATATCACCTTACTCCACTGTACTACCAGCTATCCATGCGCCTACGAAAATGTGAATCTTCGGGCAATGCAGACCTTGCAGGATACCTTTCAATTGCCAGTAGGATACTCAGACCATACCCTGGGCAATACTGTAGCCGTAGCTGCTGTAGCTATGGGCGCGCAGATCATTGAAAAACATTTTACCCTTGACCGAAATATGGATGGTCCGGATCACAAAGCAAGTTCTACTCCGGAAGAGTTCAAAAAACTGGTCCATGCTATCCGCAATACAGAAATTGCTCTTGGAAACGGAGAAAAGGTTCCCACCCCGACTGAAAAAGAGATTTCCAATGTCGTCCTGAAACGAATTGTAGCCAAACGACCTATACAGGAAGGACAGATCATAACATCTGAAGATATTTGCGTTAAAAGAAATGATACTGGCTTGTCTTGCAGTCAATGGGACAAGGTAGTCGGAAGTATAGCAACAAAAAATTATTGGATTGAGGAGGGAATTGAATAATATGCGCATTAAATTAAATGTACCAGAATACAGTATAGCAACAGAATTTGCTTATACTCATGATGTCTTAAATGAACAAAAAATGTTTCCATTTCTCACTATTGGAAAAGACAGCTATATAGTAGAAGCCATTGTAGAAAATGCACTGGATTCCCAGCTTATCTATAACCTGCAGATTGGCCGTCATTCCTCCATTGCCTCTGATGTTACATTCATCATAGATTTAAACCACGATTATAAAAAAGTGTGCCAAGGCAGGATCTATGGCATTCCCTATAGACGGCCTGAATTAAGCAGACGAAAAGGGCAAATCATTATTATGAATGATTGCTGGATTGGGGCAAAGGCTACCATAATGAGCGGCGTTACCATTGGAAACGGCGCAGTTGTGTCTGCGGAAGCCGTTGTGTCCAAGGATGTCCCACCCTATGCCATTGTTGCCGGGAATCCTGCTCATATAATCGGTTATCGTTTTGAGCCACAACAGATTGAGGCTTTGCAGCTTATCCGCTGGTGGAATTGGTCTCCGGAAAAAATAACCTCCTGCGCAGAAGAATTATACGGCAACATTGATGCTTTTATCAGCAGGCATATTGACGAGGCAAAACAGGAGCTCTCCGCCATAAACCCAGTTGATATTGCCCCGATTGAAAAACATAACCGGGGCGAAGAAAAGCGCCTTTTGTATATCCCGGACTTTGAGCAGGATTATCCGACCTGGCCAAGGGTAATCGAGGCCTATACTCAATCTTATGCTGATACCAATTATGAATTATTATTATATGTTGAGGAGGACGATTTTCTCCAACATAAACTGGCTTTATTAGATGAACTATTTTCCAAATATGAAGACGCCAACTGTTACATCAATCTGTATGTTGGCAATATAGAGGATTTGCGGACAATTATATGCCAGACAGACGCCTACATCACCAACCGCAGCCTTAATAACGTAGCCTGTATGGATATGGCTGATTTATTTCATCTGCCAGTCTATTCTTCAGTGGATATGCCAATCTTTCATGAGACTGCCATATCCCATATGGTGCGTAAACCCGCAACGCAGACGCCAAATAACAGTCTGAACCTGGACACCTTAAAAACCATCACCAAAACCTTAGGAAACTTGCAGGATAATCAGGAACATCTGCAAAACACCATCATTCAGATGTCCAGAAACCAGGCCGCTTTAGATTGCACTATAGACAATCTGCAATATGAAATATTAGATGCTGATAAACCGGTCTATCCGATTATTGAACCTATTGAAAATACCATTTCCCAGATTATCAATGAGGGGAAGTCTATGTGCCGTTTTGGGGATGGGGAATTTTCTCTGATTGCCGGGGAACAACGGCACCGTTTTCATGCACCCAGTCCCAAGCTTACGAAACGGCTTTTGGAGGTTCTTCACTCAGACAATCCTGACATATTAATCTGCATTTCCGACATATACGGCGATCTATCGCAATACAATCAGGACGGCAAATACAATATGCGCCTGTATTTAACAAATGAGATACGGGCACAGCACTATGCCCTTCTGGACATGAACCGTCATTACCACAATACCCATATTACCCGCCCATATGCCATCTATACGGACAACCATACCTCTGCGCCCAGAGAACGTTTTGCCGCTCTGAAAAAAATATGGGACAACCGAAAACTATTGATTATTGAAGGAGAAAAAACCCGAATGGGTATTGGCAACGATTTATTTGATAATGCCGCTGATATTATCCGCATCCTTGGTCCGGCTGAATCCGCTTTTGACCGCTACGACGATATCCTCGCAGAAGCGCTTAAGCAGGAGAAAGACCGTCTGGTTCTGATTGCTTTAGGCGCTGCCGCTACAGTGCTCGCCTATGATCTGGCTAATGCGGGATTTCAGGCTTTGGATATCGGCCACATTGATATCGAATACGAGTGGATGCGTGCCGGAGGCAAGGTTGCTATCCACAATAAATATGTAAACGAAGTAAAAGACGGTTATATAGTGGAAGATATTCATAATCCTGTGTATGAGAGCCAGATTATTGCGCGAATTATTTAATATTGTTCTTCTCTCTTTCCATATCCTTCAAGTAGGCCTTCCTAATGCGCTCCCAGTCCTCTTTTGTCATATCCATCTTGGCAGTGGTAAGCAAAAGCCGCTGCCTTTGCCCCAATTCCGACAAGTATGGATTATTCTCAAAATCAGGAAAAAGCTCACGGAGTTCCTTTTGCATCTGACATACTATATCATAAGGGAACCTTCCCATTCTGGTTATAACAATATACAATGTATTAATATAGTAGAGCTGTAAAAAATTAAATTCAATACGGTCTTTATTTTTTTCATAAAATCCCCGCTTTTTCAACTCCTCCAGCTTCATTTTTTCTATTTTCAATCGGTCAAAATGATGCATCGCCCCCCATTGCAGGGTCGTTGAATTTCGATTAACAAAATAATTGTAAAGTGGTTCCCCAATAACATACCAGCTCTTTATATAACAGCTGATTATCGGTCCCCAATAATTATCCTCATATGCCAACCCTTCGGGAAACCAAATGTTATTTTGTACAATTAACTGTTTACGAAACAATCCACAAACAACGCCGCCGGGAAGTCCTTTATAATCTTCCTCTTCTACTCTGCAAAATGTATTAAATTTTATGCTATAAGAATTTTCCGTATACAGGATTTTCCCATATTCATCTACTCTCCGTTGCATAACTCCTACAACATCTGCGCCAGTAGAAATCGCCTTTTCGTACATTTTTTCATACATATCCAGTTCCACCCAGTCATCAGAATCTACAAAGCCTATGTAATCTGTACTGGCATAACGGATTCCTATATTTCGGGCAGTTCCTTGCTTTCCATTTTTTTCACAATTAACAACCAGTATGGATTCAGGATATTTTGTTTCCCACTGACACAGCTTCTCATAAGTGGCGTCCGTAGAAGCATCATTGACGAATATTAGCTCCATATGTTCAACACCTAAGGTCTGATTTACAAGTGACTCCATACAACGGTCTATGTATTTCTCTACATTATAGCAGGGAATAATTACACTTATCCACTTCATTTTCTGTCTCCCTTAAAATTATTTTAATTGCTGCCTCGCTTATTCATAAATCAAAATAGGCGCAATATGCTTAAGAATAATACCGAAATATTTATTTCTCATCTTGAATAATATTTGCCTGTAAGTCCACAATCCACCATTTAACGGCAGTCTATCCTCCCACAATGCTAAATCCATAGTCCCTGAAATTTCTCCCCCCAGCAAATTATAACTCTATCTAATTAAAGTAAACAGATTTCCTGGTTGAAACCATTCGCCATCACCAATCTCTTCAATAATCTTTATAATTTGCTGCAACGAACGGTGCTCAATTATCCTTGCATAATAACACGATATTCCCATAATGTCTTCCTCGTTCAGTCGGTGCGCATTTTTATGCCATTGCAAAAACAACGCAAATCGTATTAGACTGATTTCCAGCAAAAGTATTTCTATCCTCTCCTTTAATTCATTTTCTCCCTGTATACCTTTCACAAACACATAATTCACACAAAAATTCTCGAAATAATTATAACTGTATCTAAAATATTCCTCAAAACATTCCCACGATTCAACCAACACATCCATCTCTACATTGCTTACATACTCCAATATTGGCACTATATAGCGGATATCTCCAATATCCCTTGATACTTTACTGCTAAAGCCAAAAAACAATTCAAACGTTGCGGGAATCTTGTAATCCAATGGGTTATCTAACTTAATAAGCTGTTGATATGTTTCATTTAAATATTCCATTGTTGTATATTGCTCTATATAGTAATTTGTTTCTACCTCATTTTTAACATTAATCCGCTTGGAATACATATATAAAATATATAATCTAGCCCATAATGGGAATTCCTGTAACTGCAAAATATCAATGGCTGAATCACGATACCGAATAACTAATTCACTTATTATTGTGCCATCCAAATTCATATCCACCTCATCTTCCAAAAAAGATAATGGCGGCTTTATACTATTTAAGTAACGCAAAACCTCCGGACAGGCATTGCTCAGTCCCAATTCCAAGACTCCCTTTCTGACAAATGTCTGTTGTGGAAAGGTTTCGCATGTATGGCATAAAATATTTTCTCCATATTCAATAACTAATTTACACAAACCCTGCTCACTTAAAAAAGGGCAATTGCCATTAAGCAATTTCATTTTTTTGTTTCCTTGATTATCTTCCATGAAGTATTCCTGATGACGAACTGCCAATCCTAATTCTTCATACTTTTGATATGTATTCTTATCAACCAATATATCCCAGTCCTTGCAGCAGGTATAGGTACATTTATCCGCACTACATTTAAAATCATCATAAAATATTGGCATCAATACCTTCAAATCTTTTCTTCCTTTCTATCAACTTACAAAAATCTTTCAGAAGCTTCATCATACTTTTTTATTAATCTTTGGATATCTGCATAATACGGTATTAATACAGAATCATCCAATTCATTTAAAATTGCTATGCAGTAAGCAAAACCTATGCATTTTGCATTATTCTCCTGTAGCAGCCAATCAAAAACCATGCCAAGCAATTGTTCTATTGATAATTGTTCTCTATATAAAGCCAGAACCAAACAAGAGTAAATCCAACTGTCTTTATATTTCTTAATATCGGGAATTATAAAATGCGCCAACGCATCAAGCAATTTTTTAAAATATTGAATCCCGGCAACTTGAAACATTTGCCCAACTTCGTCACTGGACAAACAGGCTTCCAATTCTGCAATAATTTCATTTGTACTCTTTTCAATGGGACGCATATATTTATCTCTGCAATGCGCCTGACACAACGTGACAATATTACCAATTAAATTATTTAAAATCCTTTCGGAAATATATCCTATCTGTTCTACATTTTTATCTTGTTCTTTTTGAAAAACTTCACAAACACTGCGCCATTGACTGCAAAAAATATAATCCCAGCTTCCCCAGGTATATCTTCCAACCGTCTGTGATGTATTTAAAGTCAGTGCATACACAGGCTTGTCTAATATAACCATACTGCCCGCTTTAACCATTGCCCTCGTCATCCCTGCACAATCTGCATAATACGGTTCAAAAAAATCAATCCCCTGCTCTTTGAGAAAAGCCACCTTCATATAATGAAAAAAAGAATTATAATAAACCGTACTCATAATTTGAAAAACAATTTCTGATTGATTTATCCTTTCCCCTTTTATCACCCTATGCGATGGAATATTCTGATTAATATATCCCATTTTCTCATCTGCAATCCGGTTGACATATATGTTGCCGACCCAAATTATATCCGGCTCCTCATTGACAATTTCTTTGTAAATCCATTCTAACGCCCCAAGATTAATACAGTCATCCGCTGCCAAAAAGGTAGTGTATTCTCCCTTTACATATTGCAATAGTATGGATGCACCTTTCGGCCAGCCTACATTCGTCTCACTTTTATATGCTTTGATTCTGGAGTCTGCTCTAACTGCATTGCAAATTATTTCCCATGCCATAGGATTGCTGTCACTATTATCTAAAATAACCAGTTCCCAATCTGTAAAGCTCTGCTTAAGAAGAGAATTTACGGCACTGTTAAACAAACTCATATCATTATAAACGCACATCATAAAAGAAAATACAGGTTTATCGCTCAAAACTAAATCTTTATTCCTCTCCTGTAATTGATGCACATCATTTTCATTAGAAAAATCATATAGATTCCCAAAATATAATTTTGACACCTCTTCATTAGACATGCTATTCTTTATCCTCTCAAAACTGCTCACTCTGTTCCATAATACGAACCACCCGCATAAACTCTGTCTTACTGTCCGTCAGCTGCGCCGCCCTTTCTTTTGCTTTCCGGCTCATCTCAGCATAATAATTCTTATCACTGGCATATCGTAAGACCTGATTGTACATATCATCATAATCCTTCACATGAAAATCTGCCCCTGCGCCAAGACCCACATCTCCAAAATCAAAAGTTACTACCGGCAATCCTTTATATAGCGCTTCTGCCGCAGAGGTTCCTCCGCCAACTCTTTTGGGATTTATGTATAGATCGCATAATTCATTCACTGCCAACACATCATCCTGAAATCCAATATATATCGTATTCTCCCTGAATAAACTGCTCTTATCTGCATATTCCATATATTTATCAAAATACCCCATAAACGCAATAAAAATATCCGCTCTTAACAAGCGTTCTAACAAATACATACATTTTTCATCAATTTCCACATCCAGTCTGCCTCCCACTATTATACAAATAAAGCGATTTTCCGGTAGTCTTATATCCTTTCTTGTATAATGGTGCGTCTGTTCTTTGAATGCGGAAGTAAAGAGACTTTCAATAATTGCATCATCAGACATTGAATGTTTATGCATCCATCTACGATCATCATCCGTTATTTTTCTGCCAATTGTCTGAAATTGTCCCCTCGTCATTGTCCTTCCGGAAGGGACGGTTCCAATAGTAAGCGTAGGTACAATATTGCTGCATACGTCATTTACGATACTTCCACCGCCTATATTCAATATAAAGTACGGCTTCTCCGATTTAACTACAGCTAATATCTCTTTTATAACAGATACATCTGGCATTTCTCTGGGGCACTGCAGGAAAGCAAACCGCTTATCCCGCCAGGTCAAATAATCAAGCTGGCAAAAATTATCAATATAGCTGCCTGATTTTCTGTCAAAGCAGGGTATCGAGCAATATTGTGTTAACAATTCTGCGGTATTAATAATATATACCTTTTTATTGAGATATTTTTCTAAAATATAGCAACGATCCAACAAGGTTTTTGTCGGCCCATGCCCTGTATTTAACACTTGTGATATGATAACCATAACAAACTCTGTATTCCGGTCTTCTCGTGGGATATATGATAATTCCTCCGTAAACTCTTTCTTATATTCCAGATATATATGGCTATACAGGTCATCAATCAGATTCTCTATCTCGCTATCTGATGTAAAAGTGTTCATAAAACGATATCCTATAATTTGATTGTATAAAAAATATTTTGTCTCTTTTGTTACATTGTTATCTGCAATACAATAATTTAGCAATTCCTTATAAATTGTCTTCTGATGCGTTGCCTGAAGTAAAAAGGTCATTATGTAATAATACAACTGACCTACATTATTTGTAGTAAGCATATCTAAGCCCTGCTCACTTAGATATTCTGCCTGCTCTTCCTTATACTCCTCATTATTATTCGTATAATTAACCAATGTGTTTACCAATGTTTTTCCATCCTGTGATGTACCTTTACAAAATTTTTTAATTTCTCTTAAAACCTCGTCCACAGTACTTGTCTGATTCATTGCAATCCCCTTTTTTAGCATTTTATTTTTTCTTCTCTCCGCATATTTTATAAAAATTCACTCAGGCAAATTACTTTTAACCCCGGTATCAACGCCCCTCCCTCTGTAGCATCATATACCGGCACTTTTACATCCTCTTTCTTTGCCCTGTCTGCAATCCACTTATTATAGATCATAAATATCCGGCTGGTTGGTACTGTCCCACCGTCCACAGCAGACGTCCTAATCTTGTTCTCCTCTGATTCTTCCTTATAAGCAGATGTATCCGCTGCATGAGAATGATTATCCGTAAAAGCCAAATCCAAGCCTATATAGGCTATTGCCCTGCATCCCAGTCTAATGCATAAATCCAATGCGATGGTACTGACGGAACCACCGGTTTCATACAATTGATATCCCTTCTCTAATGCATAATCCTCTGCCCGGTCATATCCCCGCTGGCAAATCAGATATTTCTCTCCCTGATATGCTGCGGCAATTTTCTTGCAAGCCGTAGAAGCGCATATAATCGGAATATCCATATGCTCCAAACCTTTGAGCTGTAACTGATACAGGTGGGGCTGAGCGTCGAGAAATATAACATAATCCGGACGGATTCCCATATTTATCAGTTTACGGAATACGGTTCCCGCAGCAACTATAATGGTATCCTCTGCCCTGTCTTTTAGCAGTTCTACATTTTTATCCAGTGATGGCCCTGCCGCCACAATCACCGCTTTTTTATCTTGAAATACCGCTTTCAATTCATCAACATAACGGGTACAGTTAACAATATTGTCCCGAAAATTATTTTCAAACTGAATCTGCATATTGCGGACACCGCTGTCATGGATGAAGAATTTCTCCACAGAGAATTTCGTTTCAGCGTTTTGAATGTGGCGGAGCGACGGATAGTGTATTACCAGACTCTTCCCCTCTCCCAAAATCTTATGCCAGTTCCTATAATCCTTATCCCATATCAGCCGGATTCTGGAATTTCCATAAAGCCATTCCATATCCATTACCGTAAACGCTGTGCGAATAATCTCCATATCCGGCTCAATAATATCTATGTACAGACCATCATCCAAATCAAGCAACGCTTTAATGTGATATCCAAGCCCTAAGCCAAAAACAACATAATGGCTATGCTCCAGAGAATAATACTGCTCTGCAAAAATCCTTCCTTCCGTTACCGGATTCACATTGGAATGAAAATAATAGGTTCCTGTCTCATCCGTTACCGCCATGGTAAGAAATCCCGAGGAGGTGGGCTCTGCCACGCAGATACCTGTTTCCTTATATGCTTTTATCTCCTCTGCCAGTTTTTTATCTGCCGCAGAAAGCCCTTTTATATTATCTTCCAATCTGTTTTCCTGCGATAAGTCAGCCGCATTGGCGATCAACACCTCTTGAAGCTGTAACAGCATAGGGCGAAGCTGTAACTCTAATAAATCTGCAATCAGGACATAATCCTGCTTTTCCTGAGCGTCCGTTATGCCGGAAATCACTGAGGCGACATATCCCATATCTGCATTATAGCCCCATTCCTGAAGCGTTTCCGCCTGCTCCATCATCCGGCTGACAATCTGCATCAACTGCCTGCTTAATACATTAATTCCCCTTAGACCTACCTGAAAATTCTGTCTTCTCAGATTATACACACAGCTTTCCGCCTGCGTCAGGTTTTCGGCAATCAACATAATCAAATTTTTCATCCCGTATCTCCTTTAAACAGCATTAGCCGTTCTATCAAATCAAACGGCTAACATAACTTATATATGTTTTAATGCTTCTTTCAATTCTTCCACACCCAGCCACTCCACATTGTTCCCTGAATTATATTCAAATCCGTCCGCTACCAGCTTACCGCCGGGCAGAATAGCCTTATCCTTTGCCCAGGAATAATTGGGATATATAATGTAGTGTTTATCATATTCGTAAGTAGTGCGGAAATCGTCTTTGGTCACCATAACCTCATGAAGCTTTTCTCCTTCTCTGATTCCAAACTCGTCAATGGTGCAGCCCGGCAGCATAGCCTTTGCCAAATCCCCAATGTGGAAGGAGGGAATCTTGGAAATATAGGTCTCCCCGCCTCTTGATTCCTCCAACGCCTTAAATACCAATTCCACCCCCTGTTCCAAAGTAATCCAGAAGCGGGTCATACGCAAATCCGTCACGCCTAGAGTTGTACCGCCCTCTTCAATAATCCGTTTCCAGATAGGGATTACGGAACCGCGGCTGCCTGCCACATTGCCATAACGCACCACAGAAAACACAGTGCCTTTCTCTCCGCTGTAGGCATTGGCCGCAATGAATAATTTATCTGACACCAGCTTCGTTCCGCCGTATAAATTAATGGGATTTACTGCCTTATCTGTAGAAAGGGCAACCACCTTCTTAACTCCCCGGTCCAGTGCCGCCTCAATTACATTCTGCGCTCCATGAATATTGGTCTTAATCGCCTCCATAGGATTATATTCACAGGTGGGAACCTGCTTCATCGCCGCCGCATGAATTACATAATCGACGCCGTCCAAAGCCCTGTACAGCCTGTCCTTATCTCGGACATCTCCGATAAAAAACCGTACCCTCCGCATATCCAGCTTACTCTTATACTCTGTCTGCATGACACTCTGCTTGTACTCATCTCTAGAATAAATGATTACCTTCTTCGGCGTATACTTTGCAAAAATCATCTCCAAAAATTTCTTACCAAAGGAGCCTGTTCCTCCGGTAATCAAAATCACCTTATCATTCAGCATTATCCAACCCTCCGTCAGTCAAATACTGTGCAATCCGCCTTGCACCACATCCATCCACTAGGGATTGAACCCGGACAGATTTCTCTCTCCGCAGGTCATAACTGTTGTTATATTGTAAAAGTGCTTTTTCACACCTTTGCATACAATCTTCCATATCCGTATCGGCATTACCAGCATACAGCATATAGCCGGACTGCTCCCAGATTTCCGCCCCCTTCTGATTATCCGCAATTTCCAGACACACAGTGGGAATACCACAGGCGCACAGCTCATATATCGTTGTACCGGAAGCGGAAACTGCGATATCACATTCCCGCATCCACTTCGACATATTTGTTACATTCTCATGGATACAAACATTGGAATACTGTTCTGCCAAGTGGTAAAGCTTCTCTTTATTCAGATTAAAACAGCCCACAATTACATGATATTCCAATTTTCGCAATACAGAATTTTGCATAACCCGGTTCAACAGATTACCGGCCACATTCAGCCGGTCTGTTCCTCCGGTAGTAACCAACACCTTCTTCACACTATCATGCACCTGATAAGGCTGATATGTAAATTCTTCACGCAAAGGAATATAGTTCCCTCCCACAAGAAAATCCATATCTTGTTCCCTGTCACGATAAGGTTTCCGATAGGCTGTCTCATCAGAAAAAACCCAATAATGTATTAAGGCATGAACCGGATATAAAAACCTGCATAAATCATCAATATAAACTATTTTAGTACACTCTGCTAATTTTTGCAAATATTCCTTCGTCACATAATAACTGTCAATCAACAACTGTTCCACATTATGCTCTTGAATATACCGGATGAGCATATCTGTCTCTGCATCTAAATCGTCCCATATGGTATCTAGTACCTCCACAGAAAATCCCCTGCTTTCAATCAGGGAACAGGGCCTTTCATCTGCGGTCAGAAAAACCACCTCTGCGCCCAGTTTTTTCACCTGTTCCGCAATGGACAGGCACCGCATGACATGACCTGTTGCAATTATTTCGTTGCCGTCTACCCGAATGTATATTTCCCTCATTATATTCGTATACTCCATACAATTACCTAAAGTTTCCTAGCCCCCACAAAATATTGATACGCATACCATTCATGCTCTTCTACATCTTGCGAAAGCGACATAAGCTTATCAATAAATTCCTGCCACTCCGGAAGCAGTTCTTTTTTCGCATCCAAACATTCCATTTGCTCTATCTGATATCCTGCCTCCTGAAACATCCGAAGGATTTCCTTGTAAGTAAACAAATGAATATGAGTACGGTCAAGTAATCCATAATCTTTATATGTAAAATTCCCTCGAAACAATTCCATCATAACAGAAAAATGCATCAAATTAGGAATACAGGCTAGTATTCTGCCATCCTCTTTTAAAAGATCTCTGCAATATTCCAATACTCCTTCCGGATCTCTTAAATGTTCTAAAACATCTCCAAAAAAAATATAATCAAATTGGATATGATCAAACTGTAAATTTTTTTGGTCTATATCTGCAATTACTACATTTCCAACAGTAGCTGCAATCTTAGCAGCCATCGGGTTAATCTCTGCGCCAAAAAGTCTGGCATCTGGAAAACGATTTGACAAATATAATAAATTTTCTCCACAGTCACAACCTATTTCCAAAATGTTCATAGATTGGCCTTCTCTATTTACAATTAAATCCAACAAAATTTCATTAGCCGAACAGCCAAAATAATTCATCTGCCACTTTTCTTTTAACCATTTACGGTCAACATCTTTATCATTTTCTAATGTATAGATATCATCCACACTCGCACTCGCTATCTGGTATAAAAAAGCATATTCCACTTCCAAAAACTGGAATCCTTTCAGCCTTCCACGAAAAGAATAATCTATGGCAACATTAGAAGGCAATATTAATTTATCGTCAAATTCGCCTATGCTCTTCAGAAAATCAAGCTTTATCAGCGCTGCCTTCTCGTTAAAACTCATAATTTGCTCGCAGTTATTATTCTGACATTCTGCCGCTGCTTTTGTAACAGCAGCTAAATCCATCTCTGTGCTATTGGCACCAATAACAGGACAAACCACTCCGATAGATTCTTCCTGATATAACACTTTCTGCAGTGTTTCCAAACACCCCGGCAAAAACAGCATATTCGGATTCAACAGCATCAAATCACAATCTATACAAAACTCACTAATTACTGTATTCAAAATATCTGCATAGTTCTCTACTTCATTCTCACAGAGTATATAGTCAAATTCTTTTTGGTTCTTTAACCACTCAGCCAACTCATCCTCTGATCCATTATCTACAACAACCAATTTACAAAGAATATTCCGACCTACCATTTTTAAATTTTTAACAGCTACCTGTACTTCGTTTAACTGATTATGTGCAATCATTACTATACATATTTCTCTATATTCCATATATCAATAACCCCCTATAGATTCTTTAACCTTCTCCACCACATAATCCACCTGCTCTTCTGTCATATCTGCATACAAAGGCAGGGTAATCGCTCCGGCATAGAATGTTTCTGCGTTGGGACAGCATATATCCTGATACCCATGCGCCTGATAATATGGGTGTTTGTAAACCGGTATATAATGTACATTTACGCCGATACCTGCCTGCCGGAGTTTTTCAAATACAGCTTTTCGCATATCCGCAGGCACCTGAATCATATATAAATGCCAGCTGCTTAAGCAGTCCGGATGCTGATAGGGCGTAATAACATTCTTACAACCGGCGAAGCCTTCATTGTATCTTGCCGCTAGCATCCTTCTGTGTGCCGCAAAGGCGTCCAGCCGTCTCATCTGGGAAATTCCCAGGGCGCATTGGATATCGGTAATCCGGTAATTGAAGCCAAGCTCTAACTGCTCATAGTACCATGGGCCGTCCTGCTTATCCATAAGCTCCGGTTCCCTGGTAATGCCATGGGTATGAAACAGTTTCAACCGTTCGTACAACTCCTTATTGTTGGTCGTCACCATGCCGCCTTCCCCTGTGGTAACCGGCTTTACCGGGTGAAAGCTGAATGTGGTCATATCCGAGATAGAACCAATCTTCTTCCCCTTATATTCCCCGCTGATTACCTGGGCTCCATCCTCAATTACAATCAGGTTATGCTTTTTTGCAATCTCTGTAATGGCGTCCATTTCACAGGGCTGCCCCGTATAGTGTACGGGAATAATGGCCTTTGTCTTAGGGGTTATCTTCCGCTCAATATCCTCCGGGTCAATATTATAGGTATCTTTTTTAATATCGGCAAAGACCGGCGTCCCGCCGCAGTATAACACGCAGTTGGCAGATGCGGCAAAGGTAATGGGAGAAGTAATCACCTCGTCCCCGGCGCCGATTCCCGCTGCCAGACAGGCAATGTGCAAAGCCGCCGTCCCGTTCGATACAGCCACTGCATACTCTGCCCCTACATAATCGGCAACGCTCTTTTCAAATTCCGCAACCTTAGGGCCTGTCGTCAAATAATCCGAACGCAGAACCCTGACTACTTCTTCTATATCCTCTTCTCCGATCGATTGTCTTCCATAAGGTATATACATGATCTTCCACCCTTCCTTTTTTATCCAATCAGCACAGTTTTTCCCTCAAAAGCAAAACCATATAAGTTGTTGGAAATCCTGCGTTCCGATGGAAACCGTTCTTGCCAATGCGTTCACCTCCGCCTACCATATTCACTGATTAATTAAAGTATTCAATATATATCAGCATATAAAACAAAATCCCAATGTCCCCTAAAATGCTGTCCAAATTTAAATCGATATTCCGGAACCAATTCATGTATATACAAAGGAATTTTATAAATATCCTCTACACAATGATATAAGCAAATTGCTAATTTAGGATGATACTTCGTAATTATTTCTTTTGCTCCTTGCAATGCAGCTAATTCGAATCCCTCTATATCCATTTTAATCCACGTAACTTCTTCATCTATATCATCATCTAGCTTTACTGTAGGAAATTCTGAGTAATTATCTATTTTTTTATTTCCAACAGCACATTGTTTTAAAATAACATTTTTAAAGTGATGCGCCGTAACACATTGTGTAAGTTTCTGATAAATATCGGGATCTGGCTCATACACATATATTTTACGATAGTTATTATTTCCTACCATATTTATAAAATCTTCAACTGTATCACCTATATAACCTCCACAATCCACATAGGTTTCTGCATTAGTTATATGCTTAGAATTATAAAAATTTTTATCAAAATATTCTAATTCTTTTGAATAATAATCTCGAGCTAACGACAATTCTCCCTTTAAAATTAAATCCAATCGCTTTTGATAAATAGAAATGTACTTATTTTCTGCTGTCAATTCCATAACAGATTTTAACTGCTCTTTTACATCGTTTTTTATATAAAGTAAAGAGGCTTTGTTACAAAAATAATAAAAATTATTACTATGCGGAAATACATCTCGTCCATAATTTTGATAGTATTCAATTAACATATCTTTAAACAAAAAAGCCCATGCATCAACAGTATATTCTAAATTAAGTTTGTCAAATTGCTTTCTTATATCATTTTCCCATTTACTGCATATTACAAATAATATTTCAGGATGATTTACATAAGCATCAACATTGTTTATTGTAAGATTATACAACTTCTTTTTATTATTTGCTATATTATTATCTCCAAAACCTATTATCTCTGGGATTTCGGAAACTGTTTTTAATGAATTATAAACGACTCTTCCGAATTTTCCTGTTCCCCAAATCACAATTTTTTTATTCTTTTCCTTCAAAGTATGAATAAATATATTTATCAAATTATCCAATTCTTCAATTAATTCCTTATGAAACTTTTCAATATTCATCTTATATCTCCTTTTCAAAATCTTTTTATGGTTTTACTACATTCCACGACAAAGGCGTACCCTTTTTCAACGCCTTAACCGCCTTTTTCCCTAAAATCTCCTCATAATGCATCGTATGCATTCCCCTTCCCGGGCGGATGGAGCGGACATTTTCAGCGGTAAATTCTTCCCCGGCCTCCATATCCTTTACCACATAAAGGGAACGGGTGCCATTTCTTGCGTCCTCCTGCTTTGCCGTCAACTCAAAGGTAGCCTTCCCAAGCGCCTTTTCCAGATTGCGAATCTGCCGTACCATATCCGCAAACTCCTCCATCTCCATCGAGAAAGCGCCGTCCGGACCGCCATCCGAACGCTTTATGGTTACATGCTTTTCAATTACCTTCGCCCCTAAAGCAATGCCGCCCAAAGCAACCTCGCTGCCCAGCGTATGGTCGGAAAGTCCCGCCATGCAATCAAAGGTGCTCTCCATCAACGGAATTGTTCTCAGATTCATATCCTCATAGGGACAGGGGTAAGCGGAGGTACATTTTAACAGGATTACATTTTCATTTCCCTCCTGTTTACAAGTCTGCAATGCTCTTTCCATATCCTCTAAATGAGCTGTTCCCGTAGAGATGATAACCGGTTTGCCGGTTGCTGCAATCTTGCGAATCATAGGGATATCGTTGATTTCGTAAGATGCCACCTTATATGCGGGCATCCCGATTTCCTCCATAAAATCCACAGCGGTAAGGTCAAAAGGAGAAGAAAAACAGGCAAGGCCTAAGCTGTTGGCATATTCCATCAATTCCTTCTGCCACTCCCAGGGCGTATACGCCTTTTGGTACAGCGTATACAGGGTTTCTCCGTCCCACAGGCCGCCATGCAGCTGAAATTCTTCATTATCACAGTCAATCGTAATGGTATCCGCCGTATAGGTCTGTAGTTTAACCGCATCCGCACCCGTATCCTTCAGCCGGTATATGATCTCCTTTGCCCTGTCAAAACTCATCAGATGATTGGCCGACATCTCCGCAATAATATAAGCAGGCGCATTTTCACTGATCATCCGCCCATCAATTTGAATCTCCTTGTTCAAATCCAACACCTCCCTGTCTCTCACAATATCCTTATGTCTAACTTACGCAATCTCAAAACAGCTTAAGGGATGCTCCTTACCATGTCCCGGAAATACAAACATATCCTTTTCCAAGCCCTCCAAAAAGGGCTTCGTTACCGCCAGATATTCCTCTTTGCTGCCCCCGGGCAGCCGGGTAATAATCGGATTGCCGTCCACCAGACTATCCCCGGTAAAGATATAACTCCCGTTAATTATAATACATATGCTGCCCTTAGAATGTCCCGGCGTATGCACCATTCGGATATGCCAGCCGTTCCATTCCATCTCATACTCTCCTTCAAAGCCTGTATCTCCATAACAGCTATATGATTTATCAAAATCAGTTCCGCCCTTAACCTTGTCCATTAACAGCACATCACAATAGGCGGAAAGGTTCTTATCCGGTTCCGGCAGCCGTTCTCTGGCCGCCTCGGAACAGATTACCGTACAGTCCCACCTCTCCTGAAAATGATTCACGCCCGATATATGGTCAAAATGCTCGTGCGTCAATAAAATACATACCTTATGAATCCCGCATTTTTCTAACAGGGCATCTGCCTTAGCATTTACATGGGGATCAACAACCAGCGCCTCCCCATTTTTTATCATCATATACATATTGGAATCTATGGGATGAAACACATACCGGTATACCTCTGTTCCATCTATCTGCATTTCACTTTCCATACCGTTCCCTCATATATCTGTACTTCATCTCCGCAATCTTCCAGTCTTCCTCATTATCAATATCCTGAACCTCTAATTCGGACACAATAAGCGGTACATTTTTAACAACCGGTTTCCCATTAAGAACATTGTCGACCTTCATCACATAGAACTGTCCACAGTCATGATAGATTGGTTCTAAATCCTGAGAACGGACAGGTGCATTTTCCGGAAACTGATACTGCAAATAACCGTTCCTTACCACAAAAGCACGCTGCGGAGGAAAAGAAAATCGTACCACTGGAGTAATGGCGTCCACCTGTTCACTTTCCATCAACGCAACTGCCTCCCTCAATTTCTCCGCTGTGACGAACGGCGCAGTGGGATATATACATACTGCCAGTTCAAAATGCTGTCCCCGCTTTTCATATTCGGAAAATACCTCCACCAACACATCATTGGTTGTGGCATGGTCATCCGCTGTCTTTGCACTCCGCATAAAGGGCACATTAGCGCCATATTGTCTGGCAATCTCGGCAATCTCCCCGCTGTCTGTGGAAACCATAACCTCGTCAAATACCTGTGAATCTATAGCGGCTTCTATAGAATAAGCAATGATTGGTTTGCCGCAGAAATCCTTAATGTTTTTTTTAGGTATCCGTTTGCTGCCGCCTCTGGCGGTGATCACTGCAATTTTTCTTCCGTCCATAAACTAAACTCTGCCTCCGTATTTTAATTCTTTATATAACACTTTACCTGCGTCATTCTTAGGAATTTCATCTATTATAACCGTTTGAAACGCCGCCGGATTCAATCCTGTTTTCCCCACAACATAGGCTTTTACCTCTTCTGCTTTTTTTTGGTCTGTCAGGAAAATATACATATGGTCGTCCACCCCGGTACTGGCACAGTCTAAACATGAAAAAGCCCCTTTAATCATACGGTCTATTTCATCAAGATTAACCCGGTTTCCATATATTTTCAGAAACCGCTTCTTCCTTCCCACAATATAATAATATCCATCTTCATCAAATTGGGCCATATCCCCAGTCTGAAGAATCCCTTTCCGCTCGTCTGCCTTCTTTAAATCCTCACCGCACTCTGCATAACCCAGAGTAACATTTTCCCCTTCATATTCCAACTCGCCGGTAGTGTGCGGCGTTACGATCTCCCGTCCGTCAACATCAATTAATTTAAATTTGCCGCCGGGTATGGCAATTCCCATTGAGCCGCATTTCTCAACCGCCTTCTCCGGAGGGAGATACCCCATCCGGGCGGTCGCCTCACATTGTCCATACATTACCACAAACTGTTTGTGATTCTTTTTTGCATATTCTGCAAACTTCGCATGAAGTTCCGGAATCAGCTTGCCTCCTGCCTGAGTCATCGTCTTAAGACTTGGCAGCTCCATTCTCGTAAATCTTAACTTATCAAGCATTTCATAGGTATACGGAACCCCGCCAAAGGAAGTAGCCTCCTGCGCCTTAAAGAAACTCCAAAACTCCTTCTGCATCAAAGAACAATCCGTCACCAAAAGAGTTGCTCCTACCAAAAGATGACTGTTGATAATGGACAGTCCATAGGTATAATTCATTGGCAGTGTTGTTATGGGCCGTTCCTTTTCATCCAAATTGAGATATTGGGCAATAGATCTGGCATTAGCCAGAATATTTGTATAGCTTTGGCGGACAAATTTAGGACTTCCCGTAGAGCCGGAAGTAGTCAATAACAGCCCCAGTTCAGAATATAATTCGTAGACTTTTTCATAAGAAGTTCTTAACAGCACATAATCATATAATTCATAAACCGCCTCGAAAGCAGAAAAATCCTCTGCTATGTCCTTAGGCAGCCATATAAACTGCGGACAATAAATGCCCAATAAATTGTCAAGCATATCTTTTTCCAAATGCACGCTGAGCATAATCGGTACAATCCGATGATTAATAAATGATATATAACCTGCTACAGAACCGATGGTATTACTGCACAAAGATACCACCAAGGCCCGGCCGCCCACTATTTCTGCGATTTCATTCCCGATGTCGTAAAGCCGCCCATAAGACAATGCCGGATGAAATTCATCAATTATTGCCGGTCTTTCGTTATATTTTTCTAAATCCCACATTTAATCACATCCTGTCCTGTTATATTGTAATGGTCCTGGTCAGTCTCTCAGTAAGATCATATCCGTCCCAAAGAAGATCGAAATCCATTGTCCTACCCAGCCGAACCACCCTGTCTATGCCCTTAATGCCCGATTCCAACAAAGGCTGCAATATGTTCAAATCCCCCACCAATCCGATAGTCTGACATCGGTTATCCTTACATAAAGCTTTTAAATCCAGTATATCGTCACATTCGTACTCATAAAAACAGCCGGAATCTCCCCGATAATCCATAATATCCGGCGGCAGGCTCTCCAGTTGTACCCGCATTAACATATTGCCGCCTCCGGACAATACCTTAATTCCCCCTGCATGATCCATGGCTGCTTTATATATTGTTGAAAGTTTATTAATGCTCTGTATCGGCTGGAATAAATACTTTTCCTTTGCCACATTCAAAAGCTCCTCCCAAAACTTCTGCCCTGCCTCCGCTTTCTGTCTGCCGGTCCAAATCACCAGTCTGGGACTTGTACAGGCATTTTGATCGGAAAGGTAGGTATCATTATAGAAATCTGCGGCAGTCCTTTCCTTATCGGCAATTTCCAAATAAGCATCTGCATCTATCACTGCCAGCGAATATCTGTCGGCAAAAGTAATTTCCGTACTTCTAGGCGGCAGGGCAGATTCCCGCAGGGCGGAAATTGTCATATCCCCTCCCCAAATCACTCTCACATCGCAAAGCGCAGAAAGCCGGTCGTTAATTTCTTTGTCTCTCTCATAACGAACCAGCATGATATAAGGCTTTATATTTTCATGCCGCTGAAAAACCTTTGTCATCGCCTGATTAATGATATTTATCTGCGGAAAATTTTTTGACGGCACCCGGACAATATTCGCATTTCCACAAAGCAACCCGGCAAACAACGAATAGGCGTAGTTAACCGGAACATTGGATGGCGCCACATGAAAGACAACGCCTCTTCCAAACCGGAGCAAAGAATCCTTTATAAATCTTTTTCTCAACTGCTCCAAAGAAGAATTTCTCAACCAAAACCCTAATGTCATAATATCGGGATATGATTTTGCCTCGGAAGAGGACATAAGTTCTCTCGATAAATCCGCCAAAAAATCCAATATCTCCGGCGAGAATGGTTTCATGGGTGGCAGTTCCTTCATCTCCTCAAGCTGTGTTTCATCTCCGATTAGAAAAGCAATCCGGTGATCTGGGGCGTCCGCCGCCCCTCTGCTGTGGTCTGCGGCATAGGTATCACTACAGCCGCGTATCTCGGCATTTTTTATTCGGCCGAGAACCCGGAAATATTTGCCTTTCCGTCCACAGGCACAGTCATCCTCCCCTACAATAATCCCCTCGTCCTCTGTCAACAGGGAATGTCCCGGATAAGATTCAGGAATTGTAGATACTACCTGTATGATTCCCTTTTCTCCTATCTGACATTCGGAAAAATCTACAGGGTTCCGGATAATCACATCTGAAAAATTACTGGCGTGCAGATGTCCACATTCGCACTGCATATAGATACACCCTGTCTGTTCCACCATGCCATAATAATCATGAATATGCTCCAAGCCACAGATTTCCTTTAATCTGTCATGAAATTCTTCCGGGCTTACCGCCTCGGAAATCAGCTTTTTCCAACCGCCGCCATGAATCAGTATTCCATTGGATAAGTCTATAGACTCACCCGTCTTTTCTTTATAGTTTACCAACTCCTGATAAAAATGCTGCCAGATCATAAAGGTAAAGCCAAAGAGTAATATGCGCTGTCCCTTATACTTTTCTAAAAACGCTTTCAACCCTTCTATATCTAATTGCATATCATCATTGAGCGCGTAAATTTTTTTTGAGCCAAAAATAGAAAAACCCAGTATCCCGGCTCCCCGGGCAGAGAATTTTTTACGATCCTTAAGTACCGACGGACAGTCCAATATAATCATGGGCATTCTGGAAGAACCAGTGAAGTCTGCCACAATTTTCGCCATGACCTTTTGCTGGTTAGATGCTGTAATCTTATCTAAATATATCTGTGACACCTGCTGACCGGATGTACCGGAGGAAGTCATGGTCTTGACAACCTCCTCTTCGGGCACACTTCTCAATGAACGCTCCTTGAACAGGCGGACGGGAAGAAAAGGGATGTCTTTATAAGTAACCGCATGTTCGTATCCCACCGCCCGCAAAATCCTGTCATATTCCACACAGGCATTTCTATGTCTGTCTGTCAATTCGGTCAGTCGTTCAGTCAATATTTTATTCTTCTCTTCCCGATTCAGCGAATATGGCGGAACCGCTAAAATATCTTCAAATGCCATGTGTACTCCTCTTCATTCAATCTCACCGCAGGCCGCCATCAACCCGCAGCACCTGTCCGGTCATAAATCTGGACATATCCGAACCCAAAAATAATACCACATCTGCAATCTCCTCAGGCTCGCCTTTTCGTTTCATCACATTCATACTCAAAGCAATCGCTTCATCCTCCTCGCTCATGGAGTTACCCATATCCGTAGCCGTAAGCCCCGGCGCCACTGCATTAACCCGGATTCCAAAATTCCCCAGTTCAATGGCCAGCCGCTTAACTGCTCCGTTAATTGCCGCCTTGCTTGCAGAATATTCAATATTTGCCCCTCCGTCAAATGCAGCGGAGGAAGAAATAAATACAATGCTCCCCGATTGTTTTCGCATCATGCTTTTACTAATCTGCTGCGTAAACAGAATAGAAGAGAACAAATTAATCTGAAACGCTTCATGTATAGTCTGCATACGGGTCATCGCCAGTGAGTTAAGTGGATTGGAAATCCCAATATTATTTACCAGCACATCTATCTTTTTCTTTGTCTTAAGAATCTCCTTTGCGGCGCTTAATACCTCTTCCTCAGATAAAAAATCAGCATACACAATCTCCACAGCTACATGATATTGCTTGGAAAGCGCCTGACAGTGTTCTGTAAATTCCGTATTTTCTTTTCTAATCACTGCAAATACATCGGCCCCAGCTTTTACAAAAGCATCCAAAATTGCCTTTCCAATTCCCCGGTTACAGCCTGTAATCACTGCACATTTCTTTTCCAGCAACATTTTGTCACACTCCTAATCTATGTTTTATTTATACATAATTTTCTGTATGCATTATTGATAATATCCATTATTCCGTCCAAGCATATAAATCTGTATCCCATGGTGCTTCCGTATGATGACAAAGTTTGTAATGATATTCTGGAACTAATTCAGATAAATATAACGGAATTTCATATAAATCTTCAGGCTTATGATATATTGAAATATGAAGTTTAGGTTTGTCTCTCACAATAATGTCTTTTGCCCCTTGCAACGCTTTCATTTCAAATCCTTCAATATCCATCTTTATATAGGTAACACTATTTGACTTGAATGTTTCATTTAAAGACATAATAGGAACAATATCCGCTCCAGCTTCCGTAAAAAGAGCTCCCCCATGTCCACTATTGTCAAAACTTAAATTTTCATTTTTTTCACCTACACCCGCCATATATGTTATTGCAGAAATATTTTCCCTTTCAAGGTAATCTAATAGCTTATTATAATTATCAAAATCGGGTTCAAAGGCATATATTTTTTTATAATGTCCGCCCGTCTTATGTAAAAAGTTCTGAATGGAATCTCCTATAAACGCACCACAATCCACAAATACTTCTTGCTCAGTAAACTCTAATAAATCTTTATCAAATCCATATCTGGCTGACAAATCATACATTTGAAATAATGCTTTCATATTACAATCGCGCACAAAAGAAATTCTTAAATCATATAACCTCTTACTTATATCATCCTCTAGCATAGTATATACTTTGTCTAATTTTTCTTTTCCTTCTTCCGTTTCATATAATGTTTTTCCGTAAGATAAATAATATGGTACACTTCCACATGGACACTCTTTAATTATTAAGTCTTTCCTTACAGCAGTCAAAGCCAGTAACTTTTGCTCCCTTGAAAACTTAAATACATCCTGTTTTACATTTTGTAATTGTTGTAAAATTTCTTCATACCAACTATTCTGACACCCAATCAAAAAAATCAAATTTTCTTTTGACGCTATATAATAATCTAAAGAATATATTGGCACATTTTCCAACACCCCCCCCAATTTATTTTTGTCGTTATCACTAAACCCTAACAAGTACTGGACTAAACCATATTGTTTAATTTGCTCCAAAAGATACTTCCCATATGTGCCCGCACCAAATATGACTATTTGCTTATGCTGTCTTTTACAAATATCTGACAGTTGCTGATAATCTTTCTTGACATCATCTTCTAATTGCTGCAATATACTTTGATAGATAATCTGTTCTTCTAACACTTTTTGTATCCTCCTATTATAATAAATTAACCGACAATCCGGCTCATGGTCTCAATCATATCATATCCGTCCCAGCGAAAAGATAGTTCCATGGTCTTGCCCACAGGAACAATCCGGTCCACTCCCCGGACCCCTTTCTGCTTTATCATCGTTCTCACAGTTTCTTCATCAACGCCGCAAAGCGCTACAGTTTGACATGCTTTTCCTAATACGGGAATCATCTCCTCTAAAGAATCTGCCTCATACTCAAAGAAATACCCGCCTGCCTCTTTATAATCCATAATTGCAGGATATAACACAGACATTTCTATACGATATAAATAACTATCTTCCAAATCCCTTTCTATAATCTGACCTTCTCCGCAGGCTGCCGCCAACCGCAAAAAAGAATCCAGTTTGTCCACTGCCTGCACCGGGGAAAGCTCATATTGCCGATGAGCCAGCGCGCTCAATTCATGCCAAAAGCGTTCTCTTGCCTCTGCCTTTTTGTTCCCAAACCAGATTACCAGTCTGGGAGAACTGCACGCGTTCTGGTCGCTGTAATAAGTATCGGTATAAAAATCCTTGGCAACCTGCGCCGCATCCTGCCCTAAGTAATAATCTGCGTCAATCAAAGCGATTGAATACCTGTCTGCAAAAGCCATCTCGATTGCCCGGGGTGGCAGCGCAGCCTGTCGAATCAGGCCAATGGTCTGATTGCCTCCCCATACGACACGAACATCACATAGATTGGACAGCATCTGCGTAACCGCTCCATCATGTTCATATTTTACAATACAGATATATCCCTGTAAAGACTTATACTCCTCTTTCAATAGCGCATTTATGGCGTCACAGACAATGTCCACCTGTTGAAATTCCTTATTGGAAACCCGAAGGATACATGCGTTTCCCGCCAAAAGCGCAGAAGTCATAGACACTGCAAAATTAACAGGCACATTGGAGGGCGCAATATGAAAAGCGACGCCTCTGCCCATGCGGTTCTCCCAGTTAATATGCCGTTCCTTTTCTTTTTGTACAGAAGCCTTCCGCACCCAGAATGCATAGGACAAAATATCGTTGTATTCTTTGGCCCGAAAATTCTGGCGCAGCCGCCGGGACAAAGCGTCCAAAAAGCAAATAACGGTATCTGAAAACGCAGGCATTGCCGGTATCTGTTCCATGGCGCAAAGTATATCCCCGTTCCCTACCAGAAATCTTAATTTATTAATCAGGGCCTCCTGCCCATCCGTATTAATCGTGTCGCCCATGCAGCTTCCCTCCAAACCCTGTCGATGTAAACGCCCTTTTATATATGAATCTATATTGTGGCGGCATAGGTGTCGCTGCACCCCCGCAGTTCCGCCTTTTTTATCCGCCCGAGAATCTGAATATATTTGCCCTTTCTTCCACAAGGACAATCATCCTCTCCCAGAATCAGCCCCTCGTCCTCCGTCAGAAGAGAATGTCCGGGATAGGAGTGAGGAAGAACGGAAACGGTTTGCAAAATTCCCGTTTCTCCTATTTCACAGGGAGAGAAATCTTCATATCTTCTCGGTATCACATCCGAATAGATACTGGCATGCAAATGCCCGTATTCACACTCTGCATAAATACATCCAGTCTGCTCCACCATGCCATAGTGATCCAGAAAATGCTCTATACCGCACAACTCCTTAAAACACTTCTTAAACTCCTGACGGGATATCTGCTCTGTCTCCAATTTCTTCCAGCCGCCTCCGGTCATCAGCCAGGCCAATGACAGGTCTATATCCCCTCCCAGCTTACAAAGTTCTTTATAAAAATGCTGCCAGACCATAAAAGTAAATCCAAAAATCAGAAAGCGTCTGCCTTTATTTTTTTCCAGGAAATCCATGAGCGCCGGAACATTTAAAGACATATCCTCATTTAACACATATGTCATTCCCGATGCCATAATCCGTAGACCGATAATTGCCGCCCCTCTGGCCGTAAAGCTATTCCGGTCTTTTACTACTGCCGGCGAATCAATAATCAGCATAGGCAGCCGTTTTTTCCCCCAATAGTCTGAAAGAATCTTAATCATTACCTTCTGCTGCATCATCGCCGTCTCTTTATCCGCATATATCTTTGATACTGCCTGGCCGGTAGTTCCTGATGATGTCATCGTCTTAAACACCTGATCTTTAGGAATACTCAGCAAATCCAGCTCCTTAAACAGACGAACCGGCAGAAATGGAATATCTTCTACTGTATTCACCGTCGAGAGAGAAAATCCCAGTCCATCTAACATATTTCTGTAAGGCTGGCAGTTTTGCATATGATGAGCTACCAGTCTTTTTAATTCTTCCGTCAGCAAAGCCGATTTCTCCTCTTTATTCAATTGGTAGGGTTCATATTGATAAAAATCCTCTATCATAAGAAAACCTCTTTTTCAATCCGTTCTGCAATCTGAGGTCCGGTCAGACCCGTCTGTTCCCATATATATCTCTGCGTACCCGCCTTGGCAAAAGCATCCTGAAATCCCAGAAATACCTGACGGGGTACATTCTCCTTTGTCGCTTTATATTCTGCCACTGCACTTCCCATGCCGCCCAATACATTATGCTCTTCAACTGTCACCAACAATTTGTGATTGTCAAATATCTGGTCTAACCGCTCCTTATCCAACGGCTTAATCGTATGAACATTCAGCACTGTACAGGAAATGCCTTTTTCTTCCAATAAGCGGGCCGCCTCTAATGCCTCCGCCACCATTAATCCGGTAGCAAGAATCGCCACATCGCTGCCCTCCCGAAGCGTAATCATTTTCCCAATTTCAAAATCATAGTCTTCCTGATAAACCACCGGACAATCCAGCCCGCCGCTTAATCGTATATATACCGGACCTTCCATATTGGCTGCGCTTATCGCCATTTTAATGGCCTCTAAACTGTCTGCCGCCGACAGCACCGTAAGATTAGGCAGTACCCGCATAAAAGCCAGATCTTCTGTGGCCCAATGAGACACGCCGGAGCGCGCCGCCACCACGCCGGCAGCCGAGCCGATAATCTTTACATTACACTGAAGGTGCGCTAAATGCTGACGGATATGCTCCAGACTCCGCACCGCAATAAAAGAAGCATACGTTGTGGCAAACACGCAGTCTCCCTCCATCGCCAGGCCCGCCGCAATGCCTATCATATTCTGTTCTGCAATTCCCACCTGCAAAAACTTATCCGGATACGCGGAAATAAACCGGTCCATTCCGGACAACAGGGAAAGATCCGCCGTCAGTAATTTTAAATTATCCCGATCCTTTGCAATCTCCGGCATGGCAATGCCAAAAAAGGAACCCCGTTGTCCCAATCTTGACCATGCCCTGATGTTTGCTCTGCTTATATTCATCTGTAAAACCTCCATCAACACATTAATCGGCGGCTAACACTTCCTGCCTTGCCTGTTCATACTGTTCCTGACTGATGCGGGAATGATGCCACTCCCGCCGGTTTTCAATAAAGGAAACGCCCTTTCCCTTTACCGTATCTGCAATAATAATGTTCGGCACACCCTCTTTGATTGCCGAAAATGCCCTCAATAAATCGCCTGTATCATGTCCGTTGCAACATATGGTATGCCAGTTAAATGCTTTCATTTTATCTTCCAGACTCTCCAATGCCATAACTTCCTCCGTATCCCCATCATAAGACAAGTGGTTACGGTCAATGATTACCACCAGATTATCCAGACGGTACTGATAGGCAGACATAAAGGCTTCCCAAATGCAACCCTCATTCAGTTCGCCATCTCCCATCATTACATAGACCCGATTGCTTCTTCCCTGTTCCCTGGAGGCCAGAGCAATACCGATTCCAACAGAAATAGCCATCCCCAGACTTCCGCCGGAATATTCCAACCCAATCTCTAAATTGCGGGGATATCCGGTCATTCTTCCCCCATCTTTCGTAAATTCAACCAATTCCGACTTATCAATATATCCGGCCTCAGCCAATGCCGGGAAATGCGCCAATGTACAATGATTTTTACTGGGGATGAACCGATCCCGTTCCTCCCATTGTGGCCACTTTGGATCAATTCTTAATACCTCTCCATACAAAACCGCCAGGATTTCAATACAGGACAGGCTTCCGCCCAGATGAGAACCCTTCTGTCCGGTTGACAAGGCCATATCTAAAGCATCCAGCCTCATTCTCTTTGCCATCTCCCGCAATTCTTCCGCCTTTTGTGCCGAACAGTCGATTGTTCTGTGCTTATCCGATACCATTTCACTCATCGCTATCTGCCTCCATCTACCTGTAATATCTGCCCGGTTACAAAAGAAGCCTGCTCTGACGCAAGATACAGCACAGCGTCCGCAATCTCCTTCGGCGACCCCATACGCCTAAGACTTGTCCTCTTTACAACCTGTTCTAATTCCTCTTCGGATTTATAATGTCCCATACTGGTTTCTGTCAGTCCGGGCGCCACTGCATTTACTCTCACCCCGTAGCTGCCCATTTCTTTGGAAAGACACTTCGTTGCCCAGATCAACGCCGCCTTGCTGGAGCCATAAGCCAGATAACCGGGATTCGCTTCTATGCCTCCCACAGACGCAATATTAATAATGGAGCCTGACTTTTGTTTCATCATACAGCGGGAAATTAACTGCATAATCTGAATCTGAGCAAAGTAATTAATCTCAAAAACTTCCCGCAGTTTATCAAGAGATGTCATCTGAAATGTTGCGCCATAGGCGATTCCCGCATTATTCACCAAAATATCAACAGGTTTCTTTTTCTTAATAATCCTCTGGATTCCATCTTTAATCTGATTGCTGTCAGACAAATCAAAATATACCGGTTCTATTAAGACCTGCCGTTTTCCCGCCAGTTCCTCAATAAATCCAGTAAACTCCTCTGTCTCCGTCCTTGCACAAGCCCATATATCGGCTCCTTCTTCTGCAAATCGTGTGACAAGCTCCCGGCCAATGCCGCGGTTGCTTCCGGTTACAACCGCTGTTTTTCCAGTTAAAATCCCCATATGTCCTTCTCTCCTATGATTTTTTTGCTGACACACACAGTAAAAAAATAATTTTTGTATATTTATAATTAACTATAATTTTTTTTTAATATCCTGTCAATATTTAATATTCTTGAGTTTCCGCAAACTGTAAAAAAATTGAGTATATCTTCCTAAACGTACCAATCTGCAAAATTTTTGAAT
>CANQMR010000023.1 GCA_947625015.1 uncultured Lachnospiraceae bacterium | reverse complement strand
CAAGGGACTGGTCCCTTGTGGGGTTTGGGGCAACGCCCCAAGGTCTTATGACATCAATATCTGCATTTTTCAAGGTTTATCAGAGCCTGTTTTTTTCAGCTCAGTTTTTCATATGTCACTTGACACTACCAGAAAAAAATAATTTTAATATGACATTATAAATTTCATTCACATAATCTGCTGTCACTATAATAAGATTGATATTTAATTGTTCCTGTAACTTCGTATTCCTCTATCATTTTTTCCCATTTATCTTTGCGATTTTCTATGTATTCATTTATATTGGCTGAAGTTAACTTAATACCAAAATCTTTTATTGAATCATCTTCATTAAACACTATATTAATAAGCTTGTGTGCCACGATATCATTGTAATGGTTGTCATCATAAAAATTAAATGGATTTGCATTTATATCCGAAATATCACTAAAGTCATATATATCCATAATATTAGTCAGCCGTTGTAAATAATCATAATATTCATCGCACTCAAATTCTGCTCTTTTGGAAATAAATACAGGACCACAAATTACAATTAATTCCACTTCATTATCATCGCACAATTCTTTAATAGCACTCGCATACTTTAAAGCTACTGTAATTTTTTCATCTTCTAATGACAATTCTTTTATCTCAGACATTTTACTGTTATAATCCTTCAAGACATATTCGTTGATATACATTAATGGATCATCGTCATATTTTTTTTTCAATATTGACCAATCATACATTCCATTTTTCTTACATGTTATAGTTTCATGGCTTAAAATCTTTCCTGCTGCAAGATTTTTTAACAAAAAATCACTTGTTTCTTTTAATTGTGCAAAAACATCTTCCTTCAAAATTGCCGGTGGCCTTAAATTATCCATTGACTCTATATATTCTATATCATCATCTAATTCTGTGCTACTTAAATGTAAAATTATACGTTTTGCATCAGTATGTTTAACTAAAAAATTAATATAGTTATAATAGTTATACCAGTTTCCTGTTTCAAATGTCATTGAATAAGTTTTACATCCCGTATATTTTTCTATATATTCAGGATCTAATACACCAGAATTAGATCCTCCAATTATAAAGCAATTATACTTATTGGGATTATTCAGTACATATTTAACTTTGTAGTATTGTGAGCAACTTCTAATTCCAGTATAATCTTCTTTAAAATAATTGAAAGGATCCATAAAATAATTATACATGCCAAGGCATACTATCCCTAAGGCCGCAACAATTATAAACAATTTTGTCCAGTTTGCTCCTTCAATAGGAAATTTACTGTTCATTATACTTAAATATCTTCTTAATATATGTTCTTTATTTTTTGTATCCTTCATTTTTTGTTTAGTCTCCTTCCTAAAACTGAAAATACAAAAATGATGATGTAGTACCCATACGAAAAATACACAAAACAAATAAAAAAACAGCAAATCCCACTGTCAAAGCAGTCGGTTTAAACCGTTCTTCCAATTCCTTAGAATTGGGCAACATCCAACATACCAATATACCTGTAAGTAAAATCAAAAATGTCGCCTTAGCCTTATTTCCTTCTAAAAGCACTTGCAGCTTATAGCCAACTTCTTTAATTCCCTGCCAATTAAGCATACCTCTATATACATTCTTTGCATAAGCAAAAGATGGTGAAATAAATAACACCCTTGTCAAAATCACTCCTAATGCAGTCAAAGGATATGCTATAACCGAAGGAAAACGCTTATCATGTCGTTTCATCCATGAGGCAGTACATACAAAAAGACCGTTTATCAATCCCCATACGACAAAGGTCCAGCCTGCTCCATGCCAGAATCCGGATACCAGAAAGGTAATCATTGTTGCGACATAAAAATTACGATATTTATCATTTTTGCGGTACACACTTCTGAATATGTAATCTCCCAAAAACCTTGACAAGGTCATATGCCATCTTCGCCAATAATCTTGAAAATTTCTCGCTTTATATGGAGAGTTAAAATTGTGCGGTATTATAATATTGAACATTAGCCCCAACCCTATAGCCATATCAGCATAACCGGACAAATCAAAATAATAAGAAACCGTATATTCAATGGAATGATACCATGTGTCAACAATATTGAGAACTGAATCCGCTGTAATCCCATCAAAATATAGCTGTGCATTATTTGTTAATATATCTGCAAAATATATTTTCTTAAAACAGCCAATAGAAAATAAAAAGAGCCCTCTGGCAACATTATTATAGTTTAATTTTGAATTATCCGGTTTATTAAACTGTGGAATCACCTCTGCATGATGTACAATTGGACCTACAATTAATTGAGGGAAAAAAGTAATAAAAAGTAAATAATCCAATACATCATAATTTTCACATTCTCCCCGGTATGAATCTACCAGGAACGCAATTAATTGAAAGGTAAAAAATGAAATACCAATCGGCAAAATAATATTTTTGAGCGGAAGATTACTTTTGGTTATATAATTATAATTCTCAATAAAAAAGTCAGTATATTTATAGTATCCTAACAATGCCACATTCGCCATTATTCCGATTATCAGCAGAATTTTTCCTTGTCTTGCGTTACCTTCACTTGAATGCAGCTTTCCCAAAACACATCCAATAACATAATTAGCAAAAATACTTCCAATAAAAAAAGGGAAAAACTCCCAACTTCCCTGTGCATAAAAATAGAGAGAGGCACAGACTAACCACACTTTAGCAAGTTGTTCAAAATGACACTTATTTAATAAAGTATACCCGATAAAAACAATTGGAAAAAATCCTAAAACAAACTCAAAACTTGAAAAAATCATTATGTTCCTCCCCGACTTATCTAGGCACTAAAAATCATGCACACAAAAAAATCACCCCTCATCAAGATATAGCTTCGCCATTCCAACGTGGCAAACGCACCTTGAATCAGGGTGATTCTCTTATGTCCATTACTCCATAAAACGCGCACCAGGCGACGATCCTACTTCATAACTTCTTAAATATTCGATTCTAATCGGCCAATGAAATTGACTCCGTTTATTTCAACTCTAGTAGAGTATCTTACTTTTCACAATTTGTCAATGTTTTTGACACAATTTCTCATTAGGAAATAATGCCACATGGCTTGGCAAAATATACCATCTGCCTCCCCGTCAGCAACCGCCCTGCACATAAGCCTACGCCCTCTTCTCCACAATCTCCAGACCCACAGTGACCTCTGTAAGCCTTCCTCCAAAAAATTCTATCTCTAAAATTGCAGTCTTTTTATGCCGGTCAATCTTCTTGACTTTTCCATGCCAGTCAGTCATCGGACCGGAGGTAATGATTACTTGGTCGCCTTCGATATAGCCGATGGACATTTCCACCACATGCTCTTTTTTGCCAAAATCCTGAAGGAATTTTACCTCTGTCTCATGTAAGGGCGTAAAATCCTCTCCGGTGCGGAGAACTTTTGTCAGGCCATTCACTTTTTTCAGGCGGAAAAACAAGTCCTCCACCTGATTCGTCATGAAAAACACATATCCGGGAAAAAGGATTGCCTGATAAGTCTCCCATTTCCCCCTGATTTTCTTCTTTCTCTCATACAGAGGAACGAATACTTCCTCTTCCTCATCTAAGAGGTAAGTCCTGCATAGTTCTGTTATATTATGCTCCTTGCCGCTCATCACCTGTACAACGTACCACATATGATAACCTCCTGCCTGCGGCGCTTACTGCCAGCCTTTTTTGGTTTATGTATTACACAGAGCCTTTCCTGCCCAATACCACCTTAAAGGTCTTTAGTATAATCTCCAAATCTAGTCCCAATGAAAAGTTATCAATATATTCCTTGTCCAGCCGGACTACCTCTTCAAAATCTGTAATATCACTTCTGCCGCTAATCTGCCACATTCCTGTAAGTCCCGGCTTTGTGGCCAGCCGTCCTTTATGATGAAGCTCATACTGCTCATACTCTTTGACTGTGGGGGGTCTGGTGCCCACCACGCTCATGCTGCCCGCCAGTATATTAAAAGACTGGGGCAGTTCATCAATGGAAGTCTCCCGCAGAAATTTACCAAGGGAAAACTTCTTCCCGTAGCCGATAATTCTGGGATCGTCATCCATCTTGAACATCAGGCCGGACATTTTATTCTGCTCCATCAGTTCCGCCTTACGGGCCTCTGCATCCTTATACATGGTTCGGAACTTCCAGATCCGGAAGGTTCTTCCATTCTTGCCCACCCGTTCCTGACGGAAAAATACCGGCCCCGGATCGGCAATCCAGATCATAGGGGCAATAATAATCGTAAGTAAAATGGTGGCTATAGAACCCATGAACCCAAAAAAAAGATCAACCAGCCGCTTAATCATAAGCTGCTGCGCCGTCACCGTATTTACACTGGCTGTAATGACGGAAATGCCGTTTACCCGGTTCACCGTTGCCTTGGGAATCTGAATCAAATTCTGGATACTGACGTGAACGGTAATACCCATACTGATAAAGCGGGCGGCAATTTCTTCTACTTCGCTGCCCTCCATACAGATTAATACTTCATCTACCACATTGGTTCTGGCATACTCATACATATCAGAAAGCGTTCCAACAATAGGAATACCGCGAACCGCCTTTTCTTCCAGCGGAAAAGCCATAGACTGCTCCTGTCCAATCTTTGGGGCAGTTTTTTCTTCGGGCATCTCTACTATATTATCTGTGGCTGCCGCCTCTAACTCTGCCATATCATCCGTTAATATAATCCCTGCAATCTTAACCGTACTTACTTTATTTTTATAAAACTTGTGCAATATACCGTTAATCTGTCCATACGGCGCGATCAAAAGCATATGATCCTGGTTCCGCTCGTCATTAATCTTGCGGCGGAGGGATTTTTTATACATATACCGATAAGCTGTCATAAGGATAATATCAATTATCGCAAAGCCAAACACGACGATTCTGGAATACAGTTCTGAAGATTGTCCAATAAAAAACAGAAATACAATACCAACCAGTATATATACATTATATTGTAAAACCTTTTTTACTTCCTCTGCGGCAGTCCTTCTTAGGATTCCGGAATATGGTGATATAAACAAAACCAATGCAATATGCAAAACCAGGATCATTAACATAATCCGATGATACGGGGCCGCCTGTTGTGAACCCGGCAACAACTCTGCTGCCTGCTCACTCCCAAACCGAAATACATATGCCAGACAGAAACTTATCTCCATACACAGGAAATCCAACAGCATAAAATCAAAATGTTTATACCATCTTTTTTGATTTCTCTGATACATCCAATTCCTCCCTTTCATCTGCTCCCGAATTAAATTCTGCTATATCGCCAGATAATTCACTAATTTCCGGAATCACCCCCCCCGGGATTCTCCATAGCTTCCGTAATCTCCGTAATAACGTCCATAGTAATTGCCGTAATAGCCCTTACCATAATAACCTTTTCCGCCCATTTCCACTTTGTTAAGCACTGCGCCAAGTATCCGGCAGCCGCTCTGTTCAAGTTGTTTCTTCACTCTCTGCACGATCTTATAACTGGCGTTATCCGTTTCAATAACAATAATTGCGCCATCGCATTCCTTTGCCACAATCGCTGCATCAATTACACTTCCAAGAGGCGGACAGTCAATAATTACATATTCATACTCTTCCCTTGCCGTCTGAATAAGCGTTCTGAATCGGGCATTGCCTAACAGTTCAGAGGGATTAGGCGCCGTCTGTCCGGTAAAAATAATACTGAAATTCTCAATATTGGTTTCATATATTATGTTGGACAAATCACTTTGTCCGCTAAGATAGTGCGTTAGTCCCTTTGTTTCAATATCTACGCCGTACCGGGCGATGGTTACGGATTTACGGATATCTGCATCAATGTACAGCACCCTTTTCCCATCTTCGGCCAGTGAATATGCCAGATTAAAGGAAACTGCCGATTTTCCTTCATTTGGTACAGAACTGGTAATCGCAATCACCCGGACATCATCTCCGGAGAAGCTGATGTTGGTACGCAATGTCTTATATGCTTCGTTTGTCTTAAAATCTAATTCTTTTCTTTTTTCAAAATTAACTTTCATACCTTACCTTCCTTATTTAACGTAACCAATTATCATTATCTGTAGCTGTTTGCTATTCCTCCTGTGCGTCCGTCTCCGCTTTTGCCCGTCTGGCCTTGCGCTGAGCCTTTCTTTTTGCCCGTCTGGCTCTCGCTGCATCTTTATCATGTCCTCTGGTCCCTCTCTTGGAAACTCCCTCTTCCAGCGGAATAAGGCCCAGCGTATTGATACCCAGATATTTTTCTACATCCTCCGTCGTCTGAATTGCATCATTCATCAGGTGGATAATAATGATAAATGCTGCCGCCAGAACGAACCCAAGCACTGCGCCAATCAATGCATTTTTTGTAAGACTCGGGCTGGTCTGATGTTCGGGAATATGTCCGTAATCGCCTACATTCGGCGGTTGCGTCTCCATGATTGTACCCATGCGTTCCCTGGATACATCTGTCAGCTTATCGACAATGGTCTTGGCCATATATGCATCATGATTGTTCACCGTAATGTAGATAAAGCGGGTATTGGTTGGATTCTCTACAGATACATTTTTTACAAATTCTTCATAAGTCATATCCAGTTCCAATTCGTCTATTACCTTGTCCACTACAGGTCTGCTCATAATAAATACCTGATAATCTTCTGTCAGGGAAGAGCCAATCTGTAAGTCCGTCAAAGAAGTGATACTGGTCGTTTTTGACTTCACATACAGCATGGATGTGGAACTGTATACCGGCTGTATAAATGCCGTCGTCCAGACCGCCGCAATGCCCAGTCCCAGTGCAGTTACCAGTATGATAATCCAAATCTTACTAAGCAGCACATAGAATAATTCCCTCAGATCAATTTCAATTTCTTCATTTCTTTCGTCGTTCATACGCATATCTCCTGTTTTCTTTTTATTCAACAATATATTTATTTTCTATCATTCTCTGCGGATTTTTCACAAAAAGCTGTTCTAAAAGGTCTTCTCCGCATTTTTTTCTTATCCATGCCGCATAATCGTTGATGTAGGGGGCTCTCTCCTCCAAATCATGGGCGTCGGTCCCAAAAAAGCTGATATATTCTTCTCTTACCAGTTTCTTACACCATCTCGCGTTTTCATCCATCAAGCCGCCGTACACGCTGGAAATGTTCATCTGCAAATAGGCCTCCATGCCCACCAGCTCATCTATCCGCTCAATATGCTTGAACAGACACCGGTAACGCTCCACATGGGCAATAATTGGCCGGAATCTGGCGTTGGTCAGCTTACGAACGGCCTCGTACAGTTGATTATAGGAAATCCGGATATTAAATTCAACCAGAACATACTTTGTATCATTCATGGTCTGAATCAATCCGTTCTTCAGGTCATCCACAATTCCCTCCTCATAGAGAATCTCATTCCCCAGATAGAGTTTCAGCCCGGGATATTGCTTTTCCGCTTCTGTTTTAAGATTGACAAATATGTTATGCAGTTCTTCACGTGTATAGCTGTTCTTGCCTCTGGTATAATGCGGGGTCAGTAATATACTGCGGGTTCCTTCGCCATATGCAACACCCAGCATGGCCAAGGATTCTTCCATTGTGGAAGCCCCGTCATCTACTCCCGGCAGGATATGGCTATGTATATCAAAATAGTCCATTCTTTTCTCCTGTCATATCTATTCATCTGTCCGGCTATTTTTTATAGTCTTAAATACGCCAATCAAAATCATGCCAACTACAATGCCAAAAGCGGTTACGCTGGTCATTACCCTTACGCTCCATTGAATGTACTCCATCAGGAACAGATACAAATAATCCGGCTCCACATATAGATGTAAATACGGTTTATTTACCGCCATAACTGCCGTCAGGATAATCATAACCGTACTTGCAATGAGCACTGCCACAGCAGTATGCTTAACGCCTCTTTCCCGGCGCTGGTCCATAAAAATCATCAAAATGATTCCGATAACCGCGCTAAGCAGCATTCCCAAACCGGAAACCGAAAATATCTTCATAAAACCTGTCTTTAGATTATATATATACGGCGTTACATTACTGTCCGGAATAGGCGTTTCCGTATACCCGTTCAAAATCTTTAAAGAATTTTGTTTAATGGTAAACAAATATTCCTCATAATTCTGTATCTCATCTGCAGGCATCAGTCCTTTCCCATTCCGGAAATTATCTGCCGCCTGTTTCGCCATATCTGCAATATATTCGGAATAAGCATATCGGAAATAACCGCTGCTCTGCATACTCTGCATAATCGCCTCTTTGTTAAAAAGACTGATGTACATTGCCAGCAGAACAAACACGCCCAACAGACTAATTGCCGTTGTGACCGTCAGTATATTTCTCGTATGCCTTCGCACCTTGCGGCGCTTGCTATGCCCCGGCCTTGCTCTTCTATATTTGGGTTTGCGGAAACTCATACATTTCTTCACTAATAAGATTACACCACATACAAGGGTAATTGCAAGCAAAACTATGGATATCCCATTAATTACCTGCTGCATATAGGCCGGAATTAACTGCTTATTTTTTGAAATGCTAATCTTTTCCTTGTCTTTGGTAACAACAACAATATCGTCCTCCTCAAGTGCAACCGACGCTGCCGCTTCCGCCTTTTCCGGTCTTTCTTTCAGCTTCTGCTTATTCTCAGTGGGCTCCGACATAGCGTCCCAGACGTCTAAATCATCCGGGGAGGCCGTTGTGTTTTCCGTTTCCTCTTTTTCCTTATCCTTTTTCTTCTTACGGGCGTCTGCTTCTGTCGTCTTCTGGGAATCTGCTTCCGTACTGGCCTCTTCTGAACTGCCTCCAACCTCATAGAGATATCCCTGCGCCACGCCTTCACCTATATTGGCATACATTGTGGCAATCGCCTCATCCGCCTGCTCCGCCGTCAACTCCACGTCATCATCCGACAGATAACCGGTCAGAGAATTAATATAGGAAGTCCCTGCCCGATAGGTTTTGCCCTCATAGGAAAACGTGCCACTTGCAGCAGCAATCACCCTTGCCTCATTGCCATTGATTCCTCCTGCAAATGTAATCATCTTAGGACTTAAAATACCGGCTGCCATCACCAGCCCTAATATAAACAATAATCCTGTATGATTCTGTTTCCCTCTCATGAAACCTTCTCCTTTTCTTTAACAAAGATTAGGCTGTTAGACATGCCGTCTAACAGCCTAATCAAAATATCCTATGATTGACTGACGTCAAACTTTCAATTCAATTACTTAACAGTTACGCACTTTATTGCGGCAAGTGTATTTGTCGGATCATCTGTACCGGTTACGGTAATACTTCCGTCAGCATTTACTTTATAATCATATGTCTTACCAGCAATGTTAACTTTCGTATCGGTAATCCCTGTAAACTCAACACCATCAACTGTTACAGAAGCAACAGATGCAGGAGCAAACACAAGAGCCGGACCAATTTCAGAGGCCTTAATTTTAGCTGTGACAGTAATGCTTTTTACATTTGTAAGTTCCTTACCATCAACAGTAACTTTACCGTCTTTAACAACTACTTTACGAGGGTTACCATTAATCTCAGCAGTAACTTCTTCCTTCTTAGCAAGCCCTGCGAATTTAACAATATCTGCCGTAACAACACTCACATCTGTTGTGTTAAATACAACTGTAGCTGTAGCTTCCGCACCATTAGTAGGAACAATTGTCTTGGTAAATGTAGTTGGTACCGGTGCCGGCTTAGCAGTAACGGTAACCTTACATGTATCCTTAGCCTTCTCGTTATACTTAGCTCTGGCTGTAATGGTAACTGTACCAGCTTTCAATGCTGTAACAACACCCTTGTTGTTAACTGTAGCAATAGTCTCATCAGAAGAGGTCCAGATAACTGTCTTCTTAGCTTTTGCCTTCTTGGTTGTCTTAACAGTTGCCTTCAATGTAATCTGCTGGCCTTCTTCAACTGTAGCTTCCTTCTTATCCAATTTGACACTCGTAACTTTACCCTTTACAACCTTAACAACTAACTTAGCCTTCTTCTTGGTATTCTTCTTAGAAGTAACTGTAATTGTAGCTTTACCTGTCTTGCTCTTAGAAGCAGTAATTATACCTGACTTGCTTACTTTGGCAATGCTACTGTTACTGCTAGAATAACTAACCTTCTGGTATGAAGATGTCGGTTTTAAATATTTTGCCTTGGCATTTTTTAATTTAACACTTGCACTTAAATATGCCTTACCTTCCGCACCAAGGGTAATATTTACCTTGTTCTTGCTGTACTTAAATGTCTCGCCGGTGTACTTGTCAGTTACAACAACGCTCGTAACGGTTGTCTTCTTTGCCTTCTTTGCTGCCTGTGCTGTAGAACCTGCCCCAACGCTGAATGATACCACCAATGCGAGAGCAAGAACTAACATTTTTGTGATTTTCTTCATCATTTCCTCTCCTTTTTCTGTCTGGCGCATAACCCGCACCGTATTTTTTTGGAAACATTGTCTCATTTATCCTCGGCAATCTTTCCTTAATTCGTATGCTGCCACACGAATCTCACTTAGTTTCGTGTCATATGATACTATTTTTCCCTGCATATGTCAAGCATTTTTCAGGTCAAAAAATTGCTTACTTAAACTTTCTGATTTGTTACTTTAAAACAGAACATTCGCCAAACAGCAAGAAAATCAAGGAAACATTTATGTATTCCGACCAAACTTCTTTTCAAAAAAGGCCGCTTAATAGTAAATATTACCAACATTTACTTCTGTCCAGACATCTGTTAATTCTTTTTCATTCATTTCCGCCAAATCTTTTTTTTGACTGCTGCACAGCGCAACATAGTAAGGCCTCATTCCGTCCAACCGCATACTGGCAAACCATTGCCGGCGATCGCCAGCGTTTGAAAGTCCTTTTTCCTGACGGATAATCCTGAAGGAAGCAAGAGAAATGCCAAGTCCCTCCCCTGTGTACTTAATATATGCTTCTTTCATGGTCCAATATTGAAGGAATCTTTGCTGTTGTTCTACAACTGTTTCGGCCGACATAATATCTGCATACTCTTCTTTGCAAAAACAGCGTTTTGCCACAGCTTCATAATTATTCTTCTTATACTCAATATCAATCCCTATCCGGCCGTCGCTAACGGCCAGCACAGCATAATCTCCGGAATGGGAAAGGTTAAAATAAAATCCATGTGAAAATTTTTCTTCTATATTAGTAGTTTCACATTTTAACAATTTTTCCAAATTGTGGCAGTCCAGTTCCGGTTTCCCCCGGACGCCGTAGGTATACGTAATATGTTTCATGGGTATCCCCGTCTCCAGGGAAATGACGTATTGCAGAAAAGCCCCGGTATACAACCGTTTTCTTGCGACTTTCTCCCGCTTTGCCGCCTTTACTTTCTCCTGCCGTTCCGGCGGAAGAATCCCGTATAAGATAAGTGACTGCTCGTAAGAGCAGTCACTGCTTAAATTCATATAATATATGTGTATCATATCAACCTCTGGTTTGCCGCCGGATTAAAGCTGTTTTACCACTTTACCAAGAATCGCAACCTCTTTCTCCTTTGCAGAATCAAGATAGCCGGCAATTCTTGCGCCCGCCTCAATCTCGCCGGTAATGGAAATACGGACTAACAGATTCCTTGCTGTCAGCATATCGTCAACCACCTGCGCATACTCGTCAAGCATGGTCTGGTCAAACGGAATAACTTCGTTCGCCATCAAATACTTAAGCCGCTCTAACATCAGCACCTTATGGTCATAGGCAATATGCAAAGCCCGGATATCAAAATCCGGCTCCTCCGCCTCTAACTGCTTATGTACTCTGTCCTTCAGGGCATTATATACATTCACGCCAAACACAGTATCAGAGAACCGGTTCCGCATCATCCGGAAATGATCCTTGGTGTCCTTACACTCTAAATATTCCTCCAAAGTCCGCTTAATCAGCACCGGATCGATATCATAATACTTATTATCCACGTTCTTCTGAATCACATACAAACCGCGGGTACCCTTATAATCATCCTTAAATACGTGATCCTCTCTGGGCGTCAGAACGTCAAAACCTCTCTTTACCGCATCAAAAGAAACTGTTGTATAAGCATATTTGTCCTTAAAGGTAAAGTCGCCCACATAGAAAATCTCTTCGTCCGTATTGTAACCATAGATAAACAGCTCGTGGGAGAACTTGTAATCCACTCCGACATTACTGATCATTCTCGCCTCATCAAAAGCGCCGTACACATAGCCGCCAATATCAATAGTCTTGATAATGAAATCTATTACATCCCCGCAATAGTTCTCAATCTGGGGCTTGGTAATCAGAGAAAAGATCAGATACGGACACTCCTTCATGGAACTGCTGCCCGGCATCATATCGCACAGCAGAATCTCGTCCCCGCTGGTGTATTCCGGAATATTGTAGCAACGCAGCTGAATGTAGTTGCTGTAAATCCACTTCTTGGCGTTCTCATCATCACCAAGAATGGAAAACAGGGTTGCATGCCACTGCCATGATGTGATTGCAGGATATTTAACCGGTAAAACTACTTTATTAGCCATAATATATATTCCTCCTTCTATTACTGTAACTTTTCTTCGATTGTATCAATGACGTCATCAAAGCTTGCATACTTGTTAAGGGCAAGCTCCCTGTCGTCAAACTTGATATCAAAGGTCTGCTCCGCATCCACAATCATCTTAATCAGCGATACGGAATCCACCCCATATTCATCTGCAAAAGCAGCGTGAGTGTCCAGCTTGTCAATCTCTACGGTTGGCAGCTCTTCCTCAATAATCTCCAATAACTTCTCCTTAATCTCTTTCTTTTCCATTCTCTGTAACCTCCATAAAATAGTCCGACAACTGCGTTAGTCGCTCATAACCCTATTTTAATACGAATGCACCCAATGTTCAATAAAAAAAATAAAAATAATTCCACATTTTATATCAATTTTCCCGCCTGCATCACTTTTCCGGCCCGGCTTCACCGCCTCATCCCCGCTTATCCGCCCTGTATTCCATAGAAACCGCCGCAGAAAATCCCTTCCTCTTTTTTCTGCACTGGTTTCGGTTTTAAGAAATCCTGCTGCCGGGTTGTCCTGCATGTTTGATTGCACGTGCTTACGAAGAACTCACACCGGGAAGGGGTGACTGGGAAACATCTAAAGCCCCTTTAAGAACGCCGGTACTTGCGGAGGACATAAAAATTTTTGTGCGTGTTGTTTTCATGTCCTGCGCTTAGTAGCGCTGCGTTCTTAACAGAGCGCAAGCGTGGCTTAAGATGTTTGCCCAGCACCCCAAACCCGGTGCTCAGACACTTCTCCGCACGTGCTTCATGCAGGACAACCCGGCAGTGGATTTCTAAAAAACCGCGTGTCAGAAAAAGAGGAAGGGAATTTTCTTTCGGCGGTATAATGGGACATTCCGGGGCGGGTAGGCGGGGATGAGGCGGTGAAGCCGGGCCGGAACTGTACGGGCGGGAAAATGGATATAGGAGTGTGTTGATTTAGGCGGGATTGGGAGGGGCATGGAGGATGTGGGTATAGAAGTCCCACATGACAAGGCACATGCACACAATCCAGATGATGGGTTCGGAAATGCAGACGCCTAAGTAGCCTAAGCGGGGAGCAAGGAGTAAAACCACCAGGAATTTGCCTGTCAGTTCAATGCCGCTTCCGATTACCGGCACTACCCGGCGGCCAAGCCCCTGAAGGGTAGAGCGCAGGACTAAAAGGGGCACCAAAAAGTAGAAAAACGGAATATTAATCCGCATATACTGAACGGCCGTATCGATGATAACCGCATTGTCGGAGCCGGTGATTAACTTCGCCATAAGGGGACCCGCCCCATATACGGCCAATACGCCGACCGTAGACCAGATAAAGCCCAGCATAAAGGTACAAAAGATTCCCTCCTTTATGCGGTCAATGCGGCCTGCGCCGTAATTCTGGCTGCCGTAGGTGGAAGCCGTAATGGAAAAAGTGGACAACGGAATCATAAAGAGTTCGTCTAATTTGCGGGCGGCGGTATGAGCGGCAATCACATCTTTATCAAAGCTGTTGACTGCACTTTGCAAAGCTACGGTACCCACAGATACCACTGCCAGCATAAGCGCCATGGAAAAAGCAGTGGACAGCAGATCGACGGCCGCCTTTTTCTCAAACACCATATATTCCTTCTGAATCTTAAGCTCCGGGCAGCGGACAAGCAGATACCACAGACTGGCAATAACAGAGACTAACTGCGCCAGCACCGTCGCCAAAGCGGCGCCTCCGACTCCCATGTGAAAGCCTGCCACAAACAGAAAATCCAATCCGATATTCACTAAAGATGCAATCACCAGAAACACCAAAGGCATCACGCTATTGCCGATGGCGCGCATCATCCCGGCAAACATATTATAGGCAAGGGTAATCAAAAGACCGCCCATGGCAATCCGGAGATAGGCCACTGCATCTTCCATAATGGAGGCCGGCGTGCCGAGCACCAAAAGCAAAGGGCGTATTCCCAAAAGCGCCGCCACCGTAAGGACCACGCCAATCACGCCGCACAACACATACGTCATATAGACCGCTTTTTTGAGGGCAGCCGAATCTTTCGCCCCATAGTACCTTGCCAAAATCATGGAAAATCCATTTGTTGCACCCACCGCCAGCCCGGTCATCAGGCTGAAAAAGGGAGCGGACGCCCCCACTGCCGCCAAGGCGTCGTCACCCAGAATATTTCCCACAATGGCTGTATCCGTCACATTATAAAACTGCTGGAACAGATTTCCGAACAAAATCGGCAGGGAAAACAACAGAATCAGCCGCAGGGGCTTTCCTTCCGTCATATCCAGCTCCATGGAACCTTTCATCTCTACTTATCCTCCCTCATTCTCCTTTTCTTTCCGGCCTTCTCTTACTGCCTTAACGATTCTCCTGCCCGTTTTCCTCCTGTCCTTCCTCTTGCTGTCCGGCGTTCTCCTCCTGCAATTTCCGGTTCTTTTTGTTGCGTACTGCCCTAAGCAAAATCCCATGCACCAGATTGACGTAAAGAATCAGGCACAGTACAGCCACAATTGCAAAGACAATCCACATTTCCTTTGTATAATAAGCAACTGCGCCGGAAAGCTCTCTCCCCTTAAAATAAAGGTTCACTGCCTCGGATAATTTCTCAACGGTAAACGCTGGGAACAGGCCCACCGCCACCTGCAAAAGCCCAAAAATGAGCAAAAGCACTTCTCCCGTCCTGTAGGGGGCAGGCGTTTTTTCCTGCGGCTTTTCCTCGCCGCCATCTGCTTCATTCTCCACAGAATGTTCCTCTTCCGACAGGATTTTTATCGTCTTATCTTTCTCGCTGACAAAAAATTTCATAAATACCCGGACTACCGCTGTGGCAAAAAACGCCCACAGAATCAGGAACAATACCATAAGCCATTTCCAGCCTGCAATCTTTAAGATAAACTGATACAACATGGAATAGCCAAGGAAACCGGCGGTTCCGGGAACGCCTATCAGGCTGGCGCAGGCCAGAAAACCGGCAACGGTCAACAGTTTATGCGGTTTCCCGGCGGCAATCAATCCTTTTATCTCATAAGTATCCTTTTCCCGCACCAGTTCCAATGCCGTCATATAGAGAACTGCTAACGACACAGAAGACACCGCCAGCAGATAAAGGCTGCTCTTTACCGCATAGGCGTTGGTATCCCCGCCTACCACCATCAGCCCCGCAGACAGGGTAATCACCCCGTTCGCCGCCATATTCAGCCCCATCAAAATCCTGCGGATATCCGTTGAAGTCATGGTCGTACCGATTCCCCAGACTGCCGTTGCGATTCCCATAACAAGCAAAGTTTTCCCATAAATGCCGCTACCGTTTAAGAAATTGGCTCCTAACAGCAAAACGCCCAACACGCCTAACTTAGAAATCCCGCAGGTGTAGACTGCCGAAGTCTCCATCAGGCAGTACGAGTTGGCTTTCGCCACAGGAAAATGCAGGGGAAACAGGCCCGCGCAGATGGCAAAGCCTAAAAACATCAAAATCCCACCGGCAAACTCCAGCTTATTGTAACCGTTCAAGATAACGGAGGAATAAAAATTCACATATTTCGTTGCGCCCACATAGACCAGGGCAGTCAAAAAGCCGCCCATCATCAGAAAAATTGCCAGCATGGAAAACAGGATATAATGACCCGTATATTTTAATTCATTGGCGTTATTTCTATGTATCATCAACGGATAAGCCATAAGCAGAGAAAAACCGGTAAACATGGTAAATTCAAAGAAATCCTCCGTCAGCAGCGCGCCCAACGCCATGCTAAACAGTCCCATATAGAGAAGTATGTAGCGGTTACTTCCCTTTTCCCGCTTCAAAGACTCCTTCATAAAGCAGCTTACAACGCCGAACAGGAAGACGAAGACGGCGCAGAGCAAAAGTTTTACGGAATCCATGCTCATATGAAAGCCCAGCACAAAGAAGCTGTTAAAGTCAAGCGACAAATTAGACCAGTTCTTTACCAGTTCATATCCCATGCAGACCAGCATGACCGTTTCCACAAACATCATAATATCCACCCAGTCATTTCTCGTGGAATGGCTCTTTTTTCCCAAAGCAAAGGCAATTATTCCCCCAAGCACAGGGAACAGCCATAAAATCAGCAGACCGTAATTATTCTCTCCCTTAAACCCGTTTAGGGCAAAGATCTGGGTGTGGAACATACCGCCGGCGATGAGCGCTAAAGCAAGCAGAACAAAAATGGCCCCGGCCCATACCGGCAGGCCTTTCTTCTTCTCCCCCGGCAGATATGCCGGTTTGAGGATAGAAAAAGTAATCAGACAGGCATTGACAAAGCCAAGCGCCACCCCTGCCAGACCAATCCAGGACAAAATGCCGCCCTCTGCCGCTAAGTGGACGGAAACGGAAAAGAAATATCCCACATAGCTTCCCGTACCGGGGAGCCCTGTAATCACTACGGCAAATACCACCGCTGCCGCAAAGACATAAGGCATTCCCTGTCTTACGCCGGTAAGCTGGTCCACTGTCTCAATATGATTTGTCCGGCAGACAGCATATACCAGCAGCACAAATCCGAGCAGCGCCGGAAGCAGGAAGATTCCCTGCATCACGCCTCCGGTCCGGGCAACGCCTCCCTGGGCAAAAGTCAGCATCGAAAGCCCGATGGTATCAAGCACCAGGAAAAACAATTTCCCGCCGATTCGTTTTGTCACAATTCCCGCTATGGCAGACAGTATGAATAACACTGCCAAGCCTGTCAATATCTCATTTATCATGGGTACCTCCTAAATCCTCCCTGAGTTTTCCCAGGTATTCATATAATTTATAATAATTTATATTTTTTAAACGCCACAATGCAGATTAACACGACCACCGTAGAAAACACGATTACCCCCAGATAACCATACCGCCAGTGAAGCTCCGGCATATACTCAAAGTTCATTCCATACCAGCCGGCAATCAGCGTCAACGGAAGAAAAATGGTGGTAATTACCGTAAAGAGCTTCATAATATTATTCAGGTTATAATCGAGCATGGCGTCATGCGTCTCCCGCAGCTGTACCGAATACTCCTTTAAATGCTTCACATTCTCGCTGAGCCTGGCCGTCCTCTCTGCAAAATGGGAAAACCGCCGGACATTTTCCTCCGGAAACAGATCATTTTCATTATCCTTGAGCACTTCTCCCACGTCAATCAACTGCTCGTAATAATTCCAGATATACATCAGTTCCCGCCGCAGGGACAGAATCTCATTGATAAATCCGGGGTTCACGTGTTCTTTTAAAATCCGCGTCTCTAACACGCTCATGTGAAACTCCATGTTCTCTAAAAACTTCTTATCCTCCCGGACTAAGTTATTCATAAAATGATAGAGAAACTTTTCCGGTACGGTCTCCTTGATGCCCTGTCCTTCCGTTTCGTAGCGTTTTACCGTATCTTCAAAAAGTTTTCTTATGCTTTCATCCTCATCTTTAATATCCACAATCAGACATAAGTCGTTACGCATATAGATTGCCACTCTATCCTTTTCCCCAAAAACATCCTGAAAATTCAAGAGATCCAATACAACAAAAACCAGATTGGAAGCGACCATGGCGTCGCTCCGGAAGTTATAGAGATTCCGCTTACATTCCTCCACCGTTTTTTCCGGAAAGCCGTACATCACATAATCGTCCTGAAGTTCCTGAAAGGTAATCAAACCTGCCCTTCCCCGTTTTAATTCGTAAAACATAACATACTCCATTCCTTTTCACCTTATTAAATGTAGTATGTACGAAAATGAAAAAAACAACCATGGTAAATTAAATTACCATGGTTATTCTACCACTATTTGTAAAAATTACAATTATTTTCACACTTAATTCATGTTTATTCTTCATCATCCAAAGAGATTGGTAAAGAAGTCCTTCACTGCTTCCCAGATCTTTTGCAGGAAATTCTTGGCCTGTTCCTTGTCAATTCCCATATCCTCTAACTTGTTGAACAGATCTTTTGCCTGTTCTTTCATGCTGTCAAGATCCAAATCCAGATCTCCAATCTTCTTCATCAGCGATATGATGGTCTGTTTTTCCTCCTCGGTAAGGGAAACGCCCAACTGCTCCGCGCCTTCGTCAATAGCCTCGCTGATTGCTTCATCACTGTCCAAACCGCCTTCCACAACTTTTGCCTTGACAAAAGCCATCAACTGTTCAACATCTTCCGGATTAATGCCCTCCGCCATCTCACTGGTAACTACCAGTTCATTCACCGCTGTATCCATGCTCTCCTCGGAAATCTCTTCGCCGGTAAGTTCGGAATACGCCTTCATGGCGCCTACTAATGCGGCAGTACCCGTAATCTCAAAAGGACCTGCCACAACAACGTCTGCATTTTCAATGCCCGCAGTAATCAGGGCGTTGGTATACATGCCCGAAGTACAGTAAGAAATATTCTTTGTCTCCACATCAATGCCGTCGCCGTCTTCGCCAAGCACAACGATAACAGAAGACAGGGCCCTTGAGCCAATCACACTGCTGTCCAGATAATCCCCAAGATATTTGTGCTCATCTTCATTGGTAATCTCGCCTACCGTAAAATCTTCCAACTCATCCTCGGTAATTCCCAAAAGATCCATTACCGTCTCTTTCTCACTATCCTTTAGATCTGCGCCAAAGGACACATACACATCTGATGGATCCGCATCTGCCACTGCATCCGCCTTCACCTGAAGTCCCGCTACCGGTAATGATAACAGCATTGCGGCTGCAAGCGCCACTGCCGTCACACGCTTATATAATCTCTTCTTCATATTCTTCCTCCCTGACAGGCAGACCGCAATCCGCCCGCTCTTCATCTCTGCGCCGCAAACTCCGCCGCACCAACTACATATAACTCTGTTATCATATCAGTACCCCGAACAAAAGTCAAATAAATACTTTCTAAACAAATTCTTGCAATTTTGTTACAAATATTAATTCATCTTCATTCGCCCGTTTAATCGTTTCTTCTGGAGCCAAATATAACCATAACATAATACAAAATCTGCAAAACAGTGGTGACTAAGGCTGCCACATAAGTCATAGCCGCCGCGCTTAACACCTTTTTGGCTCCCTTGTAATCCTGATCCGCAAACATTGCGCTGTTGCCAAGCACCTTAAGCGCCCTGGCGGAAGCGTCAAATTCCACCGGCAGGGTGACAAGCTGAAAGAGCGCCACTAAGGAATAGAGCAGAATCCCCGCAAACGCCAGAGTCAGACCGAATTTGTTCCCCGCAAAAAGACAGCCGATTACAATTAAAATCGGACCTAAGGCAGAACCGAAATTACAGACCGGAATAATCGCGCTCCGAATCCGAATCGGCGTGTATTCCTCCGCATGCTGTACTGCGTGTCCCGCCTCATGGCAGGCAACCCCGATAGCCCCAATGGAGGTGGAATCATGGACCGCCGAAGACAGCCTGATTACATTATCTCTCGGATCATAATGGTCCGTCAGCTTTCCATTGACATGTTCAATGCGGACATAGGAAAGCCCGTTCTGGTCTAACACCATTCTTGCCGCTTCCGCTCCCGTCATGCCTCTGGAATTGTTAATTTTGTTATATTTGTTGAAGGTCGTAGACACCTTCGCCTGGGCCCACAGTCCCAGCAAAAGAGCCGGAAGCATAAAAATGAGATACGACAGATAACCTCCGCCATAACCATATCCGTAATGATAGCCATAATGATAAGCGCCCATAACCAGATTTCCGGCCGTCTCCATAAATCCGGCGAATCCCGCCAAAGCTAAACTAAGCATATTCCATTCCTCCATTTCTTAAGTACTTGTTCTCATAAGCTGCCTGACACTGCCTTTTAAGTATATTATGTGCAAAGTCATTTTTTATTACTCAATCGGTTTTACATTAACCTATACCATATACAAAATATGTGTTCATCCTGTGAATATTTTCGCATTTTTAATCTACCCGGTCCACGTTGACCATCGCCATATAATTCCCCTCTGATTCCTTCACCATTTTTTCCAGCCTGTTCTTGATCTCTTCCACATCCATTTTAAGGTCGTAGGGCGCTTCCGCATCAAAAATCAGCCGCTTTACATTGATGGAAGTCACTACATGAAAATCATGGATTGTCATTCGCTCATCAATGGATTTTACCATTGTCTCCACCATTGCTTTCAGCCTTTTGGTCTCCGCATTATCCGGGTCCACCGGGTCTACATGGATTACCATGTCGCAGTCCAACTTTTCCTTGATTTCCCTTTCGATATGGTCAACGATTTCATGTATTTCATACACGCTCCGGTTTCCCGGCGCTTCGGCATGGATAGAAGCCACCCTTCTGCCCGGCCCATAGTCGTGTACCAGCAGGTCGTGGACGCCTAACACTCCTTCGTGCTCCAACACAATCTCTTTTATCCGGTCCACCAATTCCGGATCCGGTGCCCGGCCCAGCAGTGGATCCAACGTATCCTTTGCCGCAGAATAACCGGCATACAGAATGAACAACGCTACCACCACGCCGCATATGCCGTCCACATTGACGCCGGTATATTTCATAACCAGTACAGCCACAAGCACCACAGAGGTTGCAGCCACATCCGACAGGGAGTCCGTTGCCGTCGCCGCCATAGCCGCCGAATCAATCCGCTTTCCTATGGCATAATTGTAAAACGCCATATAGAGCTTTACCAGAATCGATGCCAACAGCATGGCAATTACCAAAGCGCCGGTCTCCACCGACTCCGGGTGAATAATTTTATAAATCGAATCCTGCAAAAGTTCCAGTCCCATGAGCAGAATAACCATGGCCACCAGAAATCCGGACACATACTCTACACGCCCATGGCCGAAAGGATGATCCGAATCCGGCTTTTTTCCGGCAAAGACAAAGCCCACCAGTGTAATGACGGACGAACCTGCGTCAGAAAGATTGTTAAAAGCGTCCGCCACAATGGCCACCGAGCCGCTTACCGTTCCCGCCGCATATTTACCGGCAAACAACAAAATATTCAACAAAATTCCCACTATACTGCAAAGCGTTCCGTAGGCCCGCCGCCCGGCGGCTCCCTCCCGCTGCCTGATAAAAATATGGGATAATACTGTAATCATATCTCCTCCTGCTTCCTGCTTTTTGTCAAAGCCCCGGCTCCGGCTTTTGCAGACATGCCGGGGCAGCTTAGCGCAAGCCGCATTTATTTACGCCCCTAACTGCCTGCGGATATCCTCTAAGGCTGCATCTTCCATTATATGCTCCAAAGGCGCCAAAGGTTCCTCATATCTGCGCGCATAGGCAATCGACAAAAGCTCGTCGGCCAGTCTTGCATTTTTAGGAAGCAGGGGGCCATGGGAATAGGTGGCAAATACATTTTTGTACCTTGCCCCCTCCGTTCCATCCTCTCCATTATTGCCGTAGCCCTTAACGATTTTCCCAAGCGGCTTTACCCCCTCTCCAAGCCAGGTCTTTCCGTTATGGTTCTCAAAGCCCACCACAGAAAAAGACTCTCCGTCCTCCCCGCGGTAGTCGAAGACAAAATTGCCGATCATACGCTGGTCTGAAGCCGTAGTATGGACGTCAATGCCGCCCAAAAATTCCACCTTCGTCCCGTCCGCCGCCTCATAATAGTTTCCAAGCATCTGATAGCCGCCGCAGATTCCTAAAATGACCGTTCCCTTTTCAATCTCATTTTTCAGCCATTCCGCCTTATAGGCAAATAAATCCTTTACTAAAAGTTCCTGTTCAAAATCCTGTCCGCCCCCGATAAAGATTATGTCATAATCCGCCGACCGGTCCACCTCGCCGAAGGACAGACGGGTAATCTCGCAGCCAATCCCCCGCCACGCCAGGCGTTTTTCCAGGGTACGAATATTGCCGTTATCCCCGTAAAGGTTCAATATATCATAATACAGATGGCAGATGTGTAAACTTTTTTCACTCATGGCCCATTTCCTTTCCATACCGGTTCCCCAATGATGAAAAACCGGTTCCTTCTATTGCTCCCTGGCATATTTTTTTAAGGGGACAAATTCGCTTAATTTATCCCGAAATTCCAGCATACAGGTATAGGACAGAACTAAAAAGGTCTGTTCTCCCTCCTGCTTTAGCCGGGTAATCAACGCTTTATAATCCTTCTCTACATGGAATTTGTCCGTATCAAAATCGGCGTACTTCAACCTAAGCTGCATATCAAAGGCGCGTTTCCCGGTAAAATAATACCCCTTCGCTCCCGCTGCCGCCCCGGTCAGCCGTTCAAACTCCACATCATAAATCCATGAAATGTCCTTGCCGTCGGCATAGTTGTCATTCAGGCCAAAGACAATATTGCCGGTGGGTTTTTGCTGTATCAAGAACTGCAACACCTCATTAAAGCCCGCCGGATTCTTGACTAACACCAGATTCAGGCTGCTGTCTCCAAGCTGCACCTGCTCCATTCTTCCAAAATGAGTGGTAAGGCCGCCTAAGACGGTGACAATGCTATCCTCATTAAGCCCTGTTAAATGGGCAATGGTAACCGCCGCCAAAGCGTTATACAGATTATAGCCTCCCGGCAGCATAACCTCCGCTTTCACCGGCTTGCCAAATACATTCATCTCCACGACCTCGGAGCCGTCCTTCCATTCCAGCACCTTCGTTAAAGCAACATCCGGCTCCTGCCGCTGATAGCCGCATTGTTCGCAGTAAAAACCGCCCAGATGCCCGAAGGTGTGATAGCGGTACCGGTACTTGGCTTTACAGTGAATACAATACACAGCGTCGGAAATATCCGAAGAGGTTCCCTCATAGAGCGGCGCATTCATTCCGAAATAATAGATTCCGCTGTTTGGCAGGTCGTTTAAGGAGGTGGTCAGGGAACAGTCCGCATTTAACACCAGCTTTACATTGGGTAGCTGCTCCAATCCGGCCCGTATCTTATTGACTGTGGTCAGCACTTCCCCATAGCGGTCTAACTGGTCCCGGAACACATTCGTCACCACCGCCGTCACATCCAGTTCGCCAAAATGTTCCACAATGGATTTTAAGGCCGCCTCGTCACACTCCAACAGGGCGTAATCGGTCTTTACCCTGCCGCCCAAGGTGGAGGCGCTGACAAAAGCCGACACCACGCCGCCTAAGAGGTTGGCTCCCGCATCATTGCAAAACACCGTCTTTCCCTCCGCCTCAATCATGTCCCGGATTACATGGCAGGTAGTGGTTTTCCCGTTGGTTCCGGTCACGCAGATAATCTTCATGTCCTTCGCCAGACGGCCCAAAATGTCCGGGCAAAGTTTTAACACCACCTTGCCGGGCAGGGAGGTCCCGCCGCTTCCCATCAGCTTTAATATCATGGTTGTCAATTTACCGGCCATCACTGCCAGCGCTGCTCTTGCACTCATCCCTTACTCTGTCTCCTGCTCGCTAAAATACTGTTATTGTATAGGACGCCTTAAAATTTTCCCCTGCGTCCAAAGCCTGTCCATACTCCCGCTGCGCAAGGCTGCCGGTGAAATCTTCGCTGTCACAGCGGCCATACCATGGCTCAATGCAGACAAAAGGCGCGTTCTTCTTCGCCGGGGACCAAAGCCCGAACAGCGGCGCGTCAAATTCCACCGTCAGATACGGCGTCCGGTCCGGCTTACAAAGGGATACCCGGTGGGCCTGTCCATTTTCTACCACCAAAGCGTCCTCGTCAAAAAGGTGCTCCGTAATCCGCATGGTTCCGCCATTGATATCGAGAACATTGTCTTTTTTATAAACCAGCCCGTTGTCGCTTAACTTGGAATAGGTTAAATTTTTGTCCGTATCAAACTGAAGGTAATAATCGGTCTGCGTTCCCTCCCCATCAAGCGGACACATAAATGCCGGATGTCCGCCGATGGAAAAATACATGGTCTTATCGTCCTCATTTACCACCCGCCACAAAACCGTCAGTTTCTTTCCCGCTAACCGGTATCCAAGCTCTAAGGTAAAGGCAAACGGATATTTTTCATAAGTGCTCTCATCCGAGCTCAATGAAAACCAGACCTCCCCTCCGTCATTAGATACCAGGGAAAACTCCATGTCTCTGGCAAAACCATGCTGCCCCATGGGATACGCCTTTCCCTCATACTGAAATTCCTTGTTCTTAAGGCTGCCCACAAAGGGGAACAGCACCGGCGCGCTTCGTTTCCAGAACCGCTCGTCGGCATTCCACATATATTCTGCGCCCGTTGCCTTGTTTACTATACTCGAAAGCTCCGCCCCAAAATGGTTAATGGTTACTTTTAACTGTTCATTTTCAATTACTGCCTGCATACATATCCTCCTTTTTAAGTTTGACACATCCTGATATAGTTAATCGTGTCTTCTTAAGCCGCCTATTTCAGATACTGGGATTTTATATTCGTCAATTTGTCATAAGGAATAGTAAAGTAAAAGATTCCTGCGGCATAGGATGCCAGTTCATAGGTATTGGCAATAAAGGTGATGCCCTCCTCATCAAAATACCATAAATCCTCCTGTAATATATTATCTATATAATTCGCATAGTTCGGACTCAGCCGGTCCTTGAACTCCTCGGACTCACCAAGCATTAAAATATATTCCTTTGCCTCCGCCAAAAATGCTTCCCTATCCTCAGTAATATCTGACAAATTCAGTCTCGTCCCTGTAGTAGCATCATAATTGACACCATTGGTATAGGTTATCCCATGAAGTCCGCCAAAATCAGAGTAGTTATATCTCACAAAGGAAATCACTCTCCCATCTGTCCTCTTATCCGCATACTCTACTTCATAGGCATAAGCCCATTCCGAACCGCCTTCCAGTGTTCCATTCCCCCTCCTTTCTGTCTCAACCTCATCAGCCCGTATCCAAAAATCTTCCTCATCACTGTCAAAATCCTGATTGATAGCTTCCTGGGCTTCTTCATTGCCAGAAACAGTTACTGTCGGCCGCTGATAGGACACATACACAATAACCGTACCGTCATCCAGAATTCTGTTGTCTTCCTTATCCTCATAGGAAACCAAAACCTCCCCTGCCTTATCTTCTGTCTTGCTCTCTTCATTTCTGTTCTCCGTCCCGCTGCCTTCTGTCTGTCCGCTCTCCGTATCCTTCGAAACTATCTCATCTGTATTATCTTCTGTTTGCTCCTGCCGTTCCGTTTCTTTCTGAGTTACCACTGGTTCATTCTCCGGCATCTCCGAATTATTCCGGGTACAACCCATAACCCCTGCCATCAGAGCCAATGTAAGCATCCAGGCATATCTTCTCTTCACTGTCACACCCCCTATTTGTTGCCAAAATGTTGCCATGCTCTCATTATAGCAAATCCCCAAAAATTCACAACCTATTCTCTATGTTTTTCATTATCTTCTAATCGCCCACTTTTCTCTGCACTGATTTAAAACCGAACATCTAGGTTTCCCCTCATTACCATCAAATGAAATCAAAAGTCCCCTGGCTGTATTCCAGATTCTCATACTCCACCTCATCCTGCTCCACCTGGCTCCGGTAATCCGCCACCACTGTCTGCTGCCTTCCGTTCACCATCTGCTGCCCTAAGATATAGTTCACATCAAACCGGCTGGTGATGGCCGGCGTTGCGCCCCTTGCCGGTACGATAAGCTGTACATTGTTGGTCTTAAGCAGGGCAAAAATCGGCTCCCAGATATAGATGTCCTTGGCCGCGCCAAAAGGATTATCAATAAAGATTACCTTTTTTAGGGCGTCGGTCTCCGCCCCCGGCGCATACATGCCGGAAATATAATTGATAATGGAAATCAAAAACTGGATATAGATTCCCTGTGACTGGCCGGTGCTTCCCACCGCTTCTTCATACCGCAGATACCGGCTCTGCTCTTTCATCCGCTCCCGCTTGTAAAGTTTAAGTTTAATGGCGTTCATATCAGTAACCATCACGCCAAACAATTTCTTCAACAGCAGGTGGCTTTTCATGTATTTCATGCGGTCATTATCATCTGTAAAGCTGTCCGCTCCCTTTACCACCTCGTCAATATAATCGGACATCCGCTGTTTGATAAATTCATCCTTCACATAGGGAATAGACAGATTAATCATCTGAATCATCTCGCCGTCTAGCTGAATACGGGACAGCTTGGGCAGCTTCTCAAGCTCTGTGCGCACATCCCGGCACCGCTCAATACACTGGTTCTCAAAATGATTCTTAACGGCCTCCATATCCTCAATGCCTTTAGCTACCCGCTCCTTTTCCAGCGCAATATACGATATCATCTCCCGGATATTGGCAAGCAGCGCCTTTGCCTCCCCGTAAGTCTCCGGAATCTGCACATCATCCTTTACGGACTCGGAAAGAGCGACGGCCCCCATGGCAAAAAAGGTATTGGCTGTCTGCGTCTTGTAATTCATCATTTCCTGCCTTGCCCTTGCCAACGCTTTCGTACTCTTGTCGTAGGCCAAAAGACTGTCCTCAAAAACCGCGCGTATGGTATCCTGATCCTCCATCAGCACCTTTGCGTCCTTGGTCTCAATCCCCTCGCTGTCCACAATCCGCTTCACATCTTTATACAAATCAATAATCACTTCATGATTTTTTACATACTTCCGGTACTCGTCCCTGAACTGCTTAAGCTCCTCCTTCATTCCCCTTAAAATGCGGTCTCCCTCCGCTATGGCCTGAACCGCCTCTTCCTTCGCAACTGTGTCGTCCGGTTCCGCGTCGCCGCCAAACCGCTCCTTAAGCGCCGAAACCGCCTGCTCTACCCGGCCCTCTAATTTAGCGGTCTCATGCTCCTTTTTCTTATATTCCTCCTGCACCTGTCCGCAATGTACGGAAAGCCCGGATAAATGGGCGCTTAAGCGGCTGATAAACTCCTCCGGCGCCTCGTGAAGCTCTCCTTCCTTCTTAAGCTGTTCCAAGGCTTCTATAGCAACGCCCCTCCGCTTAATCATTTTTAAATCCCGCTCCATGCTTTCCGAAAGGGCGGCAATCAATTTCTTCTTGTCGTCCAGCGCAATTTCCGCCTGTTCCACAACGGCCTTTGCCGCTAAAAATTCCGCCTTTAACTCTTCCTCTGAAAGATCAACCGCAGTTACGGGTTCTCCCTCCACATAGTACGCTTTATAAATCGTGTTCCAGTCCGTCAACACCTCGTCAATCTGCTGCTGCATTTGCGTTGTCTGGCTGCCCAGTTCTTCCCGTCTGAGCTCCGCCTCCGCCTGCTCCTTTTGTAGCCTGTCCGTCTCCTTTTGCAGCCGTCTGACCTCTCCGTCATAAAAGTCTAACTGCGCCTTTGTCTCGTCTGCAAGGTCGCTGATCCCCCGGATGCCCGCCAGCTTCTTCTGCTCTGTCCGGTTGGCGGCAAGGGTTTCCTCCGCCTGCGCCGCCGCTTCCCTCTGGGCCTTTCCATGAGCGGCAAGCCGCTCCGCCTCCGCTAAGAGTTGTTTTACCTTTTTTTCCTGCGCTAAAATATCCTCCTGCAAAACCTGCATATCCTCCCTGACATGCAGAAAATCTGCGCCGGTCAGCCGGACTGCATACTCCATGTCGTCCCCATAGACAGCCTGCATCTCGCCCGCCCGGTCTAACTCCTCCTTCAGCTCATCATACTTCTTCTGAAGCCTTGACGCCTCCATGGCCAGAGAATCTTCCTCCAGAAAAATAGTTTTATCCTTGCAAAGCAGTAAAACACCCTCCGGCTCCTCCGGAACATAGGGCGACTCCAGACTGTTCCGGTCAAAAACCGGCACCGCCTGACTGCCCAGATCAAGGGTTTGTATCCGCTCATCCTCTGAAATCTTGTCAAATTCCTTTGTCACCACGCCGTAAGGCAGCAGCGGAAACCTGTTCAAAAGCTCTTCCCTGTTCGCCTTAGGCAAAGCCGACAGATAATCCACCCCGGAAAGGGCAAACTCCCCATGGCGGCTTTCCAGATAATCCTTTACTCTGGTAACGGCCTCGGATTCCGCCAGAATCCTGCCCTCCTTCACCTGCTCTAAATGGCGGGACACCGCCTCCATATCCTTTTCCAATTCCGCCATGGAAACCCGGTGTTCAAAAGCCCGCTCTTTAATGGTATCGTATAACTCCTCCGCCTCTTTCACGCCATACACCCGGCACATATTGTTAAGCCGTTCTTCATTATCCTTATATATCTGGCAGCGTTTTTCCGCGTCGGCAAAAGAAGCCTTTAAGGCCCGTAAATTTTCCTGCTCCTCATACAGCGTCCGCCTTGTCTCATTTTCCTTCTGCAAATCGGAAAGGCAAGAGACTTCCGCCTGTTCCTTTTTCTCCGTAAGCTCCTGCTCCTCTTTCTCTAAGGCCTCCATTAAATCCTTAAGATCCGTCAACACCAGTATGGAAATTTCCTTGCGGACATTCCGAATCTCCTCCATGCGCTTTTCATATTCCCCGGAAAAATGTTCCCTGTGGCTTTTGGCAACGGCCAGCGCCAGCCGGCCTTCCTCCAGAATACGGGACTGGGAATCGGCCTTTTGGGAAATCTCCGTAAGCTCCTTTGTCTTTTCCTTCAGCCGTCTGCGCATACCCTTTAACTTTTCATCATCTAACTGTTTCCTGACACAGGCATACCGGCGCAGTTTTCCCACCTGGTCTGTGTTGGCGTCCGCAAAGGCCGCCAGCATCGCCTGATTTTCCTTAAGCTGGGCCTCGCTGCTTAAATAACGGAGATAGTCGTTGATACTTTCCTTTAAATCCAATTCCGCCTTAGCCCTTGCCTGCTCCTGCTCCGCTGCCGCCGCCTGTTCCTTCAACTCCGCAAGCTCCTGTTTTCTCTCATTTAAATCATAGCGGTCCTTTACAATCTTTAATCCTTCCAGCCGTTTTTGCTCATGCAAAAGCCTGTCTTCATAAGCGCCCTGCTTTTGCTCCATGGCTGCAATTTCCGTTTCTCCCTGCTTTCTTAGGGCCTCACCGGTGACATAGATATCCCCAAGGGTTCCGGCAACGGAATCCTTTTGCTCATACAACGCCAGAAAGGAAGACACCCTCCCTTCCAACAACTGCATAAGCTCCGTTTCCTTATCAAAATTAGCGATTTCGCTCTTCTTGCGGGAGAGCTCCACTAGCTTATCCTTAATATCCAATAAGGTCTTTGCCATATCCTCGTTGACGTCGTTCTGCTCTGTCTTAACCAGAAACGCCTTTTCGATAATCTCCTCAATCAGCAAATCCTCCACTACCTTGCGGGTGGTTTTATAATGCGTCTCAAAGTAGGTGCGGACATGTCCCTCCGTCTTATTAATGCCCCGGATAATCTCCCACTGGCTTTCAAACAGGCCGTACCGGCTGATAAACCGCTGGTACTCCCCTTTCCGCTCAAAAATATGCACCCGGAGATTTAAGTTATTTCTTGAAAGCTCCTTTAAATAATTTTTGAGGCCGGAATAAGTAATCCTCTCCTTGCTGTTGTGCAGGGGAAGATTGATAATATCATTTTCATTGTAATCCCTGTAAAAAATACAGTAGTTAAAATATTCTATCGCCATCTGTCCCCGCTGGGACTCCTCGGTATCTTTTGCCTTTCTGGCACAAAATCCTGTCGTCATATAGCGGAAACCCTCCCTGATATCCTTATCGTCTAAGCGCCATTCAATCAGGGAATGGATTGTCGTATTGCCTCCCCCTGTGCGGAACAGTTTCTCCACCGGCTGCTTGTCGTCTAGGGTACAGTTGGGAATTAAATTTTGCAGCAAAAGCAGCATCAGCACGCTTTTTCCGCCGCCGTTTGCCAGGTCATACAGCGTATTTTTCCCATACATGCGCATGGAAAAATCGTCATAGCTCTGGGTTCCGAAATTATATTTTACATTATTTACCCGAATCCGGTTAATATTTGGCATATTCCTGTCCTCAACTATCGCTTTCTGTCTTCGTGCTTGAGAGGGCCTCATAAATCTGCCCCCGGTAATCTTCAAAGTAATGCTCCACCAACGCCCGGAACCGCTCTGTGGGATAATATCTTCTGTCCACCTCCACAAAGAGATTCTCCCCGATTAAAAAGTTAAAGGTGAGCTTGACAAAGCTGGCTTTAGAGGCTCTCGAAGCCTTGATGTCCTCCTGGTTTTCCCCTGTGCTGGCGGGAAGTTCATCCCAAAGCAGGGCCACCGTCTGAAAGCTCTCCTCCTGCTCCTCCTCCATATCATATATGGCAATGTCTTTCGTAAAAACCGACAGGGCCTTTGTGACTTCTTCCATTACCGTCTCCAATTTAATATACTCCTTAAACTGATAGGTGGCCGAGTCGGAATAAAAGGCCAGCAGAATCTGGTACATAATAAAATAACAAAGATACAACTCCCTGTTGTACCGAAGCCCCATGCTCCGTTTTAACTCCTCGTTGGTGTACCCGAAAAGCCGGTTGCCCTCGCCTGCCGATAAGAACAGGCTTTCCTTGTACTCGTAAAGATTCAGATTCAGTTTTTTCAAAATAAGCCCGACAATCTCATAGACCTCCGCATTGCTGTAATAGGCGTCATAGAGGCTTGCGTTGGCTCCTCCCTGGCTGATTTCCTCGCCGGTAAGCAGCTTGGCGTATATGTCGACGGCTCGTTCTAAATTCTTCATTTCCATAAAAAGGCCCTCATATGCATCTATATGATAAATGAAATGAACCCCTTTTGTCAGACAACCCATGTCTAATGAAAGTGATTCATTTCATTCACTGTTACTTCTGATTTAAATCATCAATAGTTATACAGGGAATCCCCTTCTCCTGTTTTAATTGTTTATCATTCGTAAAGAACATATCACATCCGCTCATAACAGCAGCGGCAATCTGCAAGGTATCCATAGCCTTGAAATACTCATACCCGCCTCTTATTTTTGCGCCTTGCTCTGCAATTTCTGCATTAATATCCACAACCTCAATATCCGTATATTCCAAAAATTTTTTAAAGTTGTGAACAAGTTCCATGTTACCACTTCCATATGGAAAAACAAGATACTCTTCTATAGTTATTGCAGATGTTACTAGTTGAACATTGTTCTTCAAACATTTAGCAAAAAAATCCTTAATTAAATCTTTATATTGCGCATTGTTCTCAAGATAATAAATAATCGGCGCTGTATCAAGAAACACTCTCCTATATTCTGTCATTATTCCTCAACTCCCTTATATAAGCATCTGCGTCCTTTCCACGCTCTGTTGCAGGCATAACAAACTGCTCAAGGTCAATTGATTTTTTCACCTTTCGCTCCTTTTCCTCCAGAAGCCCATTCACTCCCTGCATAATTTGAATCACATAGCCTAATTTATCTTCCGGTATTCTTTCCAACATTTCCATAGCCTCTTTTCGAATTGCCGTCATAGAATACACCTCCATTCTGTCAATGTTTCTCTCAATCAATGCACCAATTATATATTATTTTGTCTCATCTTTCAAGCCGTCTGCAACAGCCAAAAATCCGTCTCAGGACGATTGCATCGTAAAATGCATATCTGTGATAATAAACGCTTCCTCTGCGCCGCCGAAATTGAGCGTCTCGTCCATATTGTAAGCGATTGTAAACGCCATACTGCCGTACTGATCTTTCTTATCTACGGTGAGACCGGACATAACCAGTCCCTCTAAAAAGGTGTCCTGCTTTTCCTGCATGGCCTTTAAACTGTAGCTGTCCTTTTGGGCCAAATGCACTAAAAAGGAATATACATCGCCGTTTTTGTAGATTTCTTTTCCGAATTTCAGCTCGTAGATTGCCATCAGTTCGGAAAGGGTAGTCTGTCCATGTTTCCAGAGCTGCTCTAGCAGTTCGGCAAAAAGTTTGCTGTAATTTTCTCCAATCCGCCGCTCCTCTAGTTCGTCCTCAAAGACATGCTCCGCGTCTACCTGTTTTTTCTCCACCTTTTCCCCGTAGTCCGCCAAATCCCTGCGGCCTTCTAACATCCGGTCAATGCCCTCCACGCCAAATGTCTTCGTAAGCTTCGGCATAAAAAGAGGCGTTGCCAACATACCCAGCGCATCTGCCCGGTTAATCTCCATAGCCTTTGCCAAAACATCCCGAAAATCAAAGACCGGCCGGAGTTTTCTAAGTTTTGCCCCGGCAATCATCTCATCTGCCACATTTTGCAGTTCAATAGTCTCCCGTATCAATTCCCCATGGCGGATAATGGTCTTTTTAAGCTCCGTATCCAGACGGTGTATCTCCGACAGCAGTGGAGAAACGGCGCCGGAATCCGGCATATCCTTCCGGCCGGCGTTTGCCCTTGCGAACGCCTTATCAATCAGCGCCCGGTTTTTCTCAAACAGTCTGGACTCCTCATCAAACCACTTGGCCACCGTCCCCATATATTCCTCGCTGGCCTTAGCGCCGGAGAACACATCATAGCTTAACAGCTCCAATACTTCCTTCTTCTTCAGAACCAGCTTGCTCACCTCGTTGTTGATACGCTGCACCACCTCAATGCCGCCGGCAAAATTCTCCGCCTGTATCATTTTTTCCAGCAGAAGCTGCTGTACGGAAATGCTGCTCTCCTCCTTCATCTCCTTGGTGTCTAAATAAAACTCTATGCCGTCCGCCGTTACATGATAAAGCACCACCCCGTCCACAATGCGGCTGTCCAAAAGTTTTACCCTCGCCGTCTTTTTCTTCTTCTCCTCCGGGTCAAAATAGGAAAAGGTAAACGCCCTGCCCTCATTTTTTATCTTGTCAAAAATATAGCCGATGAGTTCTTTTTCCTCCTCCGGTTCCTCTTGCAGGCAAAACTCCCGGCGCAGCAACTCCCTAAGGAACTCCTCGTACTGCTCATAGGTAATCTCACTCTCATGAAAATTATTCTCATTGATAAAAAAACGCAGGGTTGCCATGGTGATGTAACCCATATCCAAATCCATATATTTTCCTTCCTTGTACTGGGAAAAGGTGGTTTCACACAGCGCAAAAAACGGATAATATTTTTTTAAGTTTAACATGCGGTCCTTATGCTCACTCATAATGTCGTGAATCATAATGTACTTCTCTGCCATGACAATCTTCCCCTGTTAAATCATTCTTGATGCTTTCCAATTTCAATATCCAGCTTATCCGTAATATTTTCATTTTCTTGTTCAATTCTATATTTATAAAAATTTAGCGGAGACTGTGACTTGTGTATGCCGCAGTCTTCGCTACTAAAAACTACCTATTTCCTGACAGACCCTTTATCGTATACTACTTATTCCTCACTAGTGAAATTTACAAATGGAATACTAAATGCATTATATGGCGATGCGGCAGTAATCTGGACAATAATAGGTCTCAAATAGGATAACAATAATGATGGGGCATTTTGATTAAGCAACTGTTTAACTGCATCTTCTTTCAATCCATCTTTCCATTTAAAGTCCGCCTTTTCTGTAGCAATTATATAAAATGGATTTAATTCATCCTTATCGCCTAATCTAAATTTTAGAGATACTTCTGCTTCTGTTTCTTCTTTCTTCCTATGTACTTGAACTTCCATATTAACACTAATCTGTTGCTCATTATCAGACTGGTTTAAAAACTCTTTATTAATTCCAAATTCTAATTCCATCAAAACAGGATTTTTAAATTGAAAGGCACTCGTTTTCATATTATTCTCCTATGCAGCACTATTCATACATAAATCATTAAATATTTCAATATACATTTCCTTATCTCTAACGACAACTGTTGTGCTATCTATAATATCTTCCTCTAAATAAAAATTCTTTGATGTATTCAGCTTTACAGTGGTCATCATACTAATCTTCCTGGAATCATTGTTCTCTAAAAAAGACAAATCCAAATCATCAATATCTGCTTCAAATCCGTCTCTGTTTCTTCTTATTACAATTGTTGAGTCAATATTGTCCAGAATCCTGTTTCTGTTTTCTATCATCTCTTGTGACGGTCTAAACAATGCATTTACCAAATTTATTGATTCCTCACCAGACAATCTGATTGTTCCAACTAGATTATTACTCATATAAAACACCCCTTTTATACTAAATTTTTACACCATACTTCCAACATAATTATTTAACTCACTTGCAAATTTGTGACAATCTAAATACATGGCTACCGTCACTCCATCCTGACCCGGAGTATTTTTTTCCATATCAATAAACCCCATTTCTTCGTACCACTTATGAAGTTCAGTCGCAGCATCTATCGTAATCACCCGAACTGGCCACTGATTTGCCAATTCTTTAACATCCTTGATGATCGTTTTTAAAGTAGCTGTTCCTATTTTATGTCTCTGATACAATCTATCTATGGCAATAAACCTAATATGCAATGACGATATTTTTCCATCTCTTATTCCAGCTTCATACTCAGAAATATCTTCCGGAAAGTCTGTCAATTCAATTTCTCTAAATAAAATCTGATAATAACCAAGAATTATATCATCCTTCATAATACTATATGCATACGCATGTTGTATTATTGTTGGAAAATATGAATTTTTCACATATTCATCAATAGATTCTTTTCCACATTCAAAATGTACATTTTCAACATTCCTAGTCACCCTTCTAAACTGTAATGTTTCCATTTATCCTTCCCTTTATACAAAATCTTATGAAAAGTATAATAATTCTATCATTCGTACTCTTTTTCGTCAACCAAAAAATATAACCTTTTCTTCCAAAAACATAACCCTTTCTTCAAAAACTAATGATTTTCTGTCAAGTTTCATATTCATATAATTCAATCGTCTCTCCATATATACATACAATCACCAACAATTCCACCCCCGGGAATTCCTCGATTTGTGACACAAAAGTTATATTTTGCTTTTTTCTTATATGATGCTATAATAAAATCAATTTTTCAACAACCAGAAATATTAATAGGAAACCGTTTTCAGAAATATATTATACCAAAAGGAGTAACCCCATGCAGTCCGCAGCAACCGTACTTTTATTTCATGTATCATCTGCAAAAGAGAATAGCATCCGCCAAATCTGCGCGGACCTTGATGTAACCCTCATAAAGCCCGCCCCTGCCGACTACAGCCAGAAATTAGGTTACTTAGCAGGCATTATCGGCTTTGCCAGAGAAAACGCTGCCTATTCCGGACCGGATTTCCCTTCGGAAATGATGGTGTTTTCCGGTATGGATTCGGATAAGGTGGACGCCTTTTTGGCAGCATATAAAAAAGCCTCCCTGCCGCCAATCGGCCTGAAGGCTGTTGTCACTGCCCATAACATTTTCTGGAGCGCCGAGCAGCTATATAGAGAACTGTTAAAGGAACATATGCAGTTTACGCGGAAATAAGATTCGGATTCCCGTCTATTTCTCCTCCTCCCAGAACAGGTCGTCAAGCGTCTTTCCCAACACCCGGCAGATGGAGCGGCACAGGTTAATGGTGGGATTGTAATCCCCCTTTTCAATCGCATTAATGGTCTGTCTGGAAACCTGTACTGCATCGGCTAAATCCTGCTGGGACATATCCAGCGCAGCGCGGGCAGATTTCATTTTCAGATTCTTCATAGGCTACTCCTCGTCTTCTTCCCTGTGTTTCCTATTATAAATGATTTTCCCTAAAAATGTAATCGTCGTAATGCAAAAAAGTATTCCCACAATCAAATTGATATACAGGCTGGAAAGTTTTCCGTCGACCAAAAGGGGATTCCGGTTCAAAATTACGCCGATTCCTATTCCCAGATTAATAAGACCGACAAAGGAACTAATCATTAAGATACCTTTGGCGTTGCTGTAAAAAGACATATAGGCGTCTTTGACAATACACAATACGGTAAAGACCAGAATGGAAAGGCAGATGCCCAGCCACATTCCGGAAAAAGACATAAACCAGGATATGTCCAGTATTTCCGATAAGAGCGAAATGATGCCCACATACCACATCAGCGTGCCGTACGCCGCCTTATAGGCCAGACCTCTTACCGCCAACTGCCGTTCGTCATAGCCGTCTTCCCTGTACAAGCCGTCCATTTTTCCTCCCAGCTTTTTTATAATCAGCACAGCCACCGCCGCCAGGCAGATTCCGCATATTACCCCCGCAACCGTAGACAACAGCAAAACCAATTTTTCTTTATCTCCTGCCACCTGCTGTATATTTTTCTCCTGAGTCAAAATACCGGCCAGGGCGCCTACGCAGCACCCGATTGTCAACCTTGTCATTATATTCTTATTTTTCATGACGCTTTTCTCCTCTCTCTTGATCATCCTATATTATGTCAACTAATTTTGTTTTCCCGTATCGTTTCACATTTTTAATTCCTTCAGCGCCCTGCTCAGCTTGACAGGATTTCCGTACCGAAGGGTTCCCATCCGGTAAATCTTCGCCGCCAGCCAGCCCGCAGCGAAAATGGATACCAATAAAATCCCCCCTGATAAAAGGACCTCCCACATTTCCACCTTTCCCATGCCAATCCGGACGAACATGGCGGAATAAGAGGAGACAGGAAGATAGGAAAAAATTTTCATCATAACGCCATCCGGATTTTCCAATTGCAGCAGGGAACCCACATAGACCAGCATAATGACCATCTGCAGCGGCCCGGTAACCTTACTCATATCCTCGGTCTTGGAAACCAAAGCCCCCATCGCCCCATATAAAAACGCATAGAACACAAAACCTCCAACGCCAAATACGGCAAAGGCGGCTAACACTTCTCCCGGTATGTCCAGAAGAGGATCCAGAACGCCTCCCCAGTAAGAACGGTTGACTGCATAACCGGCCAAAGCCGCCCCTAAAATCAGGGAAACCTGTACGATTACCGCCACTACTCCGGCGAACACCTTGCCAAAGAGCAGATATTCGGCATTGATACTGGTAATCAACACCTCCATGGACCGGTTGCTTTTCTCTGTGGTTATGGAGGTGGCAATCGTAACGCCATATAAGACAATCAGCATAAAGATTCCAATCACAAGAACATAGCAGTACCAGAAATTGTTGGACGCATCCTTGCCAAGCACCGTCTCCTCACACTGCACCGGCGCCTCATATTGTGCCACGAAGCTTTCATAATCTATCCCGTTTGCTTCGCAATACCGCTGTTTGTGTACTTCAGAAAGCAGTTGTTCAAACCGCATCTGGTTATCATCCGACATTTCCTTGTTCATCACATAATACCGGTAGCTTATGTCATCCACTACTAAAAATCCTGCGTCCGCCTTGTCCTGTTCCACAGCCTCCTTTAATTCCTTTTCACTGTCCAGATAAACAAATTCCGCATCTTCAAAAAACTTTTCCAACTCCTGTTTGTCCGGCAGATATCCCTTCTCATCAACTAACCCCAACCGTAGCATATCGGACGAGACATCTTCCCCGTCCCCGGCGTCTTCTGTCTTCACGCCTTCCGCAGCATTTTCCGTCTCCGCTCTATCTGTCCCGGCGCCTTCTGCCTTTTTCGTCTCCACTTCTTCTGTCTCCATGCTTTCCGCCTCGATTCCCAGAATATCCGACATATCGATTACCCGGGGAAGAAAGGTGAGTCCTCCGGCTAACAGCATAATCAGCACAGAAGTAATCACAAAACCCTTATTTTTCATATAACTTAACAGTTCAAATTCCATTACAGTCCATAACCGCTTCATCTCTCTTCACCTACCTTTGCCACAAAAATATCATTTAAGGACGGTTTATAAGTCTCAAAATGTTCCACTTCCAAGCCCTGCACATTTCCCAGCCGGCGAAACAGCTCCGTTCTGGTTATCCCCGGCAGCAGCCTTACAATGACGTCTTCCCTATCCCTTCCGGTAATCTCCACCATTTCTGCAAATTGCTCCTTAATCAGTCTTTCCATATCTTCGCCGGAAAGACCAACCCCGCCTACAACTAACTGATTCTCTCCAAATTCCCGCTTAACCGCCTCTAAATTTCCCTGTAAGACAATCTCGCCATGATTGATAATCACTATCTCCTGGCAAAATTCCTCCACATAGCTCATCTGGTGGCTGGAAAAGAGCACAATCTTCCCCTCGGCAATCAACTCCTTTACCACCTCCTGCAAAATCTGGGAATTGACCGGGTCTAATCCGCTGAAGGGCTCATCCAAAATCACCATGTCCGGATTGCACACTAAAGTGGAGGCCAACTGCACCTTCTGTTGGTTCCCTTTAGATAAAGTTTCCAACAGCTTCTTCCCGTCAGCGTCCACCTGTAACCGGTCAAGCCACTTTCTGGCATTCTTCTCCGCCTGGCTCTTGCTAAGCCCCCGCAGTCTGGCCAGATAGACCATCTGCTCTAAAATCTCCCGCTTGGGGTACAGCCCTCTCTCCTCCGGCAGATACCCAATCTGCACCTTTCTCGGCTCAAACGGCTTCCCGTCTAACAGGATTTCGCCGCCGTCCCCATGAAACACATCCATCAAAATCCGTATCGTGGTGGTCTTCCCGGCGCCGTTCCGCCCTAAAAGCCCCAGCGCCTTTCCACCCTCCGCCGAAAAGGAAATTCCCTTTAACACTTCCTTGTCTCCGAAAGACTTCGTAATATTCTTAACCTCCAGTTTCATTCTCCAAACCTCCTATCCTTCCATACCCAAACAAACCGACCTGCCATTTCCTCTTGTCTCTACAAACATAACACTTATTTTACAATTTGTCAAATATATTTTACATATCCGCCGATTGGAACGGCTTTTCCCTTCATCTGCCGCTTTTTATAGCATATCCGCCGAAGAGAAATCCTGTTCCCTTTTTCCTGCACTGGTTTCGGTTTTAAGAAATCCTGCCGCCCGGCCTGCTTGTTTGATTGCACGCGCTCCCGAAGAACTCGCACCGGGGAGGGGTAATTGGGAAACATCAGCAGCCCCTTTAAAAACGCCGGTACTTGCGGAGGGTATCAAAACTTATCTCATTATAAAGTTTATGAAACCCTCCGCTTATGTACCGCTGCGTTTTTAACAGAGCGCAAGCGTGGCTGCATGATGTTTGCCCAATACCCCAACCCCGGCGCTCAGACACTTCTGCGCGCGTGCGGCAAGCAGGTCAGGCGGGCGGCGGATTTCTAAAAAACCGCGTGTCAGGAAAAAGGGGACAGGATTTCTCCCCGGCGGCAGGCGCTGATATTTACGGCAGACGAAGGGGAAAGCCGTTCAATTCGGCGGTATACGCACTTGTAAAACGGTGGTTCATATTATATAATGAAGAGAATAGCGGGTACGGACTGGTGCCTGCAAAGTTTGAGGGAAGAAGGATAACGCTATGTATCAGATTAATTTTGAAAAGCCCATCCATGTGCATTTTATCGGGATTGGCGGTATCAGCATGAGCGGTCTGGCTGAGATTTTGCTGAAGGAGAAGTTTACGATCAGCGGCTCAGACGCCAAGGGCTCCGATATCGTTGATAATCTGATTGCCATGGGAGCCAGAATTAATATCGGCCAGTGCGCGGAAAATATCACCGACGACATTGATTTAGTGGTCTATACCGCCGCAATCCACAAGGACAATCCGGAGTTTGCCGCCTGCGTGGCAAAGAAGCTCCCCATGCTGACCAGAGCGCAGCTTTTGGGACAGATTATGAACAACTACCAATATTCCGTTGCCGTTGCCGGCACGCATGGAAAGACGACCACAACCTCCATGTTAAGTCAGGTATTTATGGAAGCTGACGTGGACCCGACTGTCTCCGTCGGCGGCGTATTGGATTCTATCGGCGGCAATGTGCGGGTGGGAAGCTCACCCTATTTTGTGGCGGAGGCCTGCGAATACACTAACAGCTATCATGCATTTTATCCATATATCAGTATCATTTTAAATGTAGATGCGGACCATCTGGATTTCTTCAGCGGCATAGATGAGATTATAGAAAGTTTTCACACCTTTGCCGGCAACCTCTCCAAAGAGGGAACCCTGATTGTAAACGGAGACATGGACTGCCTGCCAAAGGTGACAAGAGAACTTTCCTGCAACATTATCACCTTCGGAATGAAGGACACCAACCGGTATTATCCGACCGATATAGAAGCGGACGAACAGGGACATATGAACTACACCCTGGTTGTAGACGGCCGCCCACAGGAGCGGGTTCACTTAAATATCGGCGGCACCCACAACATTACCAATTCCCTGTCCGTCATTGCCACAGCGGATTTGCTCGGCATTGACAGAGAACATATCCTTGCGGGGCTTGCCTGCTTTGGCGGCGCCCACAGGCGGTTTGAAAAAAAGGGAACTTTAGGAAATGTGACTGTCATTGATGATTACGCCCACCACCCTACAGAGATTAAGGCCACGCTGGCCACAGCCACCCATACGCCCCATCATGAGCTGTGGGTTGTGTTCCAGCCCCACACCTACACCCGGACAAAGGCTCTGTTGGAGGAGTTTGCCGACGCCCTGAAGGGATTTGACCATGTCATCGTAACGGATATCTATGCGGCCAGAGAGGCCGACACCGGCTTAGTACACGCCAAAGACCTGGCGAACCGGATTAGGGAATACGGCACAGATGTAAAATATTTCAGTTCCTTCCCCGCAATTGAAAATTATTTGTTAAAAAATTGTAAAAAAAATGATTTGTTGATAACTATGGGGGCCGGAGATGTGTATTTAGTAGGCGAAGAGCTCCTCGGAAAATAGTTTTGCACAATATCCACAATCCTATTTTTTCCTCTTGACAGGAATGGATTGTGGATATATTTATTTACATAATCTGAGGGTAAAAAAAGGAAAATGCCGATGTGACAGGCTCTTTCTCCGGTGCGTCATATTATGTCAACACGCTTTCCACATTTTCCACATTTTCCACATTTTTTCCCGCCCGTCCCTTGAAACAGGTGTTCTATTTTCTTTTTAAAAACACTGTGTTATAATGCCTTTGCTATGGGGAAAACGGAACTGTTTCCGTTCCCCATGACACCGCATAAAAGGAGGGAGATTCAGTGGAAAGCATTACCATTACAACTAAAAATCATGAGACTTATTCTGCTGTTTCCAACTTCTTTATCGACTACTATATGACAGAGGCAAACGGAGAGTTTGTGAAGGTATATCTCTATCTGGTGCGCCTGTTAAGCAGCGGACGGGCCGTTACCATAGCGGACATTGCCGACCATTTTAACCTGACAGAAAAGGATATCTGCCGGGCTATCCGCTATTGGATTAAACAGGGCGTGTTGCAGCTGCAATATACCACAGATAAGATTTTGACCGGCATTACCCTGCTGCCCCTCACTCCAAAGGCACCCAACCGGGAAGAAGCCTCCCTGTTATCCATGCTCGGAGTAGACGACGCCACAGAGCCGGAGAAAAAAGAGAAACAGCCCGACCGGGAGGCGGCGGCCACAGCCGAAGCCATTCGGACCTCTGCGGTCATTCCCAAGAAAGTAACCTATAAACCGGCATTTATTGCAGAGAAAAAAAATGACGAGGACTTTGGAAACCTGCTGTACCAGACAGAAACTTATTTTGCAAAACAGCTAACCCAGAGCGACGTTAACTCCCTGCTCTATATATATGAGGAGCTTCATTTCTCACCGGAGCTTTTGGAATATCTGGTGGAATACTGCGTCTCTATCGGCAAAAAGAGCTGCCGTTACATTGAAGCAGTGGCGTTGGAATGGTATAAGCATAATATTACTTCTGTGGAAGACGCCAAGGCCGCCTCTAAGAATTACAACTCCATATATGTGACGGTTCTAAAGGAATTAGGTATTCCCAGGCGGGTACCTACTCCGGCGGAAACCGATTTTATCAATACCTGGTATCACACCTTTGCTTTTGACAAGAATATTATTGTAGCCGCCTGTCGGCGGGCTATTGCCAACCGGCCCCAGTCGGCGAATTTTAAATATGTCAACGGCATTTTAGAAAAGTGGTATCAGCAGAATGTAAAAAAACTATCTGATATCGACGCCTTAGATGAGCAGTGGGAGTCAGAAAAGAAAAAAAGCTCCGCAAGGAAGAAGAGCTCCGGCAACCAGTTTAACCAATACAAAAGCTCTACAGACGGCGATGCGGTAAGTGAATTTGAATCTCTGTTTTTACAGGAAAACAACCAATAAAAAGAGGAAAACAATATGCCCCTTAACAGTTTCCAGTACACTGACCTTATGGACAGGTACGCGCAGACACAAATTGAAAACCAGTTGACGCTTAAGGACCGGAAAGCGGAGGTCTATGAAAAACTGCCCCGGATTCGGGAGATTGATCAGGAAATCGCCGCTTCTTCCATCCATGCAATCCGCGAGCGGTTAGATCATGGCAATGATACTACCGGATCCGCCAAGGAAAAGAATCACAAACTGATTGCAGAGAAAAAAGCCTTATTACAGGCCAACGGATATTCCGAGGATTACCTTCAGCCTATCTATACCTGTCCGCTATGCCAGGATACAGGGCGGGTGGGAACCCGGTATTGTTCCTGTTTTGAACAGGCCGCCATATCCCTTCTCTACCAGCAGTCCAACTTGGAACAGGTTTTACAGACAGAGAATTTTGAACATTTTGACTTATCGTATTACCCAAAAGATACAGATGACAGCCATCCTTATTCTTCCTACGAAAATATGAGCAATACCTTAAGCAAAGCAAAGGAATTTGTAAGCTCCTTTGATAATGCCGGCGGAAATCTGCTATTCTATGGCGGAACCGGCCTTGGCAAGACCTTTCTTTCACACTGTATTGCCAAAGCGCTGTTAGACACGCACCATACCGTCTTATACCAGTCCTCTATTCATTTATTTGAAGATATTTGCAGCGACGCTGTGATGAACAAGGGCAGGAATCCGCAAAATGAGGAGACCTACCGCTATCTCTATAGCTGCGATCTGCTGATTATCGATGACCTTGGCACAGAATACACTAATTCCTTTGTGTCTTCTGAGCTTTATCATATATTAAATACGCGGATGCGAGACAGGAAATCAACCCTGATTTCCACTAATTTGAATCTACAGGAATTAACAGAACGCTATTCCGACCGGATTACTACCCGCATTATCGCTGAATACAAGGTTTTTAACTTTTATGGCAGCAATATACGGCTGGCCAAAAGAAAAAAGGCAATCCAAAAATAACGCATTTATAACGGAGGAAAAATCATGCCAAACGACAGTAATTTATTATCAACCATACCCGTAGGCCCCTTAGGCATCATCGCCATGGAGAGCTGCACCTCGCTCGGTCAGCGTGTAGACTCCTATTTATCGCGGTGGCGTTCTTCAAGAAATAATGCAGAAAAATCCACCATTGCATTTAACGGCTACGAAAAGGAGTCCTATCTTGTGCACTCCGTCTGCCCCCGCTTTGGTTCCGGAGAAGCAAAGGGAGAACTATTAGAATCTGTCAGAGGTAAAGATTTATATATCATGGTAGATGTGACAAATTACAGCATCGAGTATTCCATGTACGGAAGAAACTGCCCTATGTCGCCGGACGACCACTATGCTGACATCAAGCGTGTCATTGCCGCCTGCGGCGGGAAGGCGCGCAAAATTACCGTCATTATGCCTTTCTTATACGAAAGCCGCCAGCACAAGAGAAGCAAGCGGGAGTCTTTGGACTGCGCCCTGTGCCTTCAGGAGCTGGCCAGCCTCGGCGTAGACAACATCATTACCTTTGACGCCCACGATCCAAGAGTGCAAAACGCCATTCCAAGACATGGATTTGAAAACATCCGGCCAACCTACCAGTTTTTAAAGGCGCTTTTGTTATCCACCCACGATCTGGAATTGGACAAGGAACATTTAATGGTTATCAGCCCTGACGAGGGTGCGATGAACCGGGCCATATACTTTGCCAACATATTGGGCGTAGATGTGGGAATGTTCTACAAGCGGAGAGATTACAGCCGGATTGTTGACGGAAGAAATCCCATTGTGGCCCATGAATTTTTAGGAGATTCCGTCGAGGGGAAAGATGTAATCATTATGGATGACATGATTGCTTCGGGAGAAAGCATGATTGATGTCGCAAGACAGCTTAAAAGCCGTAAGGCAAAGCGGGTGTTCTGCGTATGTACCTTCGGCCTCTTTACCAACGGCTTAGCGGTATTTGACAAAGCCAAAGAAGAAGGACTCATCGAAAAGGTAATTACCACCAATCTTACCTATCAGACGCCGGATTTGCTTTCAAGAGACTGGTATATCTCCGCAGATATGAGCAAATACATTGCGCTGCTGATCGACCACTTAAACCATGATGCATCCATCTCTGATATCTTAGATCCAACCGACCGGATTCAGGACCGCATCAACGAGTACCGCGCAAAGCATACAATACGGGAGAATTTCTAGTATAACACATAAAAAAGAGACTGCCTTAAATCGGCAGTCTCTTTTTTATATTAAGATATTATTTCATTATGGTGCTGTCGTCTCCGAACCCGTTGTGGCTTGCGTCGTATCCTGAACAGGCGGCTGTGTTGTAGGCTGTTCAGATGGCACCGGCGTTGGCGGTTCAGTCGGTAATGTCGTAGCCGGCTGTTCACTGGTTACCGGCGGCACAACCGGTTGTTCAGGCGGAATCGAATCAGGCACTTCCGTTGTCTTCTCTGTTTTCTTCTTCTTTTTCTTTTTGTCATCATCTTCCGAGTCTTCAGATTTAGAACGGGTATCCTTCCAATCCTTAGTAGAACGTACCCACTCGTAATCCGGGAACTTCAGATCCTGTAAGCCATCATGAATCGCAGTCATATAGTCATGCCAAATCCTTCCCGGATAAGTAGAGCCCCACAATCCTCTCGTTGCCTGCGGGGTATCATAACCAACCCAAACACTGGTCGTATAATACGGGGTAAAGGCACAGAACCATCCATCCGTATTATTATCAGTCGTTCCGGTTTTTCCTGCACAAGACATTCCCGGAATCCCCAATCCGCTGGCAGTACCTCCTGTAAATACTCCCTTTAACATGGAAATCATCATACGTGAAGCATTCATCTCATATACTCTTTTTGATTTCTGTTTGTCTTCTACAATAACATTGCCCTGCGCATCTGTAATCTGAACAATACAGGTTGGCTTACGGAACTCACCATCATTTTCAATAGTCGCATACCCGGAAGCCATCTCCACTGTTGTTGCTCCATATGTCAATCCCCCAAGACAACCGGCCATATTCTGCCGATCCTCAATCGTAAGGTAATTAAAATTCATGTTTAACAGATAATCTACGCCCACTTCCGGTGTCAACTGCCCATATAACCGATAAGCCACCACATTCTTAGAAGCGGCAACTGCCTGTGCTAACGAAATCATTCCGGAATAAGACCGTCCGGAATTTTCCGGCATCTTCGCATCTTCAAAATCTGTATCATCCACTCGTGTAGCCGGTGTATACCCCCGTTCCAACTGCGGCGTATATACAATTAACGGTTTAATCGTACTTCCCGGCTGCCTTGCACTTTGATACGCACGATTAAGACTATATCCCTCCAGTTCGTTCTGGGTCCGTCCGCCTACAATGGCTACAACCCTGCCTGTAGAGTTGTCAATGCAGGTAGAAGCCCCCTGCAATTCATAGATACCTGTCTCGCTGTCCTTATTCTCGTCAACAGACAAAACCTCATCAATGGTTTTTTGTAATAGTTTCTGTTTCTTTGGTTCAATAGAGGTATAGATACGATAACCGCCTGTGTAAAGTGCTGCATAAAATTCGTCATATTTTTCTCTGTACTGCTCGTTATACTTATGCTGCTCCTCAATCGTATCAAACTTATACTGGAACTTAAATCCGGCCGCTTCCATAAGCGCCTCAGTTGCGCAGAAATTGGTAAACGTCTCCACATAATCATGGCTTATCTTTTTCTCTTCTGCCAATTCAATCTTTTCATCCAGAGCCATTTGCAGTTCCAAATCATTCAGATACCCCAATTCGTACATATCATTGAGAATCTTATTGCGCCGTTCAATCGTATGATCATAATTCGTCCGCGGATCATAATATACCGGGCTATTCGGAATTGCACACAAAAAAGCAACTTCCGAAACGGAAAGCTCGTCCAAATCCTTGTCAAAATATCCTTTGGCCGCAGCGCCAATGCCATAATAGCCATTAGAAAAGAAAATCGTATTTAAATAAAACTCCAAAATCTGCTGTTTGGTGTACTTTTTCTCCAATTCCCATGCTAAAAAGATCTCTCTGAATTTACGCTGATAGGTTATATCATTAGACAAAAAGATTCCCCTTGCAAGCTGCTGGGTAATCGTGCTTGCACCCTGGGTAATATTAAAATCATTTTTGTAAAGAATGTACGCCGCCCTGGCAATGCCCTCATAGTCTACGCCATTATGTTCATAAAATCTCCGGTCCTCTACCGACACCATTGCCTCTACAAAATATGCAGGAATCTCATCATAGGTCTTATAATAAACCTCTTTTTCTCCTGTAACCTCCCGAATCATCTTTCCCTTCGCATCATAAACGATAGAACTTTCATCCTGCCGGAAAGTGCTTTCGTCAGAGTTCGCAACCAACTCTTTTGCTTCCTGACGATAAACCAAAAGCTGTTTGCCTAGTTTTTCATAAAATATATACCCGCCTATAACGCCGATCAGCAACACAATAAGAAAAAGGTAAGATAAGATAATCCTCCTCACTTTTCTTCTCTTTCTCCGTCGTTCCCGCTTCTCTTTCTTAAGCCGAGCCTGCTGTGCATCCTGTGAAGACTTACTTCGGTTTACATTTTTCTGTGCCATGTTCTTTGCGGTAGTTTGACTGCTGTTGGTTGCAGTACGGGAGTATCCGCTTTTATCTGGCGTAGATTTTTTGTTATCAGCCATACTATTCCCTCATTTCCCTAGCCATAAAACTTGCGAATTTACCTAAAGCGCAATATATCTGCTCTCCATTCCCAAGTCAGTAAATAACTGCTGAACATCAGGATTAACCGTAAATATAATAATCTGATGTTGCAGATATTCACTTAAACAGCTTAGTGTTTCTTTTAATCTTTGTTCATCATAGTTGGCAAAAATGTCATCTATGAGAATTGGCATATTATCTTTTAACACCAGTTCAGCCAAAGCCAAACGCAATGCAAAATATATCTGTTCTATAGTACTTACACTCAGATAATCAACACTGATAAACGAATTGTCCTTTTTAACTAAAATCCTTAACTGATCGTCTATCTTCACTTCCTGGTATCTGTGGAGTGTAATTCTGTCTACTAATTGTGATACTCTAGCATTTAATACACTTCCATAGGAATCATATATATCATCTGATAAATCTCTGATTGTACTGATCGCTAAAGACAATGCTTCCAATTCAATCTCATTAGCCTGCATCTGCGTCTTTATTCCATCTAATTCAGCCATTGCCTTTTCCTGCTGGCTGCGCTCTTTTATCGTATTCTGCTCTTTCAAGCGTAACTCAGTTAAACGTTTCTGGGCTTCCTCCCAGTCCGCAGACCGGGTATTTCCAGCTTTGGCATCCCGAAATCCCTGTTCGATTTCCATATCTTCTAATAGCAGATGAAGTTTTGAACGTCTTGACAAAACCTGAAATGTAGTCATGAGTACCAAAACTATTCCAAAACCTATAATTCCCATTTTCAGGGCCGGAATATTTACCGGAACAATCTGTGCTATTGCAACAAAAACCGCAATTAGCGCCAGAGAGAGAAACCAGATAACAAATACATTATCCAAAATACTTTTCTTTCCCATTCCCTGAAGCATTTGAATGTCTCTTTCCCGCTTAGTCGCAGGCTGTTCAGGCTCATCATCCTGCTTCTTGGCGGCATTTTCCATTCTTGACTCGGTTACGGGATTCTTGATTGGCGTAAATTGAAGTTTCTCTTCTTTACCATCTTTAACCGAGGCTTCGACTTTCTCATATTCTTTCCTGATAGCCTCAATTTCCCCGTCAAAATCCCTTTCGAGAGAAAGTTTTGCCGTCAACTCTTTCTCTCTTTTTGCAAGTTCTGTATTAGAATAACTCTTTTTCTTCTGTTCGAGTTCGTCAAGCGCGGCAGAAACATTAATATCGCCCACTTTTGTCGAAGCCTTGCTAATAATATAGCGATCTAATTCCTCCATTAAATCCTTGCCAACTGCAAGTTCATTGTGACCCATGCATAATGTGCTTTCATATATATTCTTAGATGTATTAAGCAAAGTTCCCTTAAGACTATGCTCTTCCTGAAGCGCCATATCTTTGTTCTCATCCAAATCACGTAATTTTGTAGATTTATCCTGCTGCAAAAAATTCCGCTCAACCTGATAAGCCTCACCTTCCACGCAAAACTCCATCGCGCCCGAAAACCCGGAACCATTGATCGGCCTGGTCTTTTCATAGTGATCAATACGCACACCGGCACCCGGTTCTCTGTTAATTCCATATATCATATCCACGATAAAATCTTTGATTGTGGTTTTTCCCGTATCACTGCCGCCACAAATCACATTAATTCCCGGCGCCAACGAGATATCCTCTTCGTGAAATTGTCCAAAATCCTGCAAATGCAGCTTATCTATTCTCATATTACTGCTCTCCCGTCTTTAGTAATACATCCAAACCATAATGGATGGCTTTTTTACAAATCTCATCTCCATAATAATGATCAGATAACTGATTAATAAATTTCCCAATCAAATTATCCTGATTTTCTTCATAAAGTTTTCCGAGATCATATTGTTCATCAGTATCCGTAATCACTTCATAAATATTATATTTCTGTGTTAAACTTGTAAAATCAAACACATCATGGTTATGATTATGCCCTCTTACCAAAATCCGATAAATATGCTGCGTGCCTAAATTTTGGATTTGGCGGTCCACTAAATCTAATATTGCAGGCGGTGTATGGTCCGGCTTAATATTAATCAGAAGATTCATATATGCTCTTTGCGCCACTGGTACAAACTCTGTCTTAAGAACTCCATCGGTTACTTCGCCATATATATACCCTCTTGTTCCTGTATCCGTAGGATCAATCGGTTCCAAAGAGCCACACATTATCACTGCATTTTCTTTGATGATCTCCGGCTTGTGGTTATGTCCAAGAGCGATATAATCAAAATTAGACTCCTTAAGCACCTTCTTATTAAACGGCAGATGTTTGGCGTCGCCTCCATGCGCCAGCAAAATATTAAAAGCGCCCTGCTTTGCCGGCTTGATATGATTAAGAATATCATCTTCATTCTCTTTGCTATCATAAGAGAAGCCGGTAACACAGGTATTAATATCTTTCATGTATACATTACTGATCTTTTCCGCTGACAGACAAATTGTCCTGGATGAAAACTTATAATTAGCTAACGGACTGTCAGGTTTCATATAATCACGATTACCCGCAATCATAATTGTCCTTGTTTTGGTAAGTTTGGAGAGAATATAGTCCACATCCCTTAACATTCCTTCTGAAGGAGGCATATGGAACAGGTCTCCTGCTATCATCAACAGATCAATCTGTTGTTCCTCCGCTCTTTTGATAACCTTAACAAATGTATCCTTTATCTCTCTTTCCCTATCTTCACTCCAAGGCTTGCCCTTATCCGGCTGTACCCCTAAATGAACATCCGCCATGTGTATAAATTTCATCTTCGCACCTGCCTCTTTTTCTTTCCGCAACAGACATACTATGCTTACAGCCTGTTAATTTGTAAATGACACAGGAAAACAAATGCCGCCTTAAGCGCAATTTGTTTTCTTTGCGTTCATTATATTATAGCATGTGAAGGATTTATAAGCAAGTTTTCCCATATAGTAGTCTTTTTCTCATATTTTTCCTATAAATACAATAACTTTTCATCGATTTTCAGATTTTTTTAAGATTCTCTATATTATACTTTACTCTAAATCCCCAATTTTTCATACTTTCTGATGCAGATATTTTTCTTTTGTGGCAAGACCGCCCCGTATATGCCGCTCCGCCTTGTTCACATCCAACACCTTGCGCACTTCGCTGGCAAGGGCCGGGTTAATGTAAACGAGGCGTTCAGAGACGTCTTTGTGCACCGTACTCTTGCTTACCCCAAACTTTCTGGCAGTTTGTCTTACCGTTGCATTGGAGTTAATAATATATGCTCCAATCTCCATTGCTCTTTCTTCAATATATGCTTTCAAGAAAATCCCCTGAGAATACTTTTATACATTGTATGAACTATTCTCAAGGGTTATGCCTATGGTTCCAAAGGTGAAAACACTTCCTCAAACACATTGTAATTATGCATGTCCTTCGGACTGCAATATACCGCAAATTCCACAGCCTGAAAATAAGCGCGGTATTCCGCCAAAGCTACCGCAAAGGCTCTCGCCGTCACCTCAGGCGGGTTGCAAAAGGCCCCGCAGCCAAAGGCGCCAAGCACCAGGACGTCTATACCATGGCAGACCGCAACCTGAAAAATTCCCTTAACCCTCTCCGTTAACAATTCTTCTAACGCTTCATCTGTAATATCCGCTGCATCTCCGGCAAACAAATTCATGTTGCTAAAGGATCTTGCCCTTAAATTCGGGGCGGCGCAGCTTATCATGTCCAAGGTAAGCCACTGCTCCTTAGGAAGAAGATCCGGCCACGCCGTATCGGACTTCATGCAAACAATATCCGGCGTATAAATACATGCGTTGGTGTACAGCGCAGAATGTCTCTGGCGGTGAACGTTATAATAATCCTTCCACAGCTTATCCACATTCAGGCATGGATATAAGGTAGTACAGCGGCAAATGCACTCCTCCTGCGCGTTGCTGCCCCGGATTACCCCGCCTCCCGGATTCGTGGCGGAAGCAAAGTTAAGCGCGCCAATCCTGCTATTCGGATATTCCCCGGCCAGCTTGCAAGCCGCCTCTAACGTCCGCCTCGCAGAGACGGTAATCCGGCAGTTCCGGTTCAATGGTTCCGGCCTGTCCAGTTCTTCCAGCGGAGCCTTATATATTCCGGTCTTCCTCTGCGTTGCAAAAATCGCCTGTGCCAGAAACGGCTCCCTCTCACATAACTGCATCGTGTCTTCAAAGACGCCAATCCTTCGTTCTTTCTCTCTCTGATAATTCATCATATTCCCTTCCTCCTTCTGTAAAAGTAAATTAGACTTATCCAACCATTTTCAGTTGTCAAAGTACAGGTTTGATTTTTCAATCCAGTCCTTTGATAAGACTATTTTACAGAATTAACTGTCCCAAAAACAGGACAGTGAGAGAAATTATGAAAAAAACTGCCAAAGCGCTGATTCATGCCCCGGCAGTTTTGTGACCCCCATATTTCCCGCCTGCTTACAGCAGTTCCAAAATTTCGTTCTTAGAAATCACGCCGACGCTCTGATTGGCAACCTCACCATTTTTAAACACCAGAAGCGTTGGGATATTCATAACCTTATACTGCATAGCCAGTTCCGTCTGTTCGTCAATGTCTATCTTGCAGACCTTAATCTCCGGGTGTTCCTGCGCAACCTGGTCGACAATCGGGCCTAACATTTTACAGGGGCCGCACCAGCCCGCCCAGAAATCCACCAGCACTGTCTGTTCCGCCTTTAAAATCTCTTCCTCAAAATTATCCTTTGTCACATTTACCACTGCCATAAATTAAGCCTCCTCATATCATAAAATAATTCTATAAAAATCATTTGCTGCTCTGCTGCCTGTCCGGGGCAATCCCCATAACCTCCGCCGCCCATCCTGCATTGACGCATATAAGGTTCCCCGGCGTCTCCGGTCCCAGCCGGTTTTCCATCCGATTCCCGGTCCCCTTGTAGGTATTCATATCCACAAGCACATTGGCCGGCGGCCGGTCATCAAAAATTACCAGAAAGCTGTACTCTCCGTCCGGCTGCTTTTGAAACCGGATATCCGTTATCCTGCTCTCCGTCTGTAGACGCTGCCGGATTACCGGGGCATACGCCATTTTCATCAGTTCAATATAACGGTCGTCTAACCCCTCGTCAAAAATGAGAATCTTTTCCCGGAGCTCTCCCACGCTTTGCACAACCCGGTGCCGGTATCCGCTTCTGGCCAGCCGGAACGGATTGTCCCCTGCCAGCCGTTCATTATATTCCAGTACCGCCTGCTGTTCCTTTTCCCCTAACTTTGGCAGGAGCCAGAGAAAATATTTTCTCTCCATATCATTGTAGGTGCACTGATACCCCACAGGAATAAACTCTCCGCAGGTACCACATTCCGCACCGAAAAAATGATTGTTCATTATCTTTTCTTTCTGTTCCCTGTCCCTCGGAAGTTCAACACTGTCCCACATATCGATTTCCAGCGGCCTGCCGCACTTCGGACAGGGAATGGTCTGCTTTTTTATCTCCGCCATGCTTTCTCCTTTATGGTATCCATTATGATACAAATTATACCGACGGTATCCGCCTGTCAAAATGCTAATTAGAGGAAACGATCCCCTTCTCCGCATCCATCGTCACAACTGCACCGGACTTCAAAATGTCTGTGGCGTTTTCCGCCCCGAGGATTACCGGAATGTCGAGGCTTAGCCCCACAATTCCCGCATGGGAATTATGTCCTTCCTTCTCCACAATGATACCGGAGGCCTGCCGCAGCTCGTCCATAATATCATTACTGGTTTCCGGCAATACAATGATGTCTCCCTCTTTGAAATTATCTACAATATCCATCTCATCCTTGCCGACACAAAGGCTTGCCGTAACCTTGCGGTTGTTGACACCCCTGCCCTTAACCAGAATATGGCCCACGACATGAACCTTAATCAGGTTGGTGGTGCCGGATACGCCAAGCGGCACTCCGGCGGTAATAACCGTAATCTCTCCCTGCTTTACATAGCCTTCCTTCTCCGCCAGTTCAATGGCGTGCTCAAACAGTTCGTCTGTGTTGTCCTTTTCCTCCACCATCAGGGGACGGATGCCCCAGGAAAGGTTTAACTGCCGCCACACATTTTCATAGGGCGTGCAGCCGATAATGGGACAGGAGGGCCGGTATTTGGAAATCATGCGGGCCGTCTTTCCCGATTTCGTCACCGTCACTATGGCAGCCGCGTTTAAATCCATGGCTGTCGTACAGGTAGCATGGGCAATGGCGTTGGTAATATCCGGATTCACCAGATTTTCCCTGCTGTTAAACCGCTTCACCAAATCAATATCCGCTTCTGTCCGCTCCGCAATCCGCACCATAGTCTTAAGGGCTTCTACAGGATACAGTCCCGCCGCCGTCTCGCCGGAGAGCATAATCGCCGACGTGCCGTCATATATGGCGTTTGCCACATCTGTTGCCTCCGCCCTTGTGGGCCTTGGGTTCTTCATCATGGAATCTAACATCTGGGTTGCGGTAATCACAATCTTTTCCGCATTGTACACCTTTTTGATAATCATCTTCTGAATAGAGGGCACATCCTCAAAAGGAATCTCCACGCCCATGTCGCCTCTGGCAATCATCACGCCGTCGGAAACCCGGATAATCTCATCTATATTGTTCACGCCCTGCATATTCTCAATCTTTGCGATAATATTGATAAAATTGCAGTTGTGCTGGCTCAAAATATCCCGAATCTGCAAAATGTCGTCCGCCGTCCGCACAAAGGAAGCGGCAATGAAATCAAAGCCCTGTTCAATGCCAAAAATGATATCAGCCCGGTCCTTTTCACTGACATAGGGCATAGATAACGCCACATTGGGCACATTTACTCCCTTGTGGTTGGACACCGGTCCGCCGTTTTCCACCACGCAGACAATATCCGTATCCGTCATGGACTCCACCCGCATGGAAATCAGGCCGTCGTCAATTAAAATTCTGGTTCCCACCTCAATATCATGAATCAGGTTCTTATAGGTAATGGAAACCTCGTTTTGATCTCCCACAATCTCTCTTGTGGTCAGCGTAAATTTCTGTCCGTCCGCTAGCTGAACCTTTCCTTCTTTAAAATCTCCCACCCGGATTTCCGGTCCTTTTGTATCAAGAAGGGCGGCAATGGGAAGTCCCAATTCCTCCCTTAAAGACCTTACCCTCTCTAAATTTCTGGCATGCTGCGCATGATCCCCATGGGAAAAATTAAATCTTGCCACATTCATGCCCTCTGTCATAAGCTGCCGTAAAACCCCGTCATCCTCCGTTGCCGGTCCCAATGTACAAATAATCTTTGTTTTTCGCATATCCCTGTCCTTTCCCATCTTCCTAATTTCAATTCTCCCCCATTTTACAACAATCTATAACCCGCTGACAAGCAAATTCTTCCAAACCTTCCCCGCTATTCCAATTCCTCCCAAATAAATTTGCGCCCTGCCTCCTGCGGCCTCTCTTTCCATATATTCCGCTATATTAATCTAATACCGCCACAGGATAATTCCTTCCCATTTTCCCGCACTGTCATCGGTTTTAAGAAATCCCCGTCTTTAGGATTTAGCACTATATTTCTTTGAGAGTTTATATATAAATGTTTTTCTCTAAGTCAGCATGTTTG
>CANQMR010000022.1 GCA_947625015.1 uncultured Lachnospiraceae bacterium | reverse complement strand
CAAACATGCTGACTTAGAGAAAAACATTTATATATAAACTCTCAAAGAAATATAGTGCTAAATCCTAAAGACGGGGAAAAACTGGATAAAAAGAATAAAATAACTTTTGTTTACAGTTAAATACATTTAATCTTTGTTGAATATTTCAAATAACAGATAATTTGCAAGTAATATAAAAAGGGAAAAATGCTTGCAATATAAAGGGAAATATGCTAATATGATTCTTGTCGTCGGTGGCCGGGAATGAATAAGAGATTCCCGCATATATTATATAAGATGAATATGGCGCCATAGCCAAGTGGTAAGGCAGAGGTCTGCAACACCTTCATCACCAGTTCAAATCTGGTTGGCGCCTCTGAAAAAGCTGTAAGTTTCGACGGTTTAAACTTGCAGCTTTTTCATTATTTATGGCCTTATTTTTTAAAAAATATATGACGGCATTGTCTGATATACAAATGCATAACAGGAGGAAAAAAGATTATGAGCAGAGAGAAATGTGAACGGCTGAAAAGAGGAATCAGCAAATACCGGTATCCGATCCTATTTGTATTATTATGTATTTTTTTCGCATCAGTGCCATATGTGGATGATGATTTACGATGGGGTTCAGTGTATGGGTTGCAGCGTCTGAAAACCGGATTTCAGGATTATGGCGGAAGATATCTTGGATATCTTATCATCTTAATACTTACCCGGTCTGTTGTGCTCAAAACGATATATATGAGCGCAGTCACGTCGGGCGTCATATATTTGATGGAAAAATTATCTAAGAGGAAGATTGCGTTTTATATCACATTATTTGCAGTTGTTTCCATGCCGATGGCGATGTTTAATAATACAATTGCCTGGGTTTCTGGGTTTGCAAACTATATGACCAGTATTTTGCTGACCTTAATCTATGTGCAAAGCCTGTATGATCTGATAGAACAAAATGAGGATGGGAAACAAAGATGGGTTCTTGTCATTCCTTATGCTTTGCTGGGATTTTCCAATGCATTGATTGTGGAACATTTTACTTTGCTGAACATTGCCCTCTGGTTTGCGGGAATGTTATATGCAGGGATTGAAAAAAAGAAAATATATGTCAAACATGTTGCCTATGGCATCGGACTGTTTCTCGGGACAGCGCTTATGTTTTCCAATTCTGCTTATGGAGAAATCACAGGGCAAACGGACTTTTACCGAGGAATAAAATCAACCATCAGTTTATATAACTACCAAATGATTTGCGAGTATGGTTTTTTCGGCAGCGTTTTTCTTAATTTGCTTTTATTTTTTGTGATATATCGGATTTATGAGTTAGAAAAGGCACGGTTATCAGACAAGAGACGCAAACTTTATATAATCGCTATGGGGATACTGGGAGTATATGCTTTGTTTGGAGGTATGTCTGCATGGATTCAGGGACCCGCAAATCAGCAGGAGCGACCGGATTTACTTTTTTTACACACAGTTACTACAACATTGTTTTTTGTTGCGCTGTTGATTGTGGTGGGAATTATTGCGATTCATAAAAAATATATTTTACAACTGGCGCTGCCGGTGTGCAGTATGCTGTCTACAGCGGCAGTATTTGTAATTATAAATCCGGTTTCGCCGCGGTGTCTGCTGGGAAGTTATTTTTTTGAATTGCTGTTGATTTATATGCTGATGAATCTGGTTCCGGATTTGGACAAGATGTGGAATGAGATTGCCAGAAAGTTTTTACGCGGGGGAATTGTGGTTGGGTTTGGCATTTACTTTGTTATTTTGAGCGTTATTTCCCTGACGGAATATAATCGTGTGGCGGAAATCCGCAGGCAGGTTGCTGCGGGCAAGAAGGAGATTACGATAGAACATCTTCCTTATGAAAAATATGTTCACTCGATTACCCCGAAGCCAGAATATAAATTTACAATTAAAGGGTATAGAGCGTTTTACCATATCCCCGAAGATGTAAAGATACGGATACAAAAAGAAACAGATGACGATTAAATAAGATTTTTATGTGTTTGCAATAAAATCTGTAGAAAGGGATAGGCGGTTAAGATTAGGAAATAACAAAAATCTGATAAAATGATGAAAAAGGCACAGACTAATATAAAAAACGGTTTGGAGGTTGTTCTATGGAGACATCAAAAAGCAGGGTGCTCCGGCTGATAAAGAAACTGTTGGTTATATCGGTCGGCGCCTTTATCTATTCTGCGGGAATTGGATTGTTCTTAGATCCCAATGAGCTTGCGCCGGGCGGCGTTGTGGGCCTTTCGGTTATTCTCAGTCATTCTTTGGGGTTAGAGACGGGAACCTGGTATCTTCTGTTAAATATTCCCATTATCATTCTCGGCTGGTGGAAGTTTGGGGGAAAGTTCATTGCCCTAAGCTTCTACGCCATTATATTAAATTCCCTGTTTACCAATGTATTTGCCACTTTTCCGGCGGTTACGGACAATCTGCTGCTTGCCGCCATTGCCGGCAGTATTTTAGTGGGAACCGGAATCGGTCTGGTGCTGTGGATTGGCGCCACGACAGGCGGCATGGATATTATTATCAAGGTATTGCGGAAAAAATATCCGGCGATTAAGACGAGCACCTTTTTCATTACAATTGACGTATTGATTGTGGCGTTGTCCGGGTTTGTGTTTAAGGATTTTAATATTGCCATGTATGCCTTTATTGCTGTGGTGCTGCATGGAAGGGTAATGGATTATATACTGTATGGAGGCGACGAGGCGAGGCTTGTCTATATCGTGTCCGGCAGACCGCAGGAGATGTTGGGAAGAATATTAGAGGAATTAGAGGCGGGGGCTACCATTTTAAGGGGAAAGGGAGCCTACAGCAACGACGAAAAGCAGATTATTATGTGCGTGGTTAAGAAGCGGGGGACGCCGAAGCTTACAGAGATTGTCCGACAGGTGGACAGGAAAGCGTTTATGATTGTCACCAGCGCCAGCGAGATTTTCGGAGAGGGCTACAAGAATATCTTAAAGGAGCAGCTGTGACTAAATTTTTTTGCAATTTGCCCGCAATTTTGCTATAATAAATTGGATTATATTCATTTATGGAAAGGTACAGTTTATGGAGCAGTCTATATTAGGCGGGTTAACGGCATATAATACGGAAGGCGCCTATCCCTGGCATATGCCGGGGCACAAGCGGCGGTTTCACACAATTTTTCCGGAGCTTGTGGAGAATCCCTTTTCCATTGATGTGACGGAAGTGGCGCAGTTAGATGATTTCCACCACCCGGAAGGAATCATTAAAGAAGCGTTTGAGCGGGCGGCGCAGATTTACGGTTCGGACCAGAGCTATTATCTGATTAACGGCAGTACCTGCGGCATATTGGCTGCCATTTCCGCTGTGTGCAGCCGGGGGGATACGGTGATTGTGGCGAGGAACTGCCACAAGTCCGTATATCACGCCATATTTTTGTTACGGTTAAAGCCGGTATATGTTCTGCCGGAATGGAATGAAGAACTCCATATGTTTGGCGGCGTATCGCCGGACAGGATAAAGAAGGCGCTGAAAGACCACGCCGACGCTAAAGCGGTAGTTTTGGTGTCTCCCACCTATGAAGGAGTAGTCAGCGATGTGGAAAAGATTGCAAAGATTACCCACAGACAGAAGGTGCCGTTAATTGTGGACGAAGCCCATGGCGCCCATTTTGAATATATGGCCAATGTAAATGAGACCATTTCCACCATTGATTATAAAAAAGTGCCGGAACCGGCAATCCGTATAGGGGCGGATATTGTCATAGAAAGTCTCCACAAGACCTTACCGGCCATGACGCAGTGCGCAATCCTGCATAGGAAAGGCAATCTGGTGAACAGGGATTGTCTCGAGGAATATCTGTCGGTTTATCAAAGCTCATCGCCCTCCTATGTCTTTATGGCGGCCAGCGAGGCGTGCATAGAGCGGATGGATCATGAGCGGGACGGGCAGTTTATCATTTATAAGGAGCTTCTGGCAGAGTACCGGAAGCGGTGGGAAAAACTTTCCCACATACATCTGGCGGGGCTGGAGGATTTTAAAAAATTCGGCGGTTGCAGCTATGATGCGGGCAAGCTGGTATTTTCTGTGGACCGCTGTGTGATTGAACGGGACGGCGAAGAGCAGCCCTTTACCGGAATTATGCTCGGCCGTATGCTGGCGGAGGAATACGGGCAGCAGATGGAGATGGCGGGGGGCAGTTATGTGATTGCCATGACCTCTTTGGCGGATTCAAAGGAAGCCTTTGAAGCCTTAGGGCAGGCGTTGGAGATTATAGACGGACAGCTAAGGGAAATGACGCAAACAGCCGATACTAATAGCAGGGAGACGTCGGTTTATGTAAGGCTTCCGGAGCAGAAAATGAGCATTGCCCAGGCAAGGGAAAGCCAGTATTCGGAGATACCTTTAAAAGAGGCAGCGGGAAGAATAAGCCATACCTTCCTTTATCAGATTCCGCCGGAGATACCCATTGTGGCGCCAGGGGAAGTAATCAGCCGGGATATTTTGCAGGCGGTACAGGAGGCTTTGGCGCAGGGACAGCAGATAAAGGGACTGACAAAGAGGGATAACGGAGACTATAGAATTACTGTGGTGAGAGAAAGCAGATGGCGTTCCTATGGAAAGAAGCTGTTTGACAGGGATAAACAAAAGGATAGGGGATAGATTCGTGGAAGGAATATTTATTACAATGGAGGGACCGGACGGTTCCGGAAAGACGACGCAGATTGATTTGCTGAAAAAATATCTGGAGAACAGAGGATTTGATATTGTCATTGCCAGAGAGCCGGGCGGAACGGAGATTGGCGAGGCAATCCGGAAGATTATTCTGAACCGGGATTATCAGGAGATGAGCCATATGACGGAGCTTTTGCTCTATGCCTCTGCAAGAGCGCAGCTGGTTAATCAGGTAATCCGCCCGGCGTTAGAGGAGGGCAAGGCGGTAATCTGCGACCGGTTTGTGGAGTCCTCCGCCGTATATCAGGGCATTGGAAGAGGACTTGGGGTAGAGACCGTCTATGAGGTGAACGGTTATGCTTTGGGCGACGTGGCGCCGAAGCTTACAATATTTATGGATTTAGATGCGGAGACCGGGCTTAAGAGAAAAAAGCACCAGACAAAGTTAGACCGTATGGAGTTGGAAGACCTCACCTTCCATAAAAGGGTGGTAGAGGGCTACCGCCAGTTGGCCCAGCTTTATCCGGAGCGGATTTTTCCAGTAGATGCCACATTGCCAATTGAGGAAATTCATAGTATGATTACCAGTGAGGTAGAAAAGCGTTTTTTTCAGAAGTAGGGAGGGGATAGCATGAGTATGGATTTAAAAGTAAACCAGATGACAGGGGCGGCGCCGGTAGAGTCCCAGACTCAGGCCCCCAAAGGAGATGACAGTTTTAAGTTTACCTTAGTCAGCCATATAGAGAACAGCGAGTTACAGGAAAAGCTTTCCGGCCTGATGAAGGATATCGAGGAGCAGGGCAGTAAGATTGCCAAGCACATGGATATTCGGGATATGAAGCGTTACCGCAGTCTGGTCAAGGAATTTATGAATGAAGTGGCGGCTAACTCCCATGCTTTTTCCAGAGAGAATTTCTTAGACCGGCGGGGAAGACACAGAGTGTACGGCATTGTCAAGGAGATAGACAAATCCTTAGACGAATTAGCGCAGGAGCTTTTGAAGGATGAGAAGGATAATCTGGCCATTTTGGGTAAGATTGACGATATCCGGGGAATGCTTTTGGATATTTCCACCTGATTACCTGGAAATGAGCATAAGACGGCGCAGGTATATACAGGCAGAAGAGGAAACGAGGTGAGTATATGGCAAATTACAGTGATATAATCGGGCATGAGGATATAGTCCGGCATTTTAAGAGCAGTATTGAGCTTGGCAAGGTATCCCACGCCTATATTCTGAACGGGGAAAAAGGAGTGGGAAAGAAGACGCTTGCGGCTGTAGTGGCAAAGTCGCTGCAATGCGAGACCGGAGAGCCGGACCCATGCGGAAAATGCCATTCCTGCTTACAGGCAGAATCCGGTAACCAGCCGGATATTATCTGGGTAACGCATGAGAAGGCCAATACCCTTTCTGTGGAGGAGGTCCGCACCCAGATAGTAAATGATATCGATTTAAAGCCTTACAGCAGCCGCTACAAGATATATATCGTTCCGGATTCCCAGCTAATGACGCCCCAGGCGCAAAACGCGCTGCTTAAGACATTAGAGGAGCCGCCGGAATATGCGGTTATTATGCTGCTCACCAACAATGTGGACAAGTTTCTGCCGACGGTGCTGAGCCGGTGTATTGTGCTGAATTTTAAGCCGGTAGAGCCGTTAGATATGATAGATTATCTGATGACAAATTTACAGGTAGACCAGGACAAGGCCCGGTTTTGTACGGATTTTGCACAGGGCAATCTGGGAAAGGCAGTACGGTTAGCCATTTCTCCCGACTACAACGAGATTCGGGAGGACAGCATACGGCTTTTGCGCTCTATTCCGGATATGGAGATGGAGGAGATTATCCAGGCCGTAAAAAATATGGGAAAATATAAGCTGGATATTACGGATTACATAGATATTATGACCATGTGGTTTCGGGATATCCTGATGGTGAAGATATCCAATTCACCGAATAAGATTATTTTTAAAAAAGAATTTTCAGTGATGAAAAAGCAGGCAAGCCATACCTCCTATGAAGGATTGGAGGAGATTATCACCGCGCTGGACAAATTAAAGGTCCGGTTAGAGGCCAATGTCAATTTTGACATTGCCATGGAGTTAATGCTGCTTACAATAAAGGAGAATATACAATGACAGAAGTAATAGGTGTGCGTTTCCGTCCCAACGGAAAGATATATTTTTTTGCCCCCAACGGCATTGAATTGGAAACCGGAGATGCGGTTATCGTGGAGACCGCCAGAGGCGTGGAATTTGGAAAGGTCGTGTTAGGCAGGCGGCAGATTAAAGACGAGGAGATTTCCTCTCCCCTTAAGCCGGTTATCCGCAAGGCTACAGAGCAGGATTACAGGCATAATGAGGAGAACAAGGAAAAATGCAAGGACGCCTATAAGATTTGTCTGGAAAAGATTGCCAAGCATGGTCTGGAGATGAAGCTGATTGATGTGGAGTATACCTTTGACAACAATAAGCTGCTCTTTTATTTTACCGCGGACGGGCGGATTGATTTCCGGGAGCTGGTAAAGGACTTAGCGGCAGTTTTTCGGACCAGGATTGAACTCCGCCAGATTGGCGTGCGGGACGAGACGAAGATTATGGGCGGTATCGGTATCTGCGGACGGGAGCTTTGCTGTCATAGTTATCTGTCAGACTTTGTTCCGGTATCGATTAAGATGGCCAAGGAGCAGAATCTTTCCCTGAATCCCTCCAAGATTTCCGGCGTGTGCGGGCGGCTGATGTGCTGTCTCAAAAATGAGCAGGAGACCTATGAGTACCTGAATGAAAAGCTGCCCAATGTGGGCGATTTTGTAAAGACCATTGACGGCTGTAAGGGAGAAGTCAGCAGTATCAGCGTCCTCCGACAGAAGGTTAAGGTCATTGTGGAGCTGGAAAACGACGATAAGGAGATTCGCGAATATACGGTAGATGAATTAAAGTTCAAGCCAAAGAAGCGCCGGAAGAACGATAAGACCAATGATGATGAAGAATTAAGGGCGTTAGAGGCTTTGGAAAAACAGGAGTCCGGCTCTAAGATAGACTAGTTACAGACGGGTTCTGAAGGAAAGGAAAACAGGACGCAGGAACAGGCGATGATATTAGAAGATGAGAGAATAGACGATTTGCAATGTAAGGGATACCAGATTATTCAGAAGCCAAAAGGCTTCTGTTTTGGTGTGGACGCCGTTCTGCTTTCGGATTTTGCGAAAGTCAGGAAAGGGCAGCGGGTATTAGACCTTTGTACCGGAGGCGGCGTCATTCCCATTTTACTGGCGGCAAAGACGGAGGGCGAAAGTTTCTGCGGTTTAGAGATACAGCCGGATTATGCGGATATGGCTTGTAGAAGCGTCGAGATGAACCATTTAGAGGACCGGGTGGAGATTGTCTGCGGAGATGTAAAAGAGGTTACAGGGCGGTTTGCTCCGGCGTCGGTTCAGGTGGTAACGGTGAATCCGCCCTATATGACGGAACATCATGGACTTACCAATCTCCATGAGCCGAAGACTATTGCCAGACACGAGGTGCTGCTCTGCTTAGAGGATGTAGTCCGGGCGGCGGCTCATGTGCTGCCGGAGGGAGGCAGCTTTTTTATGATTCACAAGCCTTTCCGGCTGGCAGAGATTTTTGCGTGTATGAAGCAGTATCATATTGAGCCAAAGCGGATGCGGCTGGTGCATCCCTATGTGGACAAGGAACCCACTATGGTGCTGATAGAGGGAACCAAGGGAGGACGCCCCCGTATAACGGTGGAAGCGCCCTTGATTGTCTATCAGGATAAGGGCATATACAGTGACGAGATTTTTCGCATTTACGGAAAGCGGTATTTATAGGAGAGGATTATGGCAGGCATGTTATATATCTGCGCTACGCCCATCGGCAATCTGGAGGATATCACCTTGCGGGTGCTGCGGGTGCTGCGGGAAGCGGATTTGATTGCGGCGGAGGACACCAGAAACAGCATAAAGCTGTTGAATCATTTTGACATAAAAACGCCCATGACCAGTTATCACGAATACAATAAGTACGACAAGGCGAAGGCGCTGGTACAGAAAATGGAGGCGGGGCTTAATGTGGCGTTGATTACAGACGCTGGTACGCCGGCGATTTCCGACCCGGGGGAGGAGCTGGTAAAGCAGTGCCATGAGGCGGGAATCGAAGTGACCTCCCTGCCGGGGCCTTCCGCTTTGGTTACGGCGCTCACCCTGTCCGGCAGACCGGCGGGAAGGTTCTGTTTTGAGGCGTTTCTTCCCTATGATAAAAAGGAAAGAGCGGCGGTATTGGAGGAGCTCAAAAGGGAAACCCGTACCATCATTCTCTACGAGGCGCCCCACAGATTAAAAAAGACGTTACAGGAGCTTTTCGATACCTTAGGCGACCGTCCGGTTTCCCTCTGCCGCGAGCTTACGAAAAAGCATGAGGAAAATTTTCGCACAACCTTATCGGGAGCGATTGCGCATTATCAGCAGCAGGAGCCGAAGGGGGAGTTTGTTCTGGTCATCGAAGGCGCGAGTCCCCAGGCGGTTAAGCAGGAAGCGCTTGGCGGTCTGCTCTCCATGAGCATCCCTGAACATGTGGAGTGGTATATGGAACAGGGAATGGATAAGAAAGAGGCCATGAAACAGACGGCGAAAGACCGGGGAGTGGGAAAGCGCGAAATCTATCAGGCGCTGCTTAAAGAGTAAAACCGAAGCATATCTAATGCTTCGGTTTTTGTCTGGAACAAATTATGATTAATCGTCATGTAAAATATTCTGTAATGTTTGAATTTCTAATTTTTGCTTATCCAGAAAACATTGCACATCCGATAAAACATTTCCGGGCTCATCCGTATTTTTCTGATTCAGGCTGTCTTGCAGCAGATAGTCGGTAGATACGTTTAATGCATTTGAAATATCTACAAGAAAATCGATACTCGGATGAGCCAGACCGCGTTCCACATTGCATATATGCTGCTGGGAAAAATGAAGTTCTCTGGCCATCTGCTGTTGAGAAACATGCCTGCGGACTCTCATTTGCCGGATGCGGCATCCTAATAATAAGTAATTCATATGCTTCCTCCTATATATAAAAGCAAACAACATGTAACTATAATTTAATTTTATCAGAGAAAAAAAGGAAAAAATATTGTAATACAAATAATGCATATTTTAATAAAAATATTGTTACTTTGCAGATAACAATTCACCATATCGAAATAGAAGGAAAAAATAAATTTCCAATTTTTATAGAAAATTTCCATATTATGACAATATTCAAAATTTTTGATATATGCGTTGACTTTAAAAGAATTTCATGCTACTTTAAGGATAACCACAGGATGTTTAATTCTAATCTATGATGCACAATTCTGGTATACCATAGAAAAAGGAGAGGATGTCTATGAAATCAACAGGAATTGTCAGACATCTGGATAATCTTGGCAGAGTAACCTTACCCATTGAACTGCGAAGGAGCTTATCCATCGATATCAAGGATCCGGTTGAAATATTTGTGGATGAGGATAAAGTCATATTACGGAAGCATGAACCGGCAGATATTTTCACAGGAAGTAAGGAAGACCTACTGGAATACCAGGGTAAGATGGTAAGCAGGAACACCATTAAGGAATTGATGAGACTGGCAGGATTTTCAGAAAATGCTAATCTATAAGGACATAATAAAAAGCAGTTTCCCCTTGCGGGGAGTTGCTTTTTTACTTGCATAAATTTGTAACGATTCATCCTCTGGGTGATTTCCCCGTTCAGCGGATATTTTTCTATTATCCGGGAAAATATTCGTGGCTTACCGCCGAAAGGTAATCCTGTCCCTTCATTCCTGACACGCGGTTTTTTAGAAATTTGCGGCCCGCCCGTCCGGCATAATGCACATGCGGAGAAGTGTCTGAGCACCGGGTTTGGGGTGCTGGGCAAACATCTTAAGCCACGCTTGCGCTCTGTTAAGAACGCAGCGGTACTAAGCGGAGGACATACAAACTTCAGATAACGATAATTTTTATGTCCTCCGCAAGTACCGGCGTTCTTAAAGGGGCTTTAGATGTTTCCCAGTCACCCCTTCCCGGTGCGAGTTCTTCGTGAGCATGTGCAAATAAATATGCCGGACGGGTGGCCGCAAAATTTCTTAAAACCGAAACCAGTGCAGGAATGAAGGGACAGGATTTACCGTCGGCGGTGTCACAAAAAAGCGGATAATAGAAAAATATCCGCTGAACGGGGAAGGCAACGAAATAGGAGAATGAATCGTTACAAATTTTGTGTTCGGCTATTGACAGTAAAGATTTTGAAATATATACTAGGGATGATTGGCGTTTTTATGAAGGCCAACGGGGAATTGTATTTCTACATTTTAAGAATGTGAAAAATAATAAATACAGGAGGATGTAACACATGGCAACAAAAGCAAATTACAAACTGGACGAAATTGGTGCTGGCAAGGTTGGTTTTTCCAAGACCCGTTCTATTATTGAGGCCGCTTTTTACGGCAACAATGTAGTAAAGGTTAACACGCTGAAGGAAGCCTATAATCTTGCTAAAAATTCACCGGGAACCATTGTAACAGATATGCCGGTTTACCGCGGTGAGGAATTTGGTCTGGATGCAGATGCAAAGGTATTATTATTTAACGATGGCGCTGTTACCGGACGTTATGCAGCAGCCCGCCGGATTAAGGGTGAGCCTGGTGTAGATGATACCAAGTTAGATAAGGTAGTTATGGATGCAATTTACAAGACACGCTGGGAGACATTATATCACGCAACCTGTTTTGTCGGTTTGGACCCTGAATTTATGGTAAAGGCACATTTGCTGATTCCGGAAGGGGAAGAGAATCTTCTTTATAACTGGATGCTTAATTTCCAGTATATGTCAGATGAGTATGTTAAGATGTACAAGGATTCTAAGCCGGTTGGCGATGGCAAAGAGCCGGATATCTACATTTTCTCTGATCCGCAGTGGACGCCGACGGAGAGCCCGGATGTGGATTATAGCTGCTTGAGCGATCCGCTTACTCTGTGCTATTTTGATACCAATCAGAACTGTGCAGCAATCCTTGGTATGAAATATTTTGGCGAGCATAAGAAGGGAACCTTGACTATGGCTTGGGCCATTGCAAACCGTAACGGTTATGCTTCCTGCCATGGCGGACAGAAGGAGTACACTTTAGAGGACGGTTCTAAGTTTGTTGCTTCCGTATACGGTTTGTCAGGCTCCGGTAAGTCAACGCTTACTCATGCAAAGCATGGCGGCAAATATCCGGCAATCAAGGTGCTGCATGATGACGCATTTATTATTAACTCTGATACCTGTGCTTCCATTGCATTGGAGCCTACTTATTTTGATAAGACCGCAGACTATCCGACAGGCTGTCCGGATAACCAGTATCTGCTGACAGTGCAGAACTGTTCTGCAACCATGGACGAGGACGGCAAGATTCAGTTAGTTACCGAGGATATCCGTAACGGTAATGGCCGCGCCATCAAGTCCAAGTTATGGTCACCGAACCGGGTAGACAAGATTGACTCTCCGGTAAATGCAATTTTCTGGATTATGAAGGATCCGACCATTCCGCCGGTAGTAAAATTAAAAGGCGCAGCCCTTGCTTCCGTTATGGGCGCAACGCTGGCAACCAAGACATCTACCGCAGAGCGTGTAAAGGCCGGTACGGATATGAATGCGCTTCGTATTGTTCCTTATGCAAACCCATTCAGAACCTATCCGCTGGTAAACGATTATGAGAAGTTCAAGAAGTTAGTGGAGGAGAAGAATGTAGACTGCTACATCATCAACACCGGCGACTTCATGGGCAAGAAATGTCAGCCTTCCGATACCTTAGGTATCTTAGAGGCCATTGTAGAAAAGAGAGCAGAGTTTAAGCAGTGGGGTCCGTTTGAGGATATCGAGATTATGGATTGGGAAGGCTTTACTCCGGACTTAAATGACGCAGACTATAAGAAGCAGTTAAAAGACGCTATGCAGAACCGTGTAGATGCAGTAGAGAAATTCGCTACCGACAAGGGTGGTTATGACAAGCTTCCGGACGAGGCTGTTGAAGCGCTTAAGAAACTGGTAAACGCACTGTAAGATAACATAGTCAGTGCGGCAGACAGAATTACAGGCTGTTGATACAAGACCACCGTTAGATTATTAGCGGTGGTCTTTTCTTATGGGGAAAGGGAGAGAACGGATAATGAAAAAAAGAATCGGTGTAATTACAATATTTTTTTTACTGGCAGTCATATGCGGCAAAGTACCGGCGCAGGCGGCAGCCAGCAAGAAGTCCAAAACGGTTGAAATAATCATCAGCGCAGCGGGAGACTGTACATTAGGCATTGATTCCCGTTATAACAACAGTTTTAATACCTATTATAATAAAAAAGGCTCCGCTTATTTCTTGCAAAAGGTGAAAAAGGTATTTAAAAAAGATGACGTTACCATTGTAAATTTTGAGGGGACGCTGACCAATGCTGCCAGTCGGGCCGCCAAGAAATTTACTTTTAAGGGACCGGCTTCGTATGCAAAGATTTTAAAAAAGGGCTCGGTAGAGGTGGTAAACCTTGCCAATAATCACAGTAAGGATTTTGGGACAAAAGGTTTTGAAGATACAAAGACGGCATTAAAGAAAAATAAGATTCCTTACTGCCATTTCGGGACCATTGCCTATAAGAAGGTTAAGGGCGTCAGGATTGCATTTCTTGGGTTCAGCCAGTTAAGCGGCGTGTCGAAACAGCAGGTCAGGGAAGGCATACGGGCGGCGAAGAAAAAGAAGGCGGCGATTGTGGTTGTCAGCTTTCATTGGGGAATTGAGCGGGATTATTATCCCTCCAGCCAGCAAAAGACCATGGGCCGTTATGCCATTGAGGCGGGGGCGGATCTGGTACTCGGACATCATCCGCATGTGTTGCAGGGGATTGAAAAATATAAAGGCAGGTATATTGTGTACAGTCTGGGAAATTTCTGCTTTGGCGGAAATATGAATCCGAATGACAAGGACACCATGATTTTTCAGCAGACTTTCTATTTAAAAAACGGAAAACTGCAAAAGAAAAATGACGCAAGGGTAATTCCCTGTTCCTTATCATCTGTGTCGTATACGAACAATTATCAGCCCGTACCGCTAAAAGGGAGCCGTAAATCCCGTCTGGTTAGTAAGATTAACCGGCTAAGCAGCGGTATGCATACCGCAGTCGGGAAAAACGGGAAATTAAAGTAAACGCTGATGATTTTAAATACAGGCAGTCCTTCCGTAAACACGCAGAAAATCCGGATAGGCTGTTGCATTTTCCGCATAAACTGATTATAATAATTTACGTTTGGAAATACTATTTTTACAAATCAGAAAATCAGGAGGGAATAAGTTATGGCACAGACAGTGAATAAAGATATGTTAATCGGAGAAATCATTACCATCGATCCGGGTAATGCGGCAATTCTTATGTCGCATGGCATGCATTGTCCGGGATGCCCGTCAGCCCAGGGGGAGACGTTAGAGGAGGCGGCCCAGGTTCATGGAATGGACGTGGATACGCTGATTTCAGACATTAACGGATATCTTGCCAAGAAAGAGGCATAGAACGTATCAGGATTGGTAACATAATTCAACAAAAAAACAAAGTGGAAAAATATATTTAAAGAAATAAAACTGCCGGCAGGTAATACCTGCCGGCAGAAAATTTATATTCTTAAATTGTCCGCCTGACGGGAGAAACCGTTTGTTAAATGCTTGCTAAGGTCTGAATCGCATCCTTTTTGATAATTACCTTAAAATGCTCTGCGAAATAATAAGGCATGGCGTAATTGGCTTTGACCTTAGTGCCGTATTCGCTTAACAGGTTACATACCCGCTGGTAATTCTCCATGTCCTCCGACTGATGGTTCACAATCAGGTAATAGTGATTGTCAAAGGGACTCTTATATAAGGAATTGTCATCCTGATAAATTGGCGCTACCATAACAGCGGCCTTGCTGATATCGTTAATGTTCTGGAACGAGAATACTCTGTAGCTCACTGCGTTGTTATCCTTCTTCTTCTCTTTTGCTTTCTCAGCCTTCTTTTTGGCAGCATTCTCCCGAATCGCCGCAGACAGCGGGATAAAGTTGGAGTTCTGGCTGGATTCAGACTGTTTCTTGGCCTGTTCGATATTCTCTACAATGTCAGAAATCGTCTCCATCAATGAGGCGGCGCTGTTAAACAGGTCTAAGCTGTCTTCGTCGGCGTCTTCATCGCTTTCGGCCGCAATATCGTCGTCGGAAACTTCAATGTCCGTATATTTGGAAAAGCGGGAAAAGCGGGTGTCTAATTCCTCCGGATCTTCTACCTTGGTTATGATTAAAATCAAGCAGTCCGGTGAAACGGGAATCGCCTCAATCATCAACGGAATGTCATTCACCTCAAATCCAAGCTCATCCGCAGCCTGTTCCATCATATCCCGAAAAAGCTCCTTTGCCTTGTCGGTTCCATAGGCTAATTCATTCAGAAGTAATTCCCTGTCCTGCAAATCGGCTTTGTTCAGCGTACAGCGAATCTGATTCTCGCTTAGTCGTTCTAACTTCATAGAATCATCTCCTTATTAAATACAATAACATATATATTGTTATTACAATAAAATCGTGAATGTTAAATATAACAATTATAAAATCGTGTCATTCACAATAGCACATTTTCATCATAATTGCAAATGAAAAACAATTATATCTTACAAATAGTATATCGTTTTCCATTGAAAAAATGATTAGTTATAAATGGCTGACCATGAAATATTCACTATGTATAGTTTATCACAAAATGAAGACAAGTAAAGTATTTCATAAAAAATACATAAATTTGAAACAAATTTTGCCAATTATGTGATATATTTCAAAATTTTGAAATATATTTCATCAGTTTGACACAGGGTTCAAAATTCAAAAATCCATGACCCAAAAAGTTCAAAAAAATATAAGAATAGTTCATAGAAATTTAATTGCATTTCAAAATTTAGTTTAGTATAGTTTATGTAGAATTTCTTAATAGAGTTCGCTTAAAGCTAAAATCCGGATTGCCCTATTATGTATAATTCTGTAATTTCCATATAAAGACCACATACTTCCGTGTTATACACCACAAATGCACGAATGGAGGAAGGGGTCGTAAAAATCATAAAAAGGAGGCGATGCGCCTGAGATAAAAAGAGTGCAGCGGATAAAATGAAATTTAGAGTGCCGGTATAACCGGGAAAAAATTTAAGATACAAAAACATTATGTATGAGAAGGGTATGTTAAAGGGGGATTATGCGCTTTAACATACCCGTTTGTGATTATCGTACATAACGGCAGATTCCCATGCCAATGGCATAAGAAATTTCTTTTTGATAATTGGGATCAGTAAGTTTCATGGTTTCATCAGGATTAGATAGAAATCCACATTCAATAATAATAGACGGAACGCCGCTGTGTTTTAACAGATAATACGTGCTGGAAGATTTAGCCTGGCGGGTATTGGTCTCGTCAAACTGAAGTAAAGACTGCTGAACTGTTTCAGCAAAAGTTTTCCCTTCATTGCTTCCGGTATAGTAAAAAGTCTGGGCCCCATGCTGATTGGCGTCCGGATAACTGTTTTGATGAATACTGACGACAAATGCGGCATTTTTTTCCTTAAAAAACTGAATCCGGTTGTTTAAATCGGAAATTTTCTTTCTGGAAACATTTTCATCATACAGGCCGCAGTCTGTTTCTCTTGTTAAATATACAGTGTAGTCCTGAGCGATTAAGTATTGTTTTAAGTATAAGGCGATTTGTAAATTTACATTTTTTTCCTCAACTCCATCGGCGCTGATTTTTCCCGGGTCCATGCCCCCATGCCCTACGTCGATAACAATAATTTTTTGGGAACGGGTGCTGGAAAATGCAGGAAGCCCGTAGCGGTTGTAAAGGGAAGTTATAGCGGCTAAACAAAGCAGAAAACATATGCAGGTAATATAGCGTTGTTTCATGTATAATACACTTTTTAAGATTACTTTCATTTTAGGTTATGAAAAAAATCCGGAGGATATGACAGGGAGTTCGGAAATCCTTGCGGATACCGCCAAATCGTGATAAGATGAAAACAGAGAACAGTTTGGCTTCCTGAAAGAGAAAGGAAAGATATTTATGGTGTATTCAATGAAGAGGTTATGTAAAAAAATATTTATACTGGCAGGGGTATGGGTTTGCTTCACCGGGAGTTTGAATGTGTGTGCAGCTGGAAAACAAGTGGGTACATTTGCGGGGCATCCGGTTTTCGATAATGAAATGAGCGGTATAGAAATTCAGGACGGCGGCGAGAGCGGCCTGCAAAGACGAGGCGCTGCATTTCCATCCCGTTTGGATCCCAGAAGCAACGGTACGGTTGCCAAAGTAGTGGAGGATCAAGGAGAGACCAATACCTGTTGGGCTTTTGCGACCATAGCCGCCATAGAAAGCAATCTGATTAAAAAAGGATATGCGGATGAAAATATTAATCTTTCGGAAAATCATCTGGCGTATTTTTTCTATAATCGGCAAAATGATCCTCTGGGCTATACAGAAGGAGATAAGAATAATATTGGCAGAAACAGCACATGGGATATGAACGGCGGAACCTTATATGGAACAGCCTTAGCTTTAAATACATGGTCCGGTGTAGTTAACGAAGGCGCAGATGAGGACAAAAACGGTATGTATGCGCCAAAGAATTTACCGGCTCAGGATTGTTATAAAAGCGATTACCGGGTTTTGGGATCATATTTTTATAATTACAGAGAGAATACCGTAAAGCAGGCAATTATGGACTATGGCGCTGTTGCAATAGGTATTTGCTGGTCAAGTGCATTTTTTAATGAGCGCAGTAATGCGTATTTCTGTTGGGATGAGGATGCGATAGGAAATCACGCAGTAGCCATTGTTGGCTGGGATGATAATTATTCCTGGAATGAATTAGATCCCCGGCACAGGCCGGAAAAAAATGGCGCATGGATTGTAAAGAACAGTTACGGAGCTAATTTTGGTGAAGGTGGATATATATACGTTTCCTATGAAGATAAAAGTCTTGAGGAAGTCGTTGCCTATGATATGGCGCCTGCCGCACAGAGTTACACCAATAATTACCAGTATGATGGGAGCGCCAATCCGGCGGCATATTGGCAATTCAGTCAAAACGCCACAGTGGCTAATGTGTTTAATGTAAAAGGTTCCGGGCAGGGTTATAACGAAGTGTTGAAGGCAGTAAGCATAGATTTGCTTACGACCAATGTACGCTATAGTCTTCAGATTTATGCAGGAGTTACGGGTGCGGATCCAACCAATGGAACGAAAATGTTATCCCAGCCACAGACCGGGCTGCTGGTCAATGGCGGTTATAATCGAATTGAATTAAATACGCCGGTTACATTGGCGGCGGGAGAGAAGTATTCCGTTGTGTTCACTTTGTCAACAGGCGGCGGCGCCGATGTCTGCGTGGGTGCAGACGGGACTCAGAATGCTTCATGGATTAATTTTGTTGCGAAGGTGAAATCCGGTCAGGGATATGCTTATGCAAATGGCCGATGGTATGATATGGGGAAGGTAAGCGATGTATTACAATCAACCGGTACTTTTTCTCTCAGTAATTTTCGGATTAAAGCCTATACGGACAACACGACAGAAAAGCCTTCTTACAAGCTCAGTGAAAAGAGTATCGGCATATCCCGGGGAGGAACAGCAAAACTTTCTCTTCAGGTTACGCCTTCTTCTGTCAAGCGGACAGTTACCTGGTCTTCTTCCGATAAAAAGGTGGCGACCGTCAGCAGCAGCGGCAAGGTAAAGGCGAAAGCATACGGGACAGCTACGATTAAGGCAAAGTTTGTGGCGGGCAGTAAGACCAAAACCCTGACCTGCAAAGTAACAGTGGGTCCGTCAAAGGTTAAAGGATTTAAGGTTAAGGCCGGAAAAAAGAAGATTACCGTTACCTGGAAGAAAAATAATGCTGCCAGCGGATATGTAATCTATTATTCGCAAAAGAAAAATAGCGGATATAAGAAACTGGGTACGGTGAATAATAACAAAACGGTTAAATTGTCAAAAGGCAAGCTGAAAAAAGGAACCTACTATGTAAAGATGCGGCCGTATCTGTCCAGAAACGGAAAGAAATTATATGGGAGCTATACAGCCGTAAAGACGGTGAAAGTAAAATGATATGAGCTTACAACAGGAAGAATCAGCGCAGATACAAACCAATATAGTAGATGTAACAAAGGTACATATGTCAGAGGAGACGGCATATGTACCTTTGTTGGGCGGCGCGGCACAATGCCTGAGAGAAGGCGGTCTGGTGGCCTTTCCCACAGAGACGGTCTATGGCTTGGGCGCAGACGCCTTAAATAAGGATGCGGCGGGGAAAATCTATGCCGCCAAGGGCAGACCTTCGGATAATCCTTTGATTGTGCACATTGCAGAGGTTGCGGCGATGGACCGGCTTGCCTGTGTCAATGATATGGCCCGCCTGCTGGCGGAGAGCTTCTGGCCCGGTCCGCTTACCCTGGTGTTGCCGAAACGGGAAATCGTGCCGGACAATACCACCGGAGGACTTAAGACGGTTGCCCTGCGGATGCCGGCCCATCCGGCGGCATTAGCCCTAATCCGGCAGTCCGGCGTGTATGTGGCGGCGCCAAGCGCCAACATTTCCGGGCGTCCATCCCCTACGACTGCCGCCCATGTCATAGAGGATATGATGGGAAAAGCCGGGTATATTATAGATGGGGGACCGGTGGGAATCGGAATCGAATCCACCATAGTCGATGTGACCGGTGAAATTCCTGCCATACTTCGGCCCGGATATATCACAAAGGAAATGTTAGAGGCCGTTATCGGTAAAGTCATGTACGACCCGGCAGTCGAAAAGCCGATGGAGGGTGTACCGCCCAAAGCGCCGGGCATGAAATATACCCATTACGCCCCCAAGGGAGAGCTGACTTTAGTGGAATTGTCAACGGATAATCAGCAGCAACGGGTAGTTCATAAACTCCGGGAACTGGCGGAAGAAAAGCGGCGGCAGGGTTTTCGTACCGGCATTATGGCGCCGAAAGAAACGCTTTCCTGCTATGAAGGCGCAGCGGATATTTTGGTCTGCGTGGGAGAGCGGAAGAACCAGGCAACAGTGGCCGCCGGTTTATATGCCGCCCTGCGGAAGTTTGATGATGCAGATGTGGATTACATCTATGCGGAAAGTTTCCGGGGCGAGGGCGTATCTTACGCCATTATGAACCGGCTGTTGAAGGCAGCGGGACACAGGGTAATCAAAGTATGAAAGGCGGGAAAGCAAATGATAGCGTTAGGTTGTGACCATGGCGGATATTCTCTGATGCAGGAGGTAAAAGCGCATTTAGAAGAGAGAGGATTGGAATATAAGGATTTTGGATGTTATTCGGAGGAATCTGTGGATTATCCGGTTTACGGGAAAAAGGCAGCGGAGGCTGTGGCGTCCGGCGAGTGTGAACGGGGTATTATTATCTGCGGTACCGGTATCGGAATCTCTATGGCAGCCAATAAGGTAAAGGGCGTCCGGGCGGCATTATGCCATGACTGTTTCAGTGCAGCGGCAACCAGAGAACATAATGACGCTAACATGCTGGCTATGGGCGCAAGGGTAATCGGTCCGGGACTGGCCCTTAAGATTGTGGATATCTTTTTAGATACGGAGTTTTCCGGTGATGAGCGGCATGTGCGGCGGATTGCCATGATAGAAGATTAGAAGATGGGATATATTTAATATGAAAGGGACGGTATTATGAAAATGTTGGCTTTAGTCAGTCAGCTTGCGATATCCATGCTGACGGCAATCTTAATCTGCGGCGGTATCGGCTACGCCATTGACGCTTATTTTCATACCAGTCTCTTTGTCTTTTTTCTCATATTAGGCGTGGCGGGGGGATATAAGACCTGCTATAATGTTGTCTGCAAATTTCTTGGGAAGAAAAGTCTGTTTCGGGATAAGAAGGAAAAGTAGGGTTATTCAAAAAATTACATATTGTAAAGCAAAATGGCATAGGTTATAATGCCGTTAGGCAAAGAAGAATAAGTAGTTTCATGCAGAACGATAAACGAAAAGCCCTGGTGTTGCAGCACCGGGGCTTTTTTATTCCCAATTTTGGCAACGGCAGGGCTTAGAGCCATAGGCTGGTTATCGACGATTTGCCGCCGCTTTCATATGATACAAAAAAAGCAAATGTTTTCTTGCTAAATGCTGGAAAAATTAGTATAATAAATGTGTTGTGTTTTTCCGGTTAAGGAATACAATATTTGGATATAGCTATACTGTTAAATGAGGTGTATAACATATGAAACAGGTTAAGGAGACATTGACCGGTTTTTTGTTGGGGATAGGAGTATATGCTCTGTTGGTAGAAGTAATAGGAATCTTTTTTTCAGAGAATCTTTTATCTTATACGCTCGGATTGCTGGCAGGTACGGTAATATCGGTTCTCCTCATTTTTCATATGGCAAAGACTCTGGATAAGGCGCTTGACATGCCGCAGGAGCAGGCGGCGAAGTATGTCAGGAAGCAGAGCTTTATCCGGCTGTTTATTATGCTGCTTGCCATGATTGCGGGGCTGGCGGTGGAATGGCTTAATTTTATTACGATAGTGTTAGGACTTTTGGGGCTTAAGCTGGGAGCGCTGATTGCACCTGTATTTTTAAAGCGGCTGTATCCCGAAAGCTTTTCAACTAAATAAAATTACAGAAAGGAAGGTGAAAGGATGGGTTATGGAATGATACCGATGCTGTTGGCGGCGGATAAAGAAGTGGATTTTTCCATTCATCATCTGCTGGGCTATAAGTTTATGGGGCAGACGGTATACATCACAACATCTCATGTGTGTATGTTCTTTGTAATTGCAACCATTATGATTTTTGCTTTAGTGGCAAGGCATAAGATGATGCATGCCAAAGAGATACCCACAGGCTTTCAGAATGTTGTGGAATTTATTGTGGAGACCTTGGACGGATTTGTTAATTCTTCTATGGGCGCCCATGGTAAGAAGTACATGAACTATGTTGGAACCTTGTTCTTGTTTGTACTTTTATCCAATATATCCGGTCTGTTTGGGTTAAGGCCCCCAACGGCGGACTACGGAACCACATTCAGTCTGGCGCTGATTACATTTGTTATGATTCAGTATAACAATATCAAGTATAATAAATTCGGCGCGATTACAGATTTGTTCCAGCCGATTTGGTTCCTGTTCCCGATTAATTTAATCGGAGAGATTGCCACGCCGGTTTCCATGTCATTGCGTCTTTTCGGTAATGTCATGGCGGGTACGGTAATGATGGCGTTATATTATGGGTTGCTGCCAATATTTGCCAAGCTGGGTATTCCGGCGGCGCTGCATGTGTATTTCGACCTGTTTTCAGGAGCAATACAGGCCTATGTATTTTCAATGTTGACCATGGTATTTGTAACCCAGAAAATAGAAGGCTGATATTTTATGATATAGAGGCAAATCTTCAAACAAACATTTTATGAATATTATTTAAATGGAGGTATAGTTTTATGGAAAACATTACAAACGAAGGTTTAATTTTAGCTTGTTCAACAATTGGTGCCGGTTTGGCTATGATCGCCGGTATCGGACCTGGTGTTGGTCAGGGTTATGCCGCTGGTCAGGGTGCAGCAGCGGTAGGCCGGAATCCGGGAGCAAAGGGCGATATCATGTCCACCATGCTTTTGGGACAGGCGGTAGCAGAGACAACCGGTCTTTATGGTTTGGTTGTAGCCCTTCTGTTAATGTATGGTAATCCGATGTTATCCAGATTCTTAAAGCTGTAATCAGTGTGGGATAAGAATTTGGTGAAAGGAGGATAGCTCTTTGATGAACACGATATTAGGACTTGCCGGACAGACCATGTTGTTGACCGAGAGCCATATTTTTGAATTAAATGCTCAGCTAATCAATGATGTGATTATTCAGGCAATTGCGATATTTATCCTCTTCTTCTTCCTTTCTAATATTCTGTTTGAACCGGTAAAGAAGGTTCTGCAAAACAGAACGGAAAAGATTAAAAACGATATCGAATCTGCGGCAAAGGACAAAGAGGACGCCGCGGCGATGAAGGCAGAGTATGATGAGAAATTAAAATCCATCGACAAAGAAAGAGAAGAAATATTAGCGGCAGCCCGCAAAAAGGCTCAGCAGCGGGAGGCGGAGATTGTGGAAGAGGCAAATGCAGAGGCCGCAAGGATATTGAACCGGGCCAATCAGGAAATTGAGCTGGAAAAGAGCAAGGTTTCCGATGATATGCGCAAGGAGATTGTAAGAGTGGCAACTGCTATGGCTGCGAAGATTATCGAGCAGCAGATTGATGAGAGCAAACAGGACGCTTTAATTGAAGATACTTTGAAGGAAATGGGTGGTAGTACATGGCTAAGCAGGTAAGTAAAACCTATGGAAGTGCACTTTTCGAGGTGGCCATGGAAAGCGGCAAGCCGGACGCCATTTTGGAAGAGGTACTTTTTGTAAAGCAGACATTTTTGGAAAATGAGGCTTTGGGAAAGCTGCTGCTCCATCCCAATATTGAAAAGGAAGAGAAGATTCAGGTCATTGAGAATATCTATAAGGGTAAGGTATCGGATGAGATTACGGGCCTTATGGTTATGTTGATTGACAAGGGCCATTTGAAGGACTTTATTCCGGTTTTCGATTATGTGATTTCTGCCATTAAGGAGGAAAAGGGCATTGGCGTTGCCTACATTTCTTCCGCAGTAGAATTAAGCAAGGCGCAGAAAGACAAAATAGAGCAAAAGCTTTTAGAGACCACAAAGTATCAGGAGATAGAGGGAGTCTATCGAGTGGACAGCAGTTTGATTGGCGGACTGGTAATCCGCATTGCTGATACAGTGGTGGACAGCAGTTTACAGACACAAATTGCGAAATTATCAAAATCTCTGCTGTAAGGCAGACAGGCCGCTTCTATCCATGAGGCCGGCCAAAGAAAATATAACAGAGAGAAGGTGCTAATTTTCTATGAATTTAAAACCAGAAGAAATTAGTTCTGTGATTAAAGAGCAGATTAAGAATTATTCTAAGGAATTAGAGACCTCCGAAGTTGGTACTGTTATTCAGGTAGCGGACGGCATTGCCCGCGTGCATGGTCTGGAAAAGGCAATGCAGGGCGAATTGTTAGAGTTCCCGGGTGAAGTTTATGGAATGGTAATGAACCTAGAGGAAGATAATGTAGGTGCCGTACTGTTAGGTGCAAATAAAAATATCAACGAAGGAGATACCGTTAAGACTACCGGACGGGTGGTTGAGGTTCCGGTTGGCGACGCCATGCTTGGTCGTGTCGTCAATGCATTGGGACAGCCCATCGACGGAAAGGGGCCGATTCAGTCCGACAAGACAAGACCCATTGAGAGAGTGGCGTCCGGTGTTATTTCCCGTAAATCCGTAGATACGCCGCTGCAGACCGGTATTAAGGCGATTGATGCCATGGTGCCAATCGGCAGGGGTCAGAGAGAGTTAATTATCGGTGACCGTCAGACAGGTAAGACAGCCATCGCCATTGATACCATTATCAATCAGAAGGGACAGGGCGTGAACTGTATCTATGTTGCAATCGGACAGAAAGCGTCTACCGTTGCCAACATTGTGAAGTCCTTGTCTGAGTATGGGGCAATGGATTATACCACAGTTGTGGCTTCTACAGCGTCAGAGCTGGCGCCGTTACAGTATATTGCGCCATATGCAGGATGTGCGATTGGCGAGGAATGGATGGAAAGCGGAAAAGATGTTCTGATTATCTATGATGATTTGAGCAAGCATGCAACGGCTTACCGTACCCTTTCCTTACTGCTGCGTCGTCCGCCGGGACGTGAGGCATATCCCGGTGATGTATTCTATCTGCATTCCAGACTGTTGGAGCGCGCGGCAAAGTTAAATGACGAGTTGGGCGGAGGTTCCTTAACGGCGCTGCCGATTATTGAGACGCAGGCGGGAGATGTATCCGCATACATTCCGACCAATGTTATTTCCATTACGGACGGTCAGATTTATCTGGAGACAGAGATGTTTAACGCAGGTTTCCGTCCGGCGATTAACGCAGGTCTTTCCGTATCGCGTGTAGGTGGTGCGGCGCAGATTGGAGCCATGAAGAAGATTGCAGCGCCTATCCGTACAGAGTTAGCCCAGTACAGGGAGTTGGCAGCCTTTTCCCAGTTTGGTTCAGAGTTGGACGCAGATACCAAGGAGCGTTTGGCGCAGGGCGAGCGGATTAAAGAAATGTTAAAGCAGCCCCAGTATAAGCCGATGCCGGTAGAGCAGCAGGTCGTAATTATCTATGCGGCAACCAAGAGGTATCTGTTAGATGTGCCGGTAGACGAAATCCTTGATTTTGAAAAAGGTCTGTTTGAGTTTGTGGATACCCAGTATCCGGAAATCTTCCGCAAGATTCGCGAAGTGAAGAAATTGACAGACGAGATTGAGAGCCAGTTAGACGAGGCAATCACCGCTTATAAGAATCAGCGATAAGTAGTGCAGGAAAGATAGAAAGAGGTGATATGTCGTGGCTTCCATGAGAGATATAAAAAGGCGGAGAGAAAGCGTTGCCAGTACCGGTCAGATAACCAAGGCGATGAAGTTAGTCTCTACCGTTAAACTTCAGAAGGCAAAAGCCAGGGCAGAGAGCAATAAACCTTATTTTACCATGTTGTATGACACCATTTGTTCCGTTCTTGCCAGAACCGGCAAGATAGACCACAGGTATTTAAAGGATAACGGTTCTGCAAGAAAGGCGGTCTTAGTGCTGACCTCGAACCGGGGCCTTGCCGGTGGATACAACAACAACATTGTAAAAGAGGTGGCGGCGCAGTTTACGCCGGAGGATACAGATATCTATGCACTGGGTAAAAAAGGTCTGGAAGGGCTTTCCAGAAAAGGATACCACATTGTAGAGGATTATTCGGAGGTAATGAACGATCCCTTATATGCAGACGCCATTCATATTGGCAAGAATGTGCTTGCCAGCTATGAAAACGGACAGGTGGGTGAAATCTATCTGGCATATACGAATTTTAAAAACACTGTGGTGCAGGAACCCAAATTAATCAAACTTTTGCCTATTGATGTGGAAGAAATCATGAAGGATGTGGAGATTGATGTTTTGACGCCAATGAATTATGAGCCGGAGGCGGACGAAGCATTGGACATGATTATTCCGAAATATATGAACAATATTATTTACGGCGCATTTGTGGAGGCAGTTGCCAGTGAGAACGGCGCCCGTATGCAGGCAATGGATTCCGCAACCAAGAATGCGGAGGATATGATTGCAGATTTGTCCCTGAAATATAACCGGGCCCGTCAGGGTTCCATTACGCAGGAGCTGACGGAGATTATCGCCGGTGCAGAGGCAATCTCGTAGTAACCAAAGGGTGATTGCAAACTTCTCTTAACCTGATGAGAGACACTTTGCAGCCGCCTAAGAAAATATAAATGAAATAAGGAGAAAATATATGGCAGAGAAGAATGTCGGTAAGATTACCCAGATTATCGGCGCCGTATTGGACATTAAGTTCAGCGAGGGAAAGCTTCCTGAGATTAATGACGCGATTACCATTGCAACCAATAACGGCGGGGAATTGACCGTAGAGGTTTCCCAGCATTTGGGTGATGATACAGTTAAATGTATTGCCATGGGCCCGACAGATGGTTTGGTTCGTGGCATGGAGGCTGTGGCTACCGGTGCACCGATTACAGTGCCGGTAGGTGAAAATACACTGGGCCGTATGTTCAATGTATTAGGACAGCCCATTGACAACAAACCGGCTCCTGATTGCAAAGAGCATTTTCCGATTCACAGGAAGGCTCCGGCATTTTCAGAGCAGGCCACAGACACAGAGATTTTGGAAACAGGTATTAAGGTTGTTGATTTGCTTTGTCCTTACCAGAAGGGTGGTAAGATCGGACTGTTCGGCGGCGCCGGCGTAGGCAAGACGGTGCTGATTCAGGAGTTGATTCGTAACATTGCAACAGAGCATGGCGGATATTCGGTATTTACCGGAGTTGGAGAGCGTACCAGAGAGGGTAACGACCTTTACCACGAAATGCAGGAATCCGGCGTTATCAATAAGACGACCATGGTGTTCGGTCAGATGAATGAGCCGCCCGGAGCGAGAATGAGAGTAGGTCTTACGGGACTTACGATGGCAGAATACTTCCGGGATCAGGGTGGTAAAGATGTGCTGTTATTCATTGATAACATTTTCCGTTTTACCCAGGCAGGTTCCGAGGTATCTGCGCTGTTAGGACGCGTGCCTTCCGCAGTGGGTTACCAGCCTACCTTACAGACCGAGATGGGCGCTTTGCAGGAGCGTATTACATCCACCAAGAACGGTTCCATTACCTCCGTTCAGGCGGTATATGTACCGGCGGACGACTTGACGGACCCGGCTCCGGCTACGACATTTGCCCATTTGGACGCAACCACAGTGCTTTCCCGTTCTATCGTGGAGTTAGGTATCTATCCGGCGGTTGACCCGTTGGAGTCTACCTCCAGAATACTGGACCCGAAGATTGTAGGAGAGGAACATTATCAGGTTGCCCGCGGCGTTCAGGAGATTTTGCAGAAGTATAAAGAGCTTCAGGATATCATTGCAATCCTGGGTATGGACGAGCTTTCTGAGGAGGATAAGCTGGTGGTATCCAGAGCAAGAAAGATACAGAGATTCCTGTCACAGCCGTTCTTTGTGGCAGAGCAGTTTACCGGCACGAGCGGTAAATATGTTCCTGTGGCAGAGACAATCCGCGGATTTAAGGAGATTATCGAGGGCAAGCATGATGATGTGCCGGAGGGATATTTCTTAAATGCAGGAAGCATTGATGATGTGCTGGCAAAGGTGAAATAATTAAGCAGTTGAGCTGAGGAGAGTACGCATGGCAGATAGTATGAAATTAAAGATCGTTGCCCCAGAGCGTATATTCTACGAGGGAGAATCCTCTTTTCTGGAATTTACGACCACAGAGGGCGATATGGGTATCTATCCGAATCATATTCCGTTGACAGCAATTATTGCACCGGGTATCCTGCGGATTCATGAAAATGATACCATTAAGGAAGCCGCACTGATGTCGGGATTTATCGAGATTCTTCAGGATTCCGTTACCATATTGGCGGAGAGCGTGGAATGGCCGGATGAGATTGACGCCAACCGGGCGAAGGAAGCGGAGATTCGCGCCAGAAGACGGATTGAAGAGGGATCGGGAATTGATATGAACCGCGCAGAATTGGCACTGAAGAGATCACTGGTCCGCCAGCGGCTGAAACATATATAAAAAAACAAACCTCCGGATTGTATGTACAGTCCGGAGGTTGTTGTCTGTCAGGGAATCAAAGGCTTGTCCGCCAATTACCTGGCGTCCTTCTGCCAAAGCTGCAAAGTCTTAATAATCTTCTCCCGCTCGTCAAAGGAGAAGGTGCGGAATACCCGGATTAATTCTTCGTTCAATAAAATATCCCGCTTGTCCGGATTGGCGCTGCCCTCGCCCACATTCAGCAGGGTGTCGATGGTCACATTGCAGATCTTGGAATAGTAAGATAACATCTTTAAGTTCAGCTTCGCGCGGTTGTTCTCTACATTGCTGACAAAGCCAATGGTACAGCCTAATTCCTGCGCCACCTGTTCCTGGGTAATTCCATGTTCATTTCTCAGGCGCTTCATGTTCGCGCCGATTAACTGAAAATCTAACTCGTTCATAGTAAGTCCTCCTATCTTGCCTAATATACCGGATAAGACAATCGTATATTAATGGCTATATTATAATATATTTTCGTTGAAATGGCAAGCATTATTTCTCATAATTTAAAAAACTTTTCTTGTTATGCAGAATTTGATAGAATATCATAAAAGCAAAATAAACGTTTGCGGGAATATTTTTACAAAGACGACCGGAAAGGACGGAAATGATGAAAAGACGGGTATGGTATCTCATTTTATGCATATTGTTTGGATGCGGTTTGTTTGGCTGTACGGCTGCTGCGCCTACGGAAGGCGGAGAAGTTATTGAAAGCCGGGGAGAGGAATTTTCCGGCGGGAATGCGGAGGCCGGATTTGGAAAGGGCGCAGATGTTGATTCCGGCGAGAATGCGGAAGCCGGATTCGGAAAGGGCGCAGATACTGTCTCCGGGAATGGCGCAGGGCAAGGGGATTCTGCCGACTCGCAAGGGGAAAATCCCGCGGCCGATTTACAGGGAGATACCTTGGAAGTACATTATTTGGATGTGGGCCAGGGGGACGCCATAGTAATCCGTCAGGGAGATTCCGCCATGCTGATTGATGCGGGCAATAACAGCAGGGGAACGGCCGTCTGGTCTTATCTGTTAAGCCAGAACATAGACCATTTGGACTATGCAGTGGGAACCCACCCCGACGCAGACCATATCGGCGGATTAGATGTGGTGTTATATAAGACGGATTGCAATCTGGTGTTACTGCCGGAGATACAGAAGGATACCCGGACATGTGAAGAATTGTTAGAGACGATAGAGGAGCGGGGACAGAGCAGCTTAACGCCGGAGCTTGGGCAGATTTTTCAGTTGGGGAAGGCCCAGTTTCAGGTGTTGACGGATACCGCAAAGGATTATGGGGACAATACCAATGATTATTCGATTGCGCTGCGGCTTACCTTTGGGGGCAGTCATTTTCTGTTCACCGGGGACGGGGAGACGGCTGCGGAGGCGGATATGCTGCAAAGCGGCCTGCCGCTACAGGCAGATGTGTATAAAACGTCCCACCATGGAGCGGATACCGCCAATACGGAGGCTTTTTTGGAGGCGGTAAACCCTGAGTTCTGTGTGATTAGCTGCGGGGAGGGCAACAGCTACGGGCATCCCAGGGCGGCGGTATTGAACCGTCTGCGCGCCATGGGGGTAAAGGTGTTCCGCACCGACGAACAGGGTACAATCGTGGCTGTGTCCGACGGGGAACAGATTACCTTTAATACCAGTCCTTCCGATAGCTGGAAAGCGGGAGAGCCTGTGGGGAGCGCCGCAAGTTCGGAAAGCTCTGTGGCAGCGGATGCAAACGGCAGCGACGCCGTTACCTACATCTTAAATACCGGCACCAAAAAATTTCATTTGCCGGATTGTCCTTCTGTTGCCAAAATGGCGGATAAAAATAAACAAAAGTCCGGTCAATCCAGAGAGGAATTGATTTTGGCAGGGTATGAACCCTGTAAAAACTGTAATCCGTAATGTGATTTTATATAGGGTATGATTTACAACGCTGGTGTATATATACGAAGGCATTGAGAAAGATGCGCCGTATAAATGGCACAATTAATTACGCTATCCTAAACGACATTAATCTTGACAATATACTAAAGTATTGCTACAATGAGACTAATGCGTGCAACTCAAGAAAAAAGGAGTATGAGAACCGTCAGGCAAAAGGGGCACTGTTACAGGCGTTAAATGATTATTAATGACGGAGGAAAAGAATGAAACATATAAAACAATTCATTGCCATTATGTTGTTTATTGTATTATTTTTAGTTTCTTTTCAGTATATTACACATGTTTTTAACTATAAAATGGGAGAGAACGATACTGTTGGCAGTTTTTACAAAGAGCCTAAAGATTCCATTGAAGTTTTGTTTGTAGGGTCCAGTCATGCGCATAGCAGCTTTTCTCCTATGGAGCTTTGGAATGAAACAGGCATTACCAGTTACAATCTGGGAACTTCATCGCAGACTATACCCTGTTCTTATTATCTGATCAGAGAGGGCATTCGTACACAGCATCCCAAAGTGATAGTATTGGAAACTTATGGAGTAAAATATGATGTAGATTATCAATCTACTGCCCGTTTGCATATTGCACTGGATGAGATTCCGTTTAATAAGACAAAGATAGAAATTCTTACAGAATTTCTGCCTCGGACGATGGGGGGGGTTGAGGAACGGCTGGAATATTGCTTTCCGATCATCCGTTTCCATTCCAGATGGAAAGAGCTGACGCCAGCAGATTTTCGAGCGGAAAATGTTTTTTTGAAAGGATATCGTTTGAATTGTAACCCGAGGAAACAACAAGAGCCTGTGAGAACAACCCAAAAAGAAGAGGTTTGGGCTGGGATGATGGAGTATTTTCAACGTATTGCGGAGTTGTGTGAAGAGAATGATGTTGAGTTGCTTCTTTGTAATGCACCAATGTCAAAGTGTAATAAATATAAAAGTGTAACTCAAAAAATGAACACTTTTTATGAATATGCAGAGGAACAGGGAATTTCATATATTAATTTTGAAGACCTTCGGGAAGAATTGGATCTTGATTATCAGACAGATTTTCGTGATAAAGAGCATTTGAATCTCTATGGAGCAAGGAAGATAACGACTTATTTGGCTGCTTATCTTACAGAACATTATGATTTAACAGATTATCGGGATAACCCTAAATACGAGCAATGGAACAAGGATTATGATGATTATATAAACTTGGTCAAAAAATAAGAGTTAAAAGAGGGTAAAATCCATGATTAAGAGTAGAATGTGAGGTGAGTAGAATGCAGTTTGATTCATTTGATTTTTTGATTTTTTTCCCAATAGTTTGTTTTTTATATTATGCAATACCATACCGATTTCGGCATATATTTCTTTTAGTGGCCAGCTATTATTTCTATATGTGCTGGAATCCCAAATATGCACTTTTGATGTTGATATCAACTGTAATCACCTATTTATCCGGTATTCTTCTTCATCGGGCAAATCAGATCACACAGGCGGGAAAAAGGGAAAAATACAGGAAGCTGTGTGTGTTTGCTTCCTTTGCCAGCAATCTGGCAATTTTGTTTTTCTTTAAATATTTTGATTTTTTGATAAATTCCATCAATCGGGTGTTGGCATATACACATGTTTCATTGATTAATGTTACTTTTGATGTGGTATTGCCTGTTGGTATATCATTTTATACCTTTCAGGCGCTCAGTTATACGGTAGATGTATACCGGGGAGATATCTATAGAGAAAAGAACTTTTTGAAATATGCATTGTTTGTGTCTTTTTTTCCACAATTGGTGGCGGGACCGATTGAGCGTTCCAAGAATCTGTTAAAGCAGATTAATGTCAAGCATGAGTTTGACCTGCATAAAGTCCATTCCGGATTATCTTTAATGTTGTTTGGTATGTTTCAGAAAAAAGTACTTTCGGACAACATTGCACTTATTGTTACGCAGGTATATGATAATTACAGTAAGTATGGCTCGTTGGAACTTATTTTTGCTACGGTATTATTTGCGTTCCAGATCTACTGTGATTTTGGAGGATATTCTAATATTGCGATTGGCGCTTCAAGAGTGATGGGATTTGAGTTGATGGAGAACTTTAATACACCATATATGGCCAATTCAGTAGCGGATTTCTGGCGTAGATGGCATATTTCTTTATCTACCTGGTTTCGTGATTATCTATATATTCCTCTTGGCGGTAACCGGAAAGGCAGATTTCGTAAATATGTGAATCTTATGATTGTATTTCTCACGAGCGGATTATGGCATGGTGCCAGCTGGCATTTTGTTGTCTGGGGCGGAATAAATGGAGTTTATCAGATTATTGGTGATTTGTTTAGACCGGTACGGGACAAGGCAAGTGAGTTGCTGGGGATTGAAAGAAAAACCTTTAGCCATCAGTTACTGAAGGTGATAGTTACATTTGTATTAATAGATTTTTCATGGATTTTTTTCAGAGCAGATTACGTGGGGCAGGCTTTTGCAATCATTCGGGGAATGTTTACGAGGATTCACCTTAGAGTATTGTATGATGGTACACTTCTTAATTTAGGAATTGATACTAAACAATGTTTAGTTGTACTGGGTTTTCTGTTAATATTAATTGCTATGGATATTTGTAAATATCTTAAAATTGATCTGATAGAAGGATTATCTAAACAGGGAATATGGTTTCAATATGCGGTTTATTTTTTCTTTATCTATGCTATTTTGATCTTTGGAAGTTATGGCCCGGGTTATGATGCAAGCGAGTTTATATATTTCCAATTTTAGGCCTGATATAATCGGTGAGCTTATTTTTATTCTAAAAAGATGGACTTGCTGAACGATACTTACTAAAAAGGAGCCAGCCATTTCTTGTTGAATGGCTGGCTCCTTTCGCAATGTCTGGTATTATGGTTTCGGTTATGCTATTCTTATTATTCGGCTGGTTGTTCGCCTTCGGGGGTCTCCTCTCCGGCTGGTTGCTCGCCCTCGGAAGTTTCCTCACCGGCTGTCTCCTCTGCGGGGGTCTCCTCTCCGGCTGTCTCGTCTGTAGTCGCCGGATTTTCCCGGATATAAAGCATGGCCTTGTCAATCTTTAAGAAATCTTCGTCAGAGATATAATAGTAATCGTCGGAGGGCTGGATAGGAATCTCTAAAGTAACCGGGTCCATATAGCCGGGATTGTCTACGGTACTCTTTAAAATCTCTATAATTCCTCCGGCAAATTCCGCCTCGTAATCTTCTTCTGTCGTATTGTTGTAATCGCCCTCGTCGACCTTGGCGTTAAAACCTTCAATATAAGCGACCACCTGGTCGTAAGTAGTCTCTAAGGTGTCGAGAGGGTAGACGGTCAATTTCAGTACATAGCTGTCTTTTTCATCATCATGCACTACATCAGTCACCTCATATTTGGCGTTGGCAAATATGGACTGGGCCAGATAATAAAATTCGGAGAGAATGGTGCCGTCGTCCACTTCCTTTACCCCGTAATAGCTCATCAGATTGTGAGCCTGATAATCCATGTTAGCAACATAGACGGCCTCGGCGTCGCTTTGGGACACGCCGGTTAAGGTCAAGTAGTCCTTGGAAATATTCTTATAGTTAATGTCCAACAGACTGATGGCATAACGGGAATATACCTTGGCTCTGCTGTCAAACAGGGCGCAGCCTGTCAGGGTAATAATCATTGCGCTTACAATAAGCAGTACGGATAGTTTCTTCATGGCACTTTTCATAAATGTACCCTCCTACAATATAAAATAACCGGTTGGGATAATATTATGTGTAATATTTCATTGATACCCAATATATATTCTGTCAGCTAAGCCTGTCAAAGCGACAGATATCACTTGCATTGTGATTATATCACATTTTACGGGGGGTGTCTATCGCTGAAATGATTGTGCCATCAGAATTTTTGTAGTATACTACAGGCAATAGCCGTATGCATTATAGAGGAAAGACAGGAGAAGAAGAAAATGAAAATATTTGATACCCATGCCCATTATGATGATGAGGCTTTTGACGGAGAGAGGGAAACGCTTTTGGGGCAGATGCACAGGGAAGGAGTGGAGACCATTGTCAATATCGGATGCTCCATGGATAATTCCCGGCAGATTGTCAAATGGATTAAGGACTATGATTTCCTGTATGGAACGGTAGGGGTACACCCTTCGGATATAGAAGAGTTGCAGGAAAAAGATATGGAGGAGCTTGCCAGTCTTTCCCAAGAGAAGGACATTGTTGCCATCGGGGAGATTGGGCTTGATTACCATTATGGAAGCGACAATAAGGAGATACAGAAACGCTGGTTTTCCAGACAGTTAGAGGTGGCTTTAGCGCAAGGAATGCCGGTGGTTATTCACAGCCGGGAGGCGGCGAAGGATACATTGGATATAATGAAAGGGATACACAAGGGAGAAGGGGGAGGCGTGATTCACTGTTTTTCCTACGGCGTGGACATGGCGAGGGAGTATCTCAATATGGGGTATTACATTGGAATCGGCGGGGTGCTGACCTTTAAAAATGCCAGAAAATTAAAGGAGGTTGCCGCCTATGCGCCCATGGAGCAGCTTGTGTTGGAGACGGATGCGCCCTATCTGGCGCCCGCACCCTACCGGGGAAAGCGGAACTGTTCCCTTTACCTGTCCCGGGTGGCGGAGGAACTGGCCGCCATTAAGAATCTGCCGGTATCCGAGATTTATGAGATTACCTTTGAAAACGCCAGACGGCTTTATCATCTGGATTGAGGAGAAAGTATGGAAAAATTAAGCAATCCCCAGGTCACCATTGAGACCATTAAAAAATATGATTTTGCCTTTCAGAAGAAATTCGGACAGAATTTTCTGATTGACGGCCATGTGATACATAAGATTCTTGCAGCCGCAGAAGTAACCGGAGAAGATTTCGTTTTGGAGATTGGCCCCGGTATCGGAACCATGACGCAATATTTGGCGGAGGCGGCAAGAGAGGTAGTCGCCGTAGAGATTGACAAGATGCTGATTCCTATTTTGCAGGACACTTTACAGGGTTATGATAATGTCACCATCATGAACGAGGATATTTTAAAGGTAGATATCCGGGCTTTGGCAGAGGAGAAAAATGGCGGGAAGCCGATAAAAGTGGTAGCCAATCTGCCTTATTATATTACTACCCCTATTATTATGGGCCTTTTTGAGAATCATGTGCCGCTTTATAATATGACGGTCATGGTGCAAAAGGAGGTGGCCGGGCGGATGCAGGCGGCCCCCGGCACAAAGGAGTATGGCGCTCTTTCCCTGGCAGTACAGTATTATGCGGACACCTATATTGCCGCCAATGTGCCGCCGAATTGTTTTATTCCAAGGCCGAAGGTGGGCTCTGCGGTAATCCGGCTCAACGCCTGGCAGCAGCCGCCGGTTCCGGTGGAAGATGAAAGATTCATGTTTTCCCTTATCCGGGCCTCCTTTAACCAGCGGCGGAAGACCTTGCAAAACAGTCTGGTAAACGGCGGAATTGCCGTTAGCAAGGAGCAGATTGCGCAGGCGTTAGCGGAAATGAATCTGCCCGTTAGCGTCAGGGGAGAAAGCCTGACCTTAGAGCAGTTTGCCCGGCTGAGTAATCTGCTGAAGTCCTGATTTTTTTTCGAACGAAGGCAAATCAGGCATAATCTGTCCCATTCCTGCATACAATGTATTTAAAAAAGCCAGATAAAAGGAGTGTGAATGGGACAAGTGCAGAGCTATAAGAGGAAAATTACATATTTTTACCAGTATCACAACGGCAATGTGGGCGCTACAGCAGGATTTCTCAAGCTGGAAATTCGGGGAGACAGGGTTAAGATTATCATTAATATTCAGGAGCCGCCGGGATTACCCTACAAGGAGGCCGCCCTTTATTTTTATCATGAGGCGGGGGACCATTTATCGGCGGTGAAGGTCGGAACCGTTGAGAGCATGAGCGGCGTGCTGTCCTATCAGACAAGGACGGAGTGGCAGCAGCTGTTTGATACGGGACGGGATTTATACACCTTTGACGGGGTGGCGGTGGTCTATAATGACAACCACTACTATATCGGAGATTTTAAGGATAAAGACCGCAGGGATTATGAGCTGATTAGGAAGGAGCCGAAGAAAAGTGAGGCGGCGGTCCCGGCGTCTGCCGAAGGCAGCGGACGGGCGGAGGCCGTAAGATATGTTGAGGGAAGCCTTGGCAGGGAAAGCGCAGCGCAGGATACGGAGACTGCCGGGGAAACAAAGCGGGAGAACAGTACCGGGAACGGAACCGCCGATGTGCAAAAGGAAGACAGCAACGAGAACGAAACCACCGACGGGCAAAAGGCGGAAAGCCAAGAGCCACCGGTATCCATGCCGGAAAAGAAAACGGATATGGAGGCCGCCGGAGAGCTTACCATAGAGGCTCCGGCTGGCGCACCGGATAAGGAAGACGTCTTTGAGAAATGTGAAAACTGCCCCTATCAGAAAAAGAGAATGACGCAGCTTGACGATTTGGACGCTTTTGAAAAAATGATAGCGGAATATCCCAAGCTGCCCATGTATGGAGCGACAGAGCTGTTTCAGTGCGTGCGGATTCACCCGAAGGATATCGGCAAGCTGGATATGCGCAACTGGAAATTAGGCGTCAACAGCTTTCTCACCCATGGCTATTACACCTACCAATATCTCCTGCTTGGGAAAATGCGGTTCGACGACGGTTCGGCGCGTCCCATTATCGGCGTGCCGGGTGTATTTTCCAACCGGGAAAAATATCTGGCCAATATGTTCGGCTTTGAGCAGTTTATTCCTGTGAAAAAGGTGGGCGTTAAGACCGGAGAGTTTGGGTACTGGATTGTGGAAATCAGCACTGGTCTTCGATAAGACTGTAGCGGAAATGGTCCCTGTATTTCCCCATAACCTCTATACTTTGATATTCCAGCCCTTCAAACCGGAAGTTAAGCCGTTCTAACAGCTTAATGGAGGGCAGGTTGTCCGGGGATACCCTGGCCTCAATCCGGTGGATTTTATAATTGGAAAACATGACGGGGATTGCGGCCCGGCAGGCTTCGGCGGCGAAGCCCTGCCCCTGGTGATCCCTGTCAATTTTATATCCTAAGGATGCTCTGGAAAACGGGTCGTGCTCAATACGGGAAAAATTCAGAGAGCCGATAATGGCGTCCGGTGAATCTTTCAGATAGATATAGTAACGCAGCGTTTTCCCTTTTATGATTTCCGAATATTCATATTGTACGGCGGCCTTCTGGTAAGCCAGCGTGTAGAAATTATCCGGTCTGGTAGGTTCAAACGGCTCAAAGCATGAGCGGTTCCTGGCATAAAAAGCCAGAATCTGCTCCGCCTTTGAGGAATCCTCTACCTGTAAAAGCAGCCGGTCTGTTGTAAGCTGAAATGACATACCCTGTTCTCCTTGCAATCCGTATGCGGTCATTTTATAATGAAACTACCCTGTGCATTGTCATTTATGCAAAAAAGGGCTATTAGTATCATACATCAATCGGGAGAGAAGTACAATGACCAATGATGAGAAGTATATGAGGCAGGCGATTAAGCAGGCCAAAAAAGCGGCTGCTGTCGGAGATGTGCCGATTGGCTGCGTAATTGTATATGAGAACCGGATTATTGCCAGGGGCTACAACAAGCGGAATGCGAAGAAGACGGCGTTAGCCCATGCGGAGCTGCTCGCCATAGAAAAGGCCTCCAAAAAGCTGGGGGACTGGCGGCTGGAAGATTGTACCATGTACATTACCTTAGAGCCATGCCAGATGTGCGCCGGCGCGATCGTCCAGGCAAGGATACCGAAAGTGGTGGTGGGCGCCATGAACAAAAAAGCCGGGTGCGCCGGGTCTGTGTTAAATCTGTTTCAGGTCCCCGCCTTTAATCATCAGGTGGAGTTTGTAAACGGCGTATTGGAGCAGGAGTGCTCGGAAATGCTTTCGGATTTCTTTAAAACCCTCCGCCGGGAGAAAGGCTAAATGCTTTCATTTATTAAAATTGCACAAAAACAGCCCCGATTATTTTTTTGTATTTCTATGGAAAAAATGATATACTACAAAAAAGGCTTCAAAGGAGAAAAAAATTGTACGGTGTATTTGTGGGGATACAGATTGTAGGCATACTGCTAACCTTTGCCGCAATCGGTTTGATTATAGATATGGACGGCAGCAATGTACAGAAGATGATGGTCTGCTATATGATTGGCGTGCTGGTGCAAAGTTCCGGCAGCCTTTTTGAAGTGCTGTCAAAAGAGTCCGCGGAAGCGCTGGTGGCCATTAAACTTCAATATCTGGGCGCCGTATTTATTCCCTTATTTTTCAGTCAGTTTATCTATCTGTATTGTAACCAGAGGCAGCCCCGATACATATTTCAGGTATTAGGCGTTGTGGATCTGTTGTCCCTTTTGCTGGTATGGACCTGCGATTATCATCATATGTTCTATAAGGTTATGGAGTTTGTGACGGAGGGCGACCACCCGCATTATGTATTTACTTATGGCTGGGGGTTCTGGATGTTTGTCTGGTTAGGGGCCTTGGTTCCGTTTGGCCTGTCTATACGGGTGCTGATCCGCTCTCTTTTAGAGGAGTATTATCAGCGGCGGAAGACCTTATATATCGTCTTTGTCGCACTGGCGGCAGTTCCGGCTATAGCGCTTTTGCTGCGCGCGGGACAGAAGTTTAAGGACTATGATGTGGTTCCCCCTACTCTGGCCATTGTGCTTTCCATGGTGGTGATTTTTGTCTGGAGCCGGAGGAATTATGACTTGAGCCGGGCAGCGGCGGAGACGGTTCTGCACGAGATTGAAGACGGTGTGATCTTTTTAGATGACGAGCAGAGAATTGCCGGCTACAACCCTGTGATAGAAGAAATTTTCTATGATTTGGACAAGCGGATGATTGGCAAGAAGGTCACAAAGATTCGGAATTTCCCGGAAGAGATTATGGTAGATGATGAGAACCGGGAGTTTGACTTAGATGACCGGCATTTTGAGGGGCACATCGAGTCAGTCAATGATGAAAAAGGGCATCTTTTGGGGTATGTGATTCTGATTTTTGACATTACCCAGAGAAAACGGCTGATGATGGAGAGCATCGAGATGCGGGAAAAGGCAGAGGCGGCCAGCAAGGCAAAAAGTGAGTTTATGGCGGCCATGTCCCATGAGATGAGAACGCCGATGAACGCCATTGTGGGCTTTGCGGAGCTGATTAAAGAGGAGAGTCTGGGGCGTAAGGTTTACCAGTACGCCTGCGACATCAAGGAGGCTTCCGGGCGGCTTTTGGAGATGTTCAACGATATCTGGGATATCTCCTCTGTGGAAGCCGGTAAGATGGAGTTAGAGCAGAAGGACTACAGCCTGAAAAAATTCTTAGAGGAAATTTCCGTCCGCATATCGATAGCGGCGGAGGAAAAGGGGCTTGCCTTTGAGGCCAGAATCAGCGACAGCCTTCCGGCAGTGCTTCGGGGAGACGAGGGAAGAATCCGGCAGGTGCTCTATAATCTTTTTGACAATGCGGTGAAATTTACCAGGGAAGGCCGTATTACCATGGTCGTGGACGGGGATTATACCGGCCCCGACCAGTTCATGATAAAATATATGATTAAGGATACGGGCATCGGCATTGCCGAAAAGGATTTACAGACCATTTTCTATAATTTTGAACAGGTGGATTCCAGTGAAAGCCGGAGCGTGGAAGGAACCGGCTTAGGGCTTTCCGTTGCCAAGAATATTATTGAGCTTATGGGCGGCAGCATTGGCGTGGACAGTACCTTGGGACGGGGCAGTACCTTTACTGTTAGGCTTCCCCAGCTGGTAATCGACGGCAGGGGGATTTCCGAGGCAGGCGCAGAGACGTTAGAGCAGCGGGAGGAGCTGAAGATGTTCAGCGCCCCGGACAGCAGTATTTTAGTGGTGGACGACAACCTGATTAACCGGAAGGTGGTGCGGGGAGTCATAAAAGGTTATGGCTGTCAGATACATGAGGCGGAAAGCGGACTAGAGGCAATCCGTCTGGTACGGGACCAGAAGTTTGATATCATTTTTATGGACCATATGATGCCGGAGATGGACGGGGTGGAGACAGCCCGGATTATCAGGGAGGAATGCGGGGAGAACGGAAAGGCCCCGGTAATCATTGCCCTGACGGCTAATGTGATGAAGGATATCAAAGAGATGTTCTTATCGAACGGATTTCAGGATTTTGTGGCAAAGCCTATAGACAAACTATCGATGCATAAGGTATTATCAAAGTGGATTGATGACAAGAAAAAGCAGCCCGTTGAGGGCGAGACCGTAACCGAGAATATCGGCGTGGAAGAGCTGGCGGATATTTTCATTACCGGCGTGAATGTAAAGGAAGCGTTGCAGAAGCATACCGGCGATTTGAACCAGTATGTGGAGATTTTGGGCCTGTTCTATATAGACGGACTGCGCAAGACCGAGTATATTGAACAGCTTTATGAGAATCAGGATTACCACAATTACCGCATAGAGGTTCACGCTTTAAAGAGCGCCTCCGCCAATATAGGAGCAAAGGACCTGTCCGAGCAGGCGGCCTTATTGGAGATGGCTGCGGCTGCGGATAATGAGGAATATATTCAGAATAACCATGGCGCCATGTTAGAAGCATATAAGACGTTATTACAGAGCATTAAGGAAATGCAGGATAAGCAGCGGGAAAAGGAGCAGAGACTGCATCCGGGAGAGACGGAAGGGCCTTTGGCACAGGAAGAGATCCGGCAGGCGATAGCGGACGCCTTGGATGCGGTAGAGCATTTCCATTCCAAGGACGGCAAGGAAAGGATAGAGTGGCTGTTAAACCACGAGCTGGAGGAGGAACTGCGGGAGAAGCTGTTAGTCATTCAGGAACGGCTGCGGCTTTACGAGGACGACGAAGCAGAGGACCTTTTAAGGGAGCTGCTGCAATGACTGACGCAGGCATAGTATGAGAGGTTGAAAATAAATATTTACTGCATACATAGAATATTACGGTAAACAGGAAGGAGAAACACAATGGGAAAGATGAAGATTCTGGCAATAGACGACAATGTAGTAAATCTTGCCACCATTGAACAGGAGTTGAAAAATGAGTATGAGGTGATACCGGTTAATTCCGGAAGAAGGGCGCTTAAGCTGATATATCAGGAAAAGGTGGACCTGATTCTTTTGGATATCCAGATGCCGGTAATGGATGGAATCGAGACCTTAAAGCAGATCAGGGAGCATGAAAACGGGATTACGGTTCCGGTCATTATGCTGACGGCAAAGCATGACAGGGCAACGGTCATAGAGGGAACCAAGCTGGGAATTATGGATTATATTGTGAAGCCCTTTGACGGTGAGGATCTGCGCCGCCGGATTGAGAGCGCCTTAAAGCGGAGGGGCGCGCTGCCCATGGAAGAAAAGGAGCTTTATCAGCGGCTTGAGGATATTGTAAACTGCGTTAAGAATGGAAATAATAAGCTGGCATATAATAAAACAGACGAGGCGTTGAATTATCAGTTAGATACGGATATAACCAAACGGCTTCAGGCTGTCCGGGCAAAGATGAAGGATGGGGAATATGAGATCGCCCAGCGGATGGTGGAACGAATCCTGCAAATGATTGACCAGAAGAATATGGAAAGTTCGGAATCTAAGTTGCTGCCAATCAGCCTGGGAGAATTAAATACCAAACTTTTGCAGATAATGGATGATGTGGAGCATTTTAAGGTGGAGGAAGCGGACGATAAATTTGAGGATTTAATGCGGTATGCATTGCCGATTAAGATTAAGGATAAGTGCTTAGACGCCCAGAAATGCAATAAGGATTATGACGACGGGGAGGCAGAGCGTATTCTGCGGGAAATCCTTAAGGATTTATAGGCTGTTTTCAATAAAAAAAGGAGCGGGAGAGCTTCGCCGCCGGTTGACAGAATACGAAAAATTATGTATACTAACCGTTATAAATCGTTTATTTTTCCATGCAGCCGGGGTGGTAGCGGTACCCTGCACCTGCAATCCGCTATAGCAGGGGTGTTGGTCTGCCTCGGGTATTGCCATTAGTGCGGGCCATGGTAAGTGGTGTTGACGTTTGGGTCTCGCGCAATGGATACCTATGAACCGTGTCAGGTCGGGAACGAAGCAGCACTAAGTAGGAGCTTTCATGTGCCGCGAGGGCGCCTGGGCCGAGCTAACTGCCATGGTAACCGGTTGGTGGGGATGCACAAAGCAGACTGCATGGATTTTATAGATATCATATGAGAAAGGGAGCAGAAAGCATGAACTATGCAAATGTTATTGAATTTGTAAAAAAGCAAATTTCAGATAACGGCAGACCGCCGAATTATCCGTTTCGGGACCGGTTTGAGCATACCATGCGGGTATACCGCTGGGCCATTAAGCTACAGGCTAAGGTGGGCGGAGATCTGGATATTATTGCTTTGGCTGCCTTACTGCATGATGTTGGCTGGCAGGAGGGCAGAGAGCATGGTGAAGTCGGCGCTGAGATTGCTGTGGAATATTTAGACAGCATTGGCGTGGAGCCGGAAAAGATTGCCCGTATTGGCGAGATTATACGGATTCATGATGATAAGGATACGGAGGCGGATTTATCCATCGAGTGTCAGGTAGTCATGGATGCGGATTTATTAGATGAGGTGGGAACGGTCAGTGTTCTCTGGGATTCCATGGCGACTGCCTGCGAGGAGGACGCCAATTACAAGAAGGCATATTACCGGATTAAGAATTATTTTCGGGGGAATAAGCCTAAGATTCGGAGATGTAAGACCGATGCGGCCAGAATGGAATACAGCCGGAGAATGAAGCTTTTGGAAGAATTTATTTTTCAGCTGGAAAAGGAACTGTTCTAGCATATACCAGTAATACTATTCATATTTATAATCTAAAATAATAATGCAAATAGGAGGAATGAAAAATGAAGGGTTTTGTTAAAGTATTAGTGTGGATTGTTATTTTAGCTGCCGTATGTGCAGGTGTATACATGCTTCTGCCGGAATATCCGAAAAGCGTTGTTAAATCCATAGTGCAGCCTGTAATAGACAGCGAGGCTAAATCTATGATTAGCCAGGTACAGGCGCTTACGGATAAAGATTTGGGAAATGCAACATATAAGACAATTTTAGAGAGCAAAACGAAGAACCCCTGCTGGGTTTACGAGACCAGAGAAGCAGAACCGGGAATAGAATATGTCATCTTTTATGGCCGGGGAGTGAGCATTAACTTAAAGGATTGGCAGGATTACGGTGGAATGTTGTCTACCAGCGCTACGGTTAAGTTTGAATTTAAGATTACCGGTAAGAAGAGCGTAGACATACTGCCATATGTGGACGGTAAATTAATGAATATTAAGGACGGTACGCATGTAGAGCAGAATGATAAGATTAAATTAGATATTCTGACGCAGATGTATTCCGGTATGCAGGAAGAGAAGTAATATCTGTGCAATGAATTATGCCCCATGGCGAGATGCTTTCGCATTTCGCATATGGGGCATATTTTTGTTTGTCTGCATTGTATGCTAAGTTAAATCAGCCGGCCAATTCTAAAATCAGGTTCATAATGGTTCCGATGGAATCGGACATCTCGCTGTCCTCCATGGCCTTTATGTATTCCTCCTTGTGGGCGGATACATCCCGGATGGCGTTCAACAGGGAGGCGGTGCTTAATTCTTCCTCCTCAATCACATAGCTGAAGCCGTTCTTCTTAAAGGACTTGGCGTTTAAAATCTGGTCGCCCCGGCTGGCCGCCCTGGATAAGGGGATTAAAATATTCGGTTTCTTAAGGGCCAAAAGCTCGCAGATGGCGTTGGCTCCGGCTCTGGAAACGACTAAATCGGACAGGGCAAATAAATCCCTTAACTCCTTTGAAATGTATTCAAACTGAACATAACCAGGCTTTCCCGTCAGGCGTTCGTCTAAATTTCCCTTGCCGCACAAATGAATGAGCTGGAATTTCTTAAGGATATCGTCAAGGCTCTCCCGCACAATGTTGTTAATGACAACGCTTCCGCTGCTGCCGCCGATTACTAATATGGTCGGTCTGTCTGCGTCAAGTCCGCAGAACTCTGCCGCCTTGGTCCGGCTTCCCTCAAAAAGCTCCTTCCGGATTGGCGTTCCTGTGAGAACGGCTTTTCCCTCCGGCAGCAGTTCAAACGTTTCCTTAAAATTGCAGCAGACCTTGGAGGCTGCCGGAATACACAGCTTATTCGCCAGTCCGGGCGTCATGTCGGATTCGTGGATAATGGCCGGAATATGGTTCTTCTTCGCAGCGAGGACTACAGGAACCGCCACAAAACCGCCTTTGGAAAATACTACGTCCGGCTGGATTTTTTTCAGAATCCGGCTGGCTTCCCCGAAGCCTTTTACCACCCGGAAGGGGTCGGAAAAATTCTTCACGTCAAAATATCTTCTCAGCTTGCCGGAGGATATACCGTAATAGGGAATCCCCATATCTTCAATGAGTTTCTTTTCAATTCCCTCATAGGAACCGATGTAGTGGACTTCAAAATCCGCCTCCTTAAGCCGGGGCAGCAAGGCAATATTGGGGGTAACATGTCCTGCCGTCCCCCCGCCGGTAAGTACGATTTTCTTCATGCGTCTTCTCCTTTTTGAACATGGTTGGTTATTGCGTCTCCATTACTGGGAAATCGCCTGTTTTAACGCTTTGGCAAGCTGATCCGGACAGGAGGTTCCCTTGAAACCGCATTGGATTCCCTCTAACCGGGAAATGGCGTCGTGTACCTCCATGCCCTCTACCAGCCGGGAAACACCCTGGGTATTGCCGTTGCAGCCGCCTAGAAACTGCACATGGGTTACCTTTCCGTCTACAATGTCAAAATCAATTTTCTGGGAGCAGACTCCCTGGGGCGTAAATGTCATAAATCGATCCTCCCTTAAATGATTGTTTTTAAGTGCTCTTATTATATCTGTCAACTAAGCTCGCCTTGCTCGCTAAGGTGCCAGATATTACTCGCACTAAATTCGCGCTTCGCGCTCATTAAGTGCTCTTATTATATCATAGCAGAGGTAATTTGCAACAAAGGAGAATGTGGGAGACGGTAAGAAAATTGTCGAGCAAAAGAGGCTTTTGGCAAAAATTAGTAAATTATTCATTTTATAGATGGAAAGTTGCGGTAAAGTGGTATTGAGTTGATGCATAAGTCTTTGTAAACTAAAAAGCAGGATAAGCATGTCCCACAATTGTGAAGTTTTGCATTTGTGGAAAAATAAGATAAGTAGGGAAGGAAGAATTATGATTACGGAATTTATCATGGAACACCAATGTATGAGCAGTATCCTGTTGTTTGGTCTGGTAAGCCTGCTGTTGCAGGCAATGATGGTCTTGTCGCTGAAGGGCTATGTGCGCGCCTCTGCTAATATGAAGACCACAAAAAAGAAGATTATGCTGAATCTGAAAAACCAGTTTGAGACTATTTATGATATGGGGTATCAGGTCAGGAATACCGGCGCTTATGTGGACAAGTATCTGTTAAAATTAAAATTTATGGGATTTTCCTATGCGGCATGGGAGAAGGCGCCGTTTTTAGCGGCGGGACTGGTAACGCTGTTAGCGGGCGCAGAAGCGTTTTACGGCTATACGGTACATACGCCCATGGCATCCCAGATAGAAATCCTGTTTTCCTATGGCGTGGTTTTGGTATGTTTGTTTGTTTTCTTTCATATATTTGGAGTAAAAAGCAAGCAGCAGCAGATGCAGATTCAACTGGTAGACTATCTGGAAAATTATCTGGCAAACCGATTGCTCCGCACCAAGGACGAGGTAAAGATTTTAGACGAGGAGATGGAAAGCGCGTTTATGGAGGGCGCGGCAAGAAATCCGGATCTGAAAAAGGCAATTTTACAGGAAGAAAAGGAAAGCGAAGCGCCTGCCGCCAAGGAATCCGATGAGGATATGGAAATGCTGCGGCGGCTTTTGCGAGAGATGGAGAGCAATAAAAAAGACAGAGAAAAGGCGGAGCCCCAGAGGGAGACAGAAAAGCAGATTGCCGCAAGCCGCGAAAAGCAGACGGCGGAGGAAATGGGCGCGGGTATTGCCGGAGATTCGGAGATTGAACTGTTAGAGGAATTTGTACAGAGCTTTCTTGCATAACCGGGAGGAAGTTTTTGAAACAGGAAAATAAGAAGGGCATCATTTTCACTGTCCTGATTGCAGCGGCAATCCTTGTGTTTCTTATATGGTGTTTATTGGGAAAGGGAGACAATAGCCGGAAAACGGAACAGGGGAAAGCTGTCGGGCAGGAGCAGGGTTCTAGCGTGGGAACAGATACGGAGGAGAAAGAACCGGAGAAAAAGGAACGGGTGATTGTGGACAATACCAATTATGACAGCATAAGCAATACCTTATATAGCTGGTGGTTTAAGCGCAACGACGCCCACGAAAAATCCGGCTGTCAGGAGGATTTTGACATTACGCCATATCAGGCATATTATACGGTGCCTGTGGAGGAAAAAAGAATATATATTACATTTGACTGCGGATACGAGAATGGATATACGGCGGACATCTTGGACATCTTAAAGGAGGAAAAGGTGACCGCTGCTTTTTTTGTCACCCAGACCTTTATCCGGGATAATGTGGAGCTTACGAAGCGGATGAAAGAGGAGGGACATCTGGTGTGCAACCATACGGTAACACATCCCTGTATGCCGGAAAAGACCATAGCGCAGCAAAGGGAGGAGCTGCTTACCTGTGAGCAGTATATGAAGGAGGCGACGGGCTATGAAATGGATTTGTTTTTCCGGCCGCCTAAGGGGGAGTACAGTGAACGGACCTTGCAGATGGCAAAGGATTTGGGATATACCACCATTTTCTGGTCCATGGCGTATTTAGACTATGATGTGAACAATCAGCCCACCAGCTCCCATGTGGTGGAACATTTTGCCAAATATCACCATCCCGGGGCGATTCCCCTCATGCATAATGTATCTTTAGCAAACCATGACGCCTTAAAGCAGGTGATTGAGAATTTGAAGGCGGAAGGCTATGAATTTGGCAGCCTTTATGAATTACAAAATATCAGGTAAAATATTTTTTGAAAATATTGCTATTTGATAATGATTTTGATAAAATATAAAAGATTGATAAATATCATAACAAAGGAGAGCGGAAGTATGGCAGAGAGTATTAGTTTTGACTATAGCAATGCGATGTTCATGGTGTCAGAAGAAGATATTGCGGCCATGAAGGAGAGAGTATTGGATGCAAAAAAGACTTTGCTGGACAGAACCGGTGAGGGGAATGATTTTCTTGGGTGGATTGACCTTCCTGTGAATTATGATAAGGAAGAGTTTTCAAGAATAAAGGCGGCGGCAAAGAAGATTCAGGGAGATTCGGATATTCTGATTGTAATCGGAATCGGCGGTTCTTACCTGGGAGCAAGAGCCGCTATTGAGGCATTGCGTCATACCTTTTATAATGTGATTGATAAGGATATGAGAAAGGGTACTCCTGAGATTTACTTCTGTGGTAATAATATCAGTTCTACCTATCTGGAGCATTTGTTAGAGGTTGTGGGAGACAGGGATTTTTCTATCAATATTATCTCCAAGTCCGGAACCACAACGGAGCCGGCAATTGCGTTCCGTATTTTCAAGAAGCTTTTGGTGGAGAAGTATGGGCAGAAGGAAGCGGCTAAGAGAATCTATGCAACAACCGATAAGGAGAAGGGCGCGCTTAAGAAGCTGGCCGACGAGGAGGGTTATGAGACCTTTGTCGTGCCGGATGATGTGGGAGGACGCTTCTCTGTTCTCACTGCGGTAGGTCTGCTGCCGATAGCAGTCAGCGGCGCGGACATCAAGCAGTTAATGGTAGGCGCAGCTACGGCGCGGCAGATGTGCTTAGAGGCGGATTTTGAACACAATGACGCCTTACAGTATGCGGCGCTTAGAAACATTTTAAGGGAGAAGGGCAAGACCATGGAGATTCTTGCCAACTATACACCGTCCGTTCACTATATCGGTGAGTGGTGGAAACAGCTCTTTGGCGAGTCAGAGGGTAAGGACGGCAAGGGAATTTACCCAACAGCCTGCGACTTTACTACGGATTTACATTCTTTAGGACAGTTTATCCAGGACGGAACCAAGAACCATATCGAGACTGTAGTTAATATCGGTTCTCCGAGACGGAAGATTATTATGGAGCAGGAGGATGACGATTTAGACGGCCTTAATTATTTAGCAGGCCGGACGGTGGACTACATCAACAAGCAGGCCATGAACGGCACAGTGCTTGCCCATGTGGACGGCGAGATTCCGAACCTGATGATTACCCTTCCGTATATGAGCGAGTTTAACTTAGGCGAGCTGTTCTATTTCTTCGAGTTTGCCTGCGGCGTGTCCGGCTATGTATTAGGCGTTAATCCGTTTAACCAGCCGGGTGTGGAAAGCTACAAGAAGAATATGTTTGCACTGCTTGGTAAGCCGGGCTACGAGGAACAGAGAAAAGAATTGTTAGCCAGAATGAATAAGCAGTAAAGAAGAATGGATGAATAGGCCTCCTGCAATCCGGCAGGGGGCTTTATTTTTTTGTTTGAAATTTTCACAACAAAATAATGAAGTATGTTCAGTTGCGCTATAAAAATGTCCAGTTGCGTAATCCCTGTCAAAAATAAGCCAAATTTCCCCGATATATAAAACAAAAGCAGAAAGAAGGTAAGGTATGATTGATGTTGCGGTCTGCGATGACGAAAAGAACATCCGGACATATATTTGCAGTTTGATTAGGAAGCAGGGAACAGAGTGCCAGATTACAGAGTATGCTTCCGCTGATGAATATTTATCAGCGGGCGCGGCACATAACCTGTTGTTTCTGGATATAGAGATGAAATCAAGTGGGAATGAAGATAAAAGCGGTATGTGGCTTGCAGGACAGCTCCGCAGCAGGAAGCTTTTGAGGCAGCCTGTTATTATTTTTGTGACGGGATATGAAAAGTATGTGTATGACGCCTTTGATGTCGGGGCGTTTCAATACCTGTTAAAGCCGATCAATGAAGAAAAATTCTCACAGGTCTTTGCGCGTGCCGTCAGGCAGCTTGCGGCGGAACGGGAAAAGCAAAAAGAAGCGCCTGACAGACAGGCGTTGATCGTGCCGCAGGGAGGCGAAAAAAGAGTCATACCGTTTGATGACATTTATTATCTGGAAAGCCATGGCCACAAAGTCATTCTTACCCTGAAAGCGGAAAAGGTGGAATATTACGCAAAAATCGGGGAATTGGAGAAGCAGCTTGCGGGACAGTTTTACCGCATCCATAAGGGATATTTGATTAATCTCTCCCATGTGGAAGCGTATAACAGGTCGGAGGTGACAATGGCGAACGGCGACAAGCCGCTGCTCTCAAAGCGTAAATATCCTGATTTCAGGAAAGCATATATGGAATATATTTCGGAGGGATAGCATTGACACAGGCTGATTATGAAATGTTTATTAGAATAATGGAATTTTGTATGGTTCTGGTTCAGTCTGCGCTCCTGTTGATGTTGTGGAAAGCTGTTTTTCGCACAAAGAGGGAAATGAGCGCCATGCTTGCGGCGGCACTGTTCCTTGTGGTAAACCTCATGGCAAAGCTGCCGTTTCCTGATGTTTGGGTTCGCTATCTTGCGGTCTTTGCGTTTGCAATTGTGTATTGCCTGATCCGGTATCGGAGGTATTACGAAAAGGCGGTCTTTGTGCTTCTGCTTTTTTATAACTTCCACTCACTAAGCACCCTGATCTCAAACAGCCTGCGGTTGAAAGTGGAAACGATACTGATGTCCGGCATGGATATGATGCAGAGCGGTTATCAGGATCAGTTCCGTCAAAAAATGGTGATAAGCGCATTGGTTTTAATGGCTGTCTATATAGCCCTTATGCTGTTTATGCTTCTGGTATCGATCCGGGTATTGAAAAATGCAGAAATGGACAGGCGGGACGCCCTTTTGTTTTCTGCATACAGTCTTTCCGGCGGAGTTTTTGCGGGTATCGTGAGGGATTTGTATGCGGTAGAGGTAGGTGATGCGGTTTTCTATCTGTACGATGCCAAAAAAGAAATGTTCTGGAAAATACCGCTGATGGCGGGCTGTATCTTTGTGGGAGAAATCCTGCTGATCTACTTCTGGAAGAATTACAGGACGCTCTTAGAGGAACGGCAGAAGCGTTTCATAGAAGAAAAACAGGTTCAGGCAATGAAGCGGCGGTTGGAAGAAGCGGAGGATTTTTACGGAAATGTCCGCAAGCTGCGGCATGAGATGAAAAACCACCTAACAAATATCAAGGGGCTTGCGGCAGGGGAACAATACGGAGAGATCGCAGAGTATATCTCAAAGATGGATGAAACCATGCAGGAATTGGAATGTCGGTATGCAACGGGCAATGCCCTTACCGATGTGATCGTCAACGACAGGTGGCGCAGGGCAGAAAAAATGGGGATTGATTTTGAAGTGGAGTTCCATCCTGTGGATGGCATATCGCCCTTTGATATGGGAATGATCCTCGGCAATCTTTTGGACAATGCAATCGAAGCGTGTGAAAAAGACCGGCAGGAAAAGCGTTTTATCCGTCTGCGGGTAAAGCAGAAAAAGCAGTTTTTCCTGATTGATGTGGAAAACAGCTTTGACGGCAAGCTGCACTGGCAGGAGGGCAGCCCGTTTCCACTGTCCACGAAAGAGAGGGCGGCTCCGCCGCTGATGATGGAGCATGGGATCGGACTGAAAAATGTATCGGACATCGCCGAGCGGTATTACGGCGGCGTCAGTATTAAGGTAAAAGAGCAGGTTTTCCATGTGACTGTGATGTTGCAGCGGGAACAAAATACAAAATCAAAACAATGAAATGGAGGAATTGATTATGGCAGTAACAGGAATTGAAAGCAACTACAACGCATATGAAAGCGCATACACTGCGCAAAAAAACGGGACAGCTAAGAAAACGGAAGCGAAAGAGCAGCAGGCAGTGCAGACGGGAAATACAGCCAAGCAGACAGCGTCCGATTACAATTCGTATCTGCAAAAGACCTATGATTGCGTGAAAAATGGCGGTGTGTCTATTTCCAGCGCATATTTAGGAAAGTGCGCAAGTGATCCGGAAGAAGCAAAAAAGTTAGAAGATAACTTATCGTTATTTAAGGAAATTTATGATAACGGTTACAAGGGTTCACAAAGGGAGGCAGCGGCTCATGGTGGTAAGGTTACAAGCTATTCCATGACTTGGAGTATAGACGACAAAGGAGTGATCTCTATGGTAAGTCATGTGACTGTGGAATCAGAAAGCCTGAACAAGAGTAAAGGAAGCGGACAGGCAGACTGGCTGAAGAAGTTACAGGAAAAGAAAAAAGAGGAGCAGCTTGCGGAAAAGAAACGAGCAGAAAAGAAGCAGGCAAAGCGTGAGCAGGAAGAACGCCTTGCCGAAATGCGGGCAGAGCGAAAGGCGGACAGCGAAGCTCTGCAATCCCGCGAGATAAAGGTTGTAGGAAAAGATGCGCGGGATTTGACGGAGAAAATGATTGCAGCCATGAAAAACCCGAACAGTGCCGCAGTATCGGCAACGGCAGGGCTTGACCTTAAAATCTGATATAGGTTGGGAAACGGATTTCAAATCCAGTGGCGGTTTTGGTACAAAAGGCAAGCCAGTTTTTCATAGTCTTTTTGTGCCTTTTGGGTTTTCAAGTAAAAGATTCTGTATTACAATCATTTTGATGAATGTAAATGAAGAACAGGGATGTTCGTATTAATTTCAAAGGAGTGTTGATTATGGCAGGAATGAATGGTATTTGGGGTGGATATAACGATTATTCGTATATGTTTGGAAGCACCAGCATGAATCGGTCCACCACAGGGAATATTTTAGGAATTGATTTAGCGGAATATGCTTCTGTTACAAGAGGCTCCTACAGCAAGCTGGTAAAGGCTTATTATGCGAAGCAGGATGCAGATAAGCCACAGTATGGCGATTCTTCCCAAACGCTGACATTGATGCGTTCCAGTGCAGACTCCCTGAAAAAGTCTGCGGATGCGCTGGGTGATGCCTCACTTTATGAGAAAAAGAAGTTCACAAGAAAAGATGAAGAAACCGGAGAAGAAACGGAAGTCTGGGATTATGACTGGGACGCGATCACAAAGGCGGTCCAGACCTTTGTTGACGATTACAATTCCGTGGTGGAGCGAGCCGGAAATTCGGAGACGAAGAATGTGTTGCGCAATGCGGCATGGATGACTCGCATGACGGAGCAATCGGGCAATCTGCTTTCTAAAGTAGGCATTACGATTGGCGATGGAAATAAGCTGAAGTTTGATGAGGAAACCCTGAAAAAGAAAACAATGCTTGGGGAAAGCAATATTGAGCTTGATAATATCTCCACTTTAAAATCTATATTTACGGGATACGGTTCTTTTGGAAGCCAAATCTCCCAGAAAGCATCTGCGATCTCCAATGCCGCAGCGAGGACAAAAGGAGTGGATAAGACCTACAATAAGAACGGGGCTTATTCCGACACGATCTCCAAGCTGTTTGAGAGTACGATAGATGAAAAAGTAGGCGATGAAGACAAGGATAAATCTTGGTGGGAAAAAGAACTGGAGGAAAAGGAACAGGAGAAAAGAGAGGCTTTTAAACCGATAACTGATACAAAAAAAGACGAGGATGATGAATCCTGACAGCCAGTGTGTAAAGGATGAGGTTTTGCAAAGGCGGTAAAAGACGTAGCCTATGCAAACCTCATTCTTTGAGATAGGAGGGAATGATAATGAGACTCAACGGAAATTTCTTTAATTTTAGGAACTACAATTCATTGAACCAGTCTTCTCTGGTTTCAAGATTGTTTGGAAACAGGAATGTCGGAAGACAGAGTATGACAGCCAGAAATATAGCGAATAGGAACATGGCGCCGAATTTTAAGGACGGTGTTGTTTACAGCAGGGGAAACCGCAACGCCTCCAAACTTTATACCAGGCGGGGGACTTTGGCGGGAGTAAGACAGGGAAGGCGTCCGAGCCAAAGAAGACCGTTTTATTTAGCACAGGAAATACTGGATGCGATTAAAAAATATGACGGCTATATGCTTGGCTATGATGGGAAAACGGCTTATTTTCAGGGCACTGAGAACATATATAGCAACACCAGCAGATATCCGGTAGAAAGCCGTCCCGTAGGTGAAAAGATGTATTTTAATCCGGATGATGTCAATGATGCGCTGGGAATCCACAATCCCAAACAGATGTCCGTAAAGGATAACGAGGTGCGTTTTGACAGCTACTCGTATTATCAGTTTAAAGGGAAGGACGGCAGAAACCATAGGGTGCTTTCGATGGGCTCCTCATTAAGTTCGACCACCTTTGCCGACTTTGGTAATTACACTTATGACAAGGAGGCGGCGGATTATGCTGATTTTTGGGATAGGTTGTCAAGGAACAGCACTTATGGATTGGGACAGGATTACAGTCAGAAAGAAATCAGAAGCAAGCTGAAAGAAGCGGGTATACAGAACGGATTTTTCACGGTGACGGTCGGCGGCAATTCCCAGACATATTTTATGTCCCAAAATGAAAAAGTGGGCGCGCTTTTTACAAAGGAAGAATATGACAGGCGGTACAATATGCTGGTCAGCGGACAGACATTTGAGCTTGATAAATTCCAGCCGGGGCAGACCGTAACCGTCGGCGGCAAAGAGTATGTCCTGAACGAACATAAAGGGATTGACATTGAATATGGGGCAGAAGTCTATTTAGGTGTAAAATAAAATCGGAATGGAGGGAAAGATTGTTATGTCAATGGTGGTAAACAGAGTTTATCGCGCTTATGCAGACAACGGCGCAGGTGCAATGGGAAAAAAGCAAAAGGCGGAAAATACACAGAACGGACAGACACAAAAGGCAGATGCCCCGCAGTTATCCTCAAAGGCGCAGGCATATCTTAACAAGCTGAATCAATCCTATGACAATATGGAGTTTCTTGTCTACAATTCCAGTGAAGATGCAAAGGAAGTCCTCTCCCACAGCACAAAGGAAGTTTCCGTTATGCTGTCCAGTGATGAATTAGAGAGAATGGCGTCCGATGAAAAATATGCCGCTGAAAAAATGAAAGGCGTGCAGGGCGCACTTCGTATGTCAGAGCAGATTAACCGGGAATTTGGCTTTACATCTGCCTTTGATAAAACAGGGGAAAATGCCGGAACAAAAATAACTAAGGTTGCATTTTCTTTTAATGAGGACGGCTCCACAAATATTTTTGCAGAGCTTGAAAAGTCCAGACGGAAACAGCGGGAACAACTGGAAGAAGCAATAGAAGAAAAGCGGGCGCAGAAAAAAGCGGCAGACCGTTATTCGCAGGCAAACGCCCCGGCAAAGCGTATGGTTGTAGAAGCCGGAAGCGTGGACGAACTGATGAAAAAAATCGCAAAAGCAGACTGGAGTGGGGTTCGGACAGAAAGCGGCGACAGGTTTGATTTCAGCATTTAATATTTGGATATCAGTCATCGGGATTTACCAGCATACTTAACTGTAAAAAAACATCATAAAGTTAATTCAAGAAAATTTTTTGAAAAAATGAATAACAAGTATTAATTAATAACAATCGTTGACTGATGTATAGAGTGAGACAGGGGAAAGGGTGGTTTTATGGGTAAAAAGGAAGAAGCATTGCCAAGTGAAAGCGAATGGCGGATTATGGAAGTTCTTTGGGAGAGCGAAACGCCGCTTACCTCAATAGAGGTTTTGAATCGATTAAAAGGCAAATCGAATATGACACTTAGAATGGTGCGTGTCCTGATGAACCGTCTGTCGAAGAAAGGGCTCTTAGGCTTTACAGTGGACGAGAATGATGCAAGGGTGTACCACTACTACACAATGAAATCCAAGGAGGAATGTTTAAAGGAGAAAAGCAGGCGTTTTGTGAATAGTTATTTTTCCGGAAGCCGGACCAACGCAATAGTCACGCTGCTGCAAGGGGTTACATTGACAGACGAACAGGTTGAGGAGCTTAACCAAATCTTAGAGAAAAGCAAAGAAAATGAATGGAATAACGAGTAAATGAGATTCCTACAAGGAGGGAAAGATTATGGCAGTAACAGGAATCGAAAGGAACTACAACGCATATGAAAGTGCATATGGTATGCAGAAAAATGAAGCGGCAAAGAAAGCGGAAACGAAAAAGCAATCGGCATTACAGGCGGGAAATGCAACCAAGCAGACAGCGTCCGATTACAATTCGTATTTACAAAAGAACTATGATTGCGTAAAAAATGGAAATGTGTCCATTTCCAACGCATATTTAGGAAAGTGCGCAAGTGATCCAGAGGAAGCCAAAAAGTTAGAAGAAAATCTCTCCTTATTTAAAGATATTTACGATGAGGGTTATAGGAGCGCGCAGAGGGCAGCAGCGACTTACGGTGGAACACTTACGGATTATTCCGAAACTTGGAGTATAGACGATAATGGAAATATTTCCGCGGTAGTTCATACTACTGTGGAATCAGAAAGCCTGAACAAGAGTAAAGGGAGTGCGCAGGCAGACTGGCTGAAAAAGTTACAGGAAAAGAAAAAAGAGGAAGAGCTTGCGGAAAAGAAAAGAGCGGAAAAGAAACAGGCAAAGCGTGAACAGGAAGAACGCCTTGCCGAAATACGGGCGGAGCGAAAGGCGGACAGCGAAGCTCTGCAATCCCGCAAGATAAAGGTTGTAGGGAAAGATGCGCAGGATTTGCAGAAAAAAATGATAGAGGCAATAATGCATACGGACAATTCCACCGTATCAGAAACAGCAGGACTTGACATTAAGATTTGATGTGATTTTAGAAACGGATTTCAAGCCAACAAAATCAAGGAGGGAATGATAATGAGACTCAATGGAAATTTGTTTAATTTTAGGAACTACAATTCATTGAACCAGTCTTCTCTGGTTTCAAGATTGTTTGGAAACAGGAATGTCGGAAGACAGAGTATGACAGCCAGAAATATAGCGAATAGGAACATGGCGCCGAATTTTAAGGACGGTGTTGTTTACAGCAGGGGAAACCGCAACGCCTCCAAACTTTATACCCGGCGGGGGACTTTGGCGGGAGCAAGACAGGGAAGGCGTCCGAGCCAAAGAAGACCATTTTATTCAGGACAAGAAATGCTGAATGTATTCAAACAATATGACGGTAATAGCTATATTCTCGGCTATGATGGGAAAACGGCTTATTTTCAGGGCATGGAAGACGTATATAGATATAGCAGCACCAGCAGATACTCGGTAGAAAGCCGTCTCGTAGGTGAAAAGATATACTTTAATCCGGCTGATGTCAATGAAGCGCTGGGAATCCACAATCCCAAACAGATGTCCGTGAAGGACAACGAGGTGAGTTTTGACAGCTACTCGTATTATCAGTTTAAGGGAAAGGACGGCAGAAACCATAGGGTGCTTTCGATGGGATCTTCCCTAAGAGCGGACACCTTTGCCGACTTTGACAATTACACTTACGACAAGGAAGCGGTGGAGTATGCGGAGTTTTGGGAGGATGTGGCGCATGGGAATGTATGGAGCATTGAACAGCGTTACAGTCAGAAAGAAATCAGGCAGAAGTTGACGGATGCCGGTATTCAGAACGGTTTTTTCACTGTGACGGTGGGAAATCGCTCCCAAAGTTATTATTTGTCCTCCAACGAGGATGCCATGACGCTTTTCGATAAGGAAACATATGACAAACGGTATAATGCGCTTGTCAGCGGAAAGACATTTCAGCTTGATAAATTCCAACCAGGGCAGACGGTAACAATTGGTGGAAAGGATTATGTCCTGAACGAACATAAAGGGATTGACATTGAGTATGGGGCAGAAGTTTATTGAGCTAAGATCAGAACGGAGGACACTATGAATATCAATTTTACGAACTCCAAGCTGTTTTCACAGTATAACCTGATGTCACAGCTATTTGGCGGGAAAGGAAAGACCGCAGACATGGCGGGTGCTGCCAGTGTCCCGAAATACCGTTCCAGTTCCCTGTATTATGACGAAAACGGGATTGCATGGCACTCCAAAGAAGAAGCGGAGCGCTGCATCAATGGCAAGGACTGGAAAAAGATTGTCCC
>CANQMR010000021.1 GCA_947625015.1 uncultured Lachnospiraceae bacterium | reverse complement strand
TGGTACTAAAGTTCTAATATTTTAATATCGTTGGCTTATTCTGCTTATTTAAATCCTACAGTAAATTTACACTATCTATCCGCCAAACGGGGCTTGACTTTAGGGAAGGTTTCGTCTACAATTTAGGTATTATATGAGAATGTGATGACGAGGACAGTAGATTGGTTTTCTTTTTCAGAGAGAGCTGCACTTGCTGGAAGCAGCCCAGAGGAAGCCCTTTGAACACCACCTCCGAGCAGCCTTTAATACAGGCCGGTGACTCCGATATCGTCAGAATGAAGTGTCTGTGATTTGCCTTTGGGATTATTTGTATGTGCGCAATCACAGGAACCGGGGTGGAACCGCGAGATATCGTCCCTGGCGCAGCTTATGCTGTGTCAGGGATTTTTTCATGGAAAGGAGATTTGATAGTATGCGGATTTTTATTTTCCCCGATTAAAAAGGGAATTTATGTCAATATTTCCAATAACGGAAACGGCGTTGACTGCGAGAATGAAAAGAAAAAGAAAGGGAGTAAGAAATAATGAAGATTACTTTAAAAGACGGTTCTTCTAAAGAATATGCGGAAAGCTTAAGCGTATTGGACATTGCAAAGGATATCAGCGAGGGCCTTGCCAGAGTGGCCTGCGCCGGTGAGGTAGACGGACAGGTGGTAGACCTGCGTACCGTTGTGGATAAGGACTGTACCCTGAATATCTTAACCTTTGACGACGAAGCCGGAAAGAAGGCGTTCCGCCACACAGCCGCCCACATTTTAGCGCAGGCGGTTAAGCGGCTTTATCCGGACGCAAAATGTACAATCGGCCCGGCTATTGACGAGGGCTTTTACTATGATTTTGACATGCCTTCCCTAGGCCGCGAGGAATTAGACAAGATTGAAGCCGAGATGAAGAAAATTGTCAAGGAGAATATTCCCATTACCAGCTATACGCTCCCCAGAGCAGAGGCAATTCATTTTATGGAGGAGCGGCAGGAGCCTTATAAGGTGGAGTTGATTAACGACCTGCCGGAGGACGCAGTTTTAAGCTTTTACGAGCAGGGCGATTTCACTGACCTTTGCGCCGGTCCGCACTTGATGAGCACCAAGCCGGTGAAGTTCTTTAAGCTGACCTCCTCCTCCGGCGCTTACTGGAGAGGCAATTCCGACAACAAAATGCTGACTCGCATTTACGGAACCGCCTACACCAAAAAGGAGGACTTGGAAAAGCGGCTGGAATTTTTGGAAAACATCAAAAAGCGCGACCATAACCGTTTAGGCCGCGAGTTAGAGCTGTTTACGACTGTGGACATCATCGGTCAGGGCCTTCCCCTGATGATGCCGAAGGGCGCTAAGATTATACAGACATTGCAGAGATGGATTGAAGATTTAGAGGACAATGAGTGGGGCTATGTGAGAACCAAAACTCCGCTGATGGCTAAATCCGATTTGTACAAGCTGTCCGACCACTGGTATCACTATAAGGACGGCATGTTCGTGTTAAATGATGATGAGGACGAGAACGGCGTATCCGCCTCCGGCCAGGAGATTCTGGCTCTGCGTCCCATGACCTGCCCTTTCCAGTATTTTGTGTACAAGGCAAAGCAGAAAAGCTACCGGGATCTGCCCTACCGCATGGGCGAGACCTCTACTATATTCCGAAACGAAGATTCCGGGGAAATGCATGGCCTTACCAGAGTAAGGCAGTTTACCATTTCCGAGGGCCATTTAATCTGTACCCCGGAGCAGATTACCGATGAGTTTAAGAACTGCGTCCGTCTGGCAAAATACTGCCTGACCACATTAGGCGTGGAAGAGGACGTCACCTACCGTATGTCAAAATGGGACCCCAACAATGCGGATAAATATCTGGGGACTGCCGAGGACTGGGATAAGGTGCAAGACGCCATGCGCGTAATCTTAGACGAGATTGGCATCGACTATACGGAAGAAGAGGGCGAGGCTGCATTTTACGGGCCGAAGCTGGATATTCAGGCAAAAAATGTGTACGGCAAAGAAGACACCATGATTACTATCCAGTTAGATATGTTCTTAGCCGAGCGTTTTGATATGTACTATGTGGATAAGGACGGAGAAAAGAAACGGCCATACATTATCCACCGTACCTCCATGGGCTGCTATGAGAGAACCTTAGCGTGGCTGATTGAGAAATATGCCGGCGCTTTCCCAACCTGGCTGGCTCCGGAGCAGGTGCGGATTCTTCCCATCTCCGAGAAGTTCCACGCCTACGGCGAAGAAATTTTAAAAGAGCTGAAAAAGAACGGTATTCTTGCCACCTTAGACGACCGGTCAGAAAAGATTGGCTACAAGATTCGGGAAGCCCGGCTGCAAAAGCTGCCTTATATGCTGATTGTGGGTGCGAACGAGGCGGAGAGTCAGACCGTATCCGTAAGGAAACGGGGCGAGGACGGAGATTTGGGCGCTATGGCGCTTGATACCTTCATTCAGAAGATATGCGAGGAAATCCGCACTAAGTCCTTGACACAGATGGAAAAGTAGAGATGCAAAAACACAACCATGTTATCAGGCGCGCCCTGACACAAACGAATAGATAAAAGATTTCAAATCAGCCCCCTGTTAAATGATACGGCCTATGGAAGAAAGGCCGACCATTTCAAACAGGGGGCTGATATTTTATAGAACAATATTCACAGGACACTTCCGGTAAACTGCCTCTCACACACCTGACCGTTTAGGATTGCTTTAACACTGCCCTGAACTCTTTATCCTCACAGGAAAGCGTGAGGGAAAATCCGTTTATCTCCGCAAGATTCTTTACAATGGTAAGCCCGATGCCCGTACCCTGGTTGCCCGTCCGGCTGTTACTTCCCTTCACAAACGGTTTCCAAAGCTCCCCGGCGGGAATCTCCGGTTCCTCCTCCACGACATTGCGCACCTCATAGGACTTATCGCTCATTTTAATCGTAACCGCTTTTTTTGCCTCGGCGTACTTCACGCAATTACTAATCAGGTTTTCCACTATCTGAACCGCCATTCCTTCGTCTGCCTCAACCACTGCGTTTCCTTCCAGTTCAAAGGTAATCCCTCGTTCCTCCGCTAACAGCGCATATTTTTTCAACGCCTCTTTTGTGATCTCCCGCAGACTGACCTCCGTTAGTTCCGGCGCACCCGCTTGATTTTCAATTTTCGCAAGGTCTAAGATATTACCGACTAACCGGTTCATATACATGGCATTTTCATAAATGGCATCTACATAGTAATCCCGCTTTTCCGGACGGATATTTTCTTTCAGGCTCTCCGCATAGCCGGAAATCGCCGTCAGCGGCGTTTTCAAATCATGGGCCATGGCGTTGGCCGTATCCCGCCTGTAGCGCTCCATGCGGTAATGCCCCTCCTCCACGATAAAGGTGCGATAGGCAATAATAAAAGAAATGATGATAGCGGCCAGCAAAAGGAATCCATAAATCAGGCAAATCTGCCACCCGTAGTCCTCAAAAATATTGTAATGGACCGCCCCCTCCAGATAATATGTCTTACCATCCACGTTAATCTTTTCTCCGCTAAGGATTTCTATCCCCCCAAAAGTGTACCAGCATGTACCCTGCGTCTCTACTGCCTGACGGTTTCCCCCGCTGCTTTTTGCCTCCTCAACAAGCTGTAAAATCCTTGCCTTAGCCTGCACATTATCTTCCTCAGGCCACATAATTGGTCCCATACCTTCTTCATCGGTTATCCGGGTGTAATCTGCGACGTCGTCAGGCGTATAATCATATTCCCTGATAACCTCCTCTCCCTTCCCCGGTACTGTCTTTACCAGAGATACCTTTCCCGGCCGAAACTGATAGTCTTTTATATAAAAATCCTCAACCCGCACCTCCACATTTTCATCTTCCCCATATTTACTATAATCCTCCGCAACCTCCGCCATATCCGCATAGGGACAGCGGTAGAACTCTCCATGTATGCCGGGCCACAGAATAAACGCCATCCCCTCTGTATTCGCCAGCTCCTTTTCCAGATTACTGTCGAATAAGGCAAAGGAACCATGATACTCCTCATGACTGTTTATTGCGATAAGCGTCCACCGCAGAGCCGTTTCTATGCGGTCGTTCGCGGCCAAATCCCCTGAATCTAACGGCAACAATCCGCCCGAAGTCCCGCTGTCTCCCGTCTTAATCTCCTTTTCTCCCAATTCCTCAAAAATATTCTCTATATTAGATATGGCCATCTCAAAGCTCATCTGAAAGCCCTGCTCCCTCTCCCTGAGATAATATGTGACGGCAACCCGGGTACCCACCCATGCCAGTAAAACTGCAAGAACGAAAAATCCAATCAGTTTTCCGGCAAAAATTTTCCCAAATACCGGTTTCTGCAAACCATATATGTACTTGTTTTTTCCCTTTTTTCTTTTTCCCCTTTTTTTCATATCGATCCCTCCTCCAGTTTGTATCCCTTTGTAATCACTGTCTTAATCTGACTTCCGGCTCCGCCTAAGCGCTTTCTCAGCTTTTTGATATGATTGTCTATCGTCCGTTCATTGCCCTCATACTCATACCCCCAAAGGCGGAGTAACAGCTCCTCCCGTTTCACTACCCGTCCCTTTCGCTCTATCAGATATTTTAATATGGCGTATTCCTTTGGGGGCAGTTCTACATTTTCTCCTTTAACCGTCACCTGAAATGTCGCGGGGTTTAAGGCGATATCGCCGCAGAGCAATTCCTCGGTCCCCACTAATCCCTTGGCGCGCTTTAAGAGGGCGCCTGCTTTGGCATAAAGCTCCGCTAAGGAAAAAGGCTTTACCACATAGTCGTCGCACCCTAAGTCATAGCCGTATAAAATATCCTCCTCCCGTCCCCGCGCCGTCAGAAAAATAATCGGGCAGATACTCTCCCTCCTTATCTCCCGGCAGATGGTAAACCCATCGGTTCCCGGCAGCATCACATCGAGAAACACCAGATCATACTCCTGCTCATATATCATTTCCATAGCCCGGTCCCCGTCTGCAGCGGCAGAAATGCGAATCTGCCCGCCGCTTTTTTCTGAAAAATAATCCTCAATCAGTTCCCGTATCCAGGGATCGTCCTCCACTAAAAGAATGTGATAATTCATAAAAACCTCCTTTCCGCTCCGGCCCCAACAAGCGTGTAATAAAATATCTGATGTTATACAGGCAAAGCTATATTATGGTTCTATTTTAATACGGGCATATATCCTTTCTATATCCAATATAAACAAAAATCCGCCCCACCGTCAAATTAACAGCAGGGCGGAATATAAATAATTTTTTAACTGCTATTTTGCGATTTTCTTTCCAAACAGACGGTCATAAATCCATGACCGCCCCTCCACCTTGGCATCCGCAAACAGCTCCGCATACTCCTCCGGCGTCAGATTGTCCTGTAACAGCTCCTTGCCCTCTTCGGACACCACAGCCGTAGACTCGTCGATAAAGCATAAGGGCGGGAACATTACGCACCACCAGTTCTGCCCTTCCGCCTTGCCGATATCCACCCGAAGGGCCTGATACCTGCCCTCGGGAAAGGTCAAATCGCCATAGGTCTTAGCCGGAAATTCTTCTTCCGTCAAATACACATTGACAGAGTAGTCATAGCCCTGTTCCATTATCGTACCGGACGCCGTTTCATAAATATCCTGTAAATGAGAGACAATCACATTTTTGCTCTCCGCCACCGTCTTGCAGTCGGCAAGCAGCGGTTTTAAGGCTGCCACCACATCTTCCTTTACCGCCATTTTTAATTCCTGATCCTCTTTTGAATCGCTGTTGGCCCGCACATGGAACCGAAGAATACCGGAATAGGGCGCGCCTTCGCTTATGGCTCCGTCCTCCCCCTCCATGGCCAGCACATCTTCATCGGACTTTTCGCCGCTATTTAACAGGGAGTCCAGCATAACGCCGGGAAGGCTGTCCGCCTCTCCTGCCTCCACAGTCTCAAACGCCTCTAACACCTCGTCTTCAATATCGTAATCCTGAAGTTTTGTATACCATGAATCCTCACCGGCATAAGCCTGCGCCACCGTACCAAAGCTGTCCACCATGGCGAATAAGGTGTTAAAAATGCCGCCCTCCTTGTGATGATTGTAATAAGAAAGCACCGTAACAAAAAATCCTCCCATAATGCCAAGCAGCACCGCCGCAAAAATATTGTGAAATACCTTCATGCTTTTGCCCTTCCTTTTCCTTAATTTGTTATCTGAAAGTATTTCCCAATCTCTGCCATTTATTCAGTCTTTTCCTTACTCCGGTCTTAATCGTTCATTCTCCGGCTTTTTGCAGCGTTCCGCTTTCCTGCATCTCATCTCGGCATTTAATGGTCCAGCCCTCTTCCGTCTGCTCCAGCGCATAGATGAAAATGCTGTCTCCCTCCCGCACTGCCTTTAAATAATCCTTTAACCAGGGAATATCCTTTCCCTGCCGCTGTCCGGCCTCCACTAAATCACTCAGGTAAGTGCCGGCCGGTTCCTTTGCCTCCTCTAAATAATCGAGAAATTCCTTCCTGTCCTCTAACTGCAAGACAGGGCAGGTCTTGGCAATCTCCTCATTATCATCCATATCATACAAAAGCTGTCCCTGCTCTTCCCTCTCCGCACTGCCGTCCTTTGCATCTTCAATCAGGATTACCTTTAAATGGGCCAGGGATAAATCCTTTCCCTTTACGCTCTGGAACTTTTCACTTAACTCCTCAAAGCTGCCGCAGTCAAAACCGCAGACCTCCTCGGTCTGACTGTCCTCTCCGGCCCGCTTTTCCTCCGCTATTCCCAAGTCAAAATGATACCGTTTCCCATTCTCTCCCGGAGAAACCAGAAGAATTGTGGCATATCCCCGCTGCTCTACATTTTTCATATCATTAACGGAATTTTTATCCTCCGCCCCGCAGCCGGTCAACAGGCACAACGCCAGCACAGGCAGCAGCTTCAGATATTTTTTTGGAATCCCAAGGCTAAGCAGCGGCACCAACAGCGACAGGGGAATATCAAAAAAGACGCCCCAGCACAGAAACAGGGTGAGGGACTGGTTATACTCCGGCAGAAGGAACACTGTCACCACAGCGATAATCAGGGCTCCCGTCAGCAGCCAGAGCCGCCTTACCCTGCCGAACAAAATCCCCAGCAGGTTTCCCGCCCGGTACAGGGCGCTGCATATCAGAAGAAAGCAGCCGGTCATAAAAAACCACACCATCAGCACGTCAAAGCGCTCCAACACGCCAAGGGGCAGGCGGATATACCGCATAATCGCAATAGTGAGCATTTCTTCACTGCCCCCGCCATGAATCCCATAGATTCCCAGCATAAAGAGACTGAGCACCGCAGCCAGCAGCACCGTCAGCGCCACCGCCCCAAAAGACAGCCCGCTCTTTCCCTTTTTCATGGCAGGACGCAGATACAGATAATTGTCCACCGGCAAGATAAAGGTAAGCAGGGCATAGCTGTACAGCAAAAGGGTGCCGACAGGCATCTGAAGCCGGGGCACAAAAACGCTGTAGTCCGCCTCCTTAAGCCCAAATAAAAGCATGATGATAAACGGAACGAACAGCACCCAGAAAATCATCTCGTGAAGCCGCCCCTGCTTCTCTACCGCCGTTCCCTTTGCGGGCTCTTTTTCATTTGCTTTCTTTTTCCAGTCTAAGTCTTTCCGTCCCTGGGCCGCCCCATAAAGGGCAACCAGCAAAAGGGGCAGCGCCACAAACAGATTGCTTATCCTGTCTGAATTTCCCTTCTGCATAAAAGGTACCTGCGCCTCCCCCAATATCTTTATGGACAAAATGATATAAAAAGCCAGCCGCAGTACTACCCGAACCGTCTGGATTACCGCCAGACTTTTTCCCCAGAGGCCGGAGCCATATAGCAATCCCTCAAAACCGGCTTCCACCTTGTTGCCCTCCGCTGTATTTTCTCCGGCTTTCGTCCTGCCGTCCTGCGCTGCATTCTTCCCAGCTTTCGCCCTGCCGTCTCCTCCCGCATTTTCTCCAGCTTCTGCTCTACCGTCTCCTTCTACGCTCTTCCCGGTTTGCAGCCGTTTCCGGCATACGGCCTCCAACCCATAGATACATCCGGTATAGATTACCGCCAGCACAAAAAAGACAATCAGGCCGGTGCATACGCTTTCCCCGAACAGACGGGCCGACAGATAGGGCAGAACAAATATGCTTCCGGCAAAGGTGGACGCCACCAGCATCCGCCGAAGCTGCTTTTCTGAAATTTTCCCGTTATAACTAAACATGAACTACCTCCAAATATTTGCCAATTCTTTTTGTCTGCTCCGGCTCTCCTATTGCTTACGGAACCGTATCCGGTTTCCCCGCCTCGCATATAAGGGCCGGTTTCGCATCGTAAAAATGGGTTTGCGCATAACGAAGTCCTGAAATTCTATCTCGTCGTCAATACTGCCGGAAACCATCGGCATCATATAGGGAATACCGAAGCTTTCCAGTGAGGACAGGTGAATCTGCAAAATCAGGACGCCCAGCATGATTCCGTAAAGCCCCCAGACTGCCCCTAAGAAAATCATAAAAAATTTCAAAAGCCGGAATGTGGAGGAAAATTCTTCATTGGGTATGGCAAAGGAGGCGATTGCCGTAAGGGCCACCACAATGACCACTATGGTACTGACTAAAGAAGCCTCCACCGCCGCCTGTCCCACAATCAGACCGCCTACCACGCCGATTGTGTTACCCATCTGTCCCGGCAGCCGGATTCCCGCCTCCCGTAAAAGCTCAAACAAAAGCTCCATTAAAAGCACTTCCACCACAATGGGAAAGGTAATATCATTTCTGGCTCCCGCTATGGCTAGCAGAAAATCCGTCGGAAGCACCTGCGGATAGTAGCAGGTAACGGCAATGTAAAGCCCCGGCAGCAGCACAGTAATGTAAGCCGCCAGATACCGGAGGCAACGGGCAAAGGTTCCCACAGCGAACCGGTTGTAATAATCGTCCGCCGCCTGAAAAAATGTGTTAAAGGTGGTGGGCAGGATAATCACCTCCGGAGAATTGTCAACCACTAAAACCACCCGCCCTTCCATTATGGCTGAAGCCGCCTTGTCCGGACGCTCGGTAGTCTGGACCTGCGGGAAAGGGGAATACCATTTTTCCTCCAAAAGATGTACCAGCATACCGCTGTCAAAAATGCCGTCAATCTCAAAGGATTTCAGCTTTTTCTCAATTTTTTCCAGGAGCGAAGGATATACCAAATCCTCCATATACATCAGCCCATAAATGGTCTGGGAGCGCTGTCCCAAACTATCCTGCTTTAACTTCATCTTCGGATCTTTTATCCGGCGGCGCAAAAGGCCCGTATTGACGCGGAAGTTCTCGTTAAAAGAATCCCTTGGTCCCTTTAAGCCCGCCTCTTTCTGGGGCGTGGACACCGCCCTGGTCGGCAGCTTTTTTGTAGACAGTACCATCGCCTCCGCCGCCCCGTCCACAAAGATTCCGGTGTCTCCCTTTAAGACCGCTGCCACCACCTGCCCCAGCTCGGTCTGCTTTGTCAGGTCTACCGCCTCGGTCTGGTTGTGAAAAATCTGCTCAAAAACCGCATCGGCAAAACCGGAAGCCCTTGTCCCATCCGGGCGAGTACAATCCCGGTCTCTCCACTCATATAACAGCGGGCGGGTAATGGTGCGCTCTACCATTTCATTATCGGTCAGCCCGTCCACATAGATGATATAAAGACCTATGCTGCCGCCCTTCCGCTCTAACACAAATTTCTTTTTTACAATATCTCCCCACTCGGCGAAAATGGATTCCAACGCCTCGATGTTCTGCTCTAAATTTTCATAAACCGGCAGGGTAATCTCGTTGTTTTCGTTATATTTTATCTCCATACAAAAAACCTCACACATAACTACATTCTATGGTAGTATGTGTGAAGTCTTCTTTTTTATTCTTATTTTCTTTTTACTGTAGCTGCATACTCTCTTTTAAATTCTTAATCACAATCAATTCCTGATTATATAAATGCTTGCGCATAATCTCCTTGGCCGTCGCCACATCATTAGTCAATATAGCGTTGGTAATCGCATAGTGCTCCTCCACCAACACATCATGATACGAAAAATCCTTGACATATTCCACCCGGTAGCGGTACACCTGCTCCCGCAGATTATGGGCAATGTTGATGAGCCGCTGGTTTCTGGTCATCTCAAAAATTACCTCGTGGAACTTTACGTCTCCGTCTACGATATTCTGTACATGCTTGGTGTCAATGGCCTCTTTAAATGCAATGCAAGCCTGCTTTAATTTCTCCTTGCCCTCCTCGTCAATTCTGGCGCAGGCAAGTTCTACGGAAAGCTCCTCTATGGCCGTCCGCACCTCTAAGGTATCCCGCAAATCCTTCTCGGTAATCCGGGCTACCTCAGCGCCCTTTCTGGGAATCATCACTACAAGGCCCTCTAACTCTAACATCCGGATAGCCTCTCTGACCGGCGTTCGGCTGACGCCTAATTTATCCGCTAACTTAATCTCCATCAATCGTTCCCCCGGCGCAAATTCGCCGGTGATAATAGCCTGGCGCAACGCCTGGAACACCACATCCCGCAGGGGCAGATATTCGTTGTTTCCATCATATTTTAATTTCATTTTCTGCCACCTCCTACTATTTAAACGGCTCTACCACATAGACCTGGCTGGAAAGCTGCTTTTCCCGGATGGCCTTCTCCGCCGCTAAGGCAACCTCCTTCTTTTCAAAAATACCAAACACCGTAGGACCGGAACCGCTCATCAGCGCATTTACAGCCCCCTGCTCTTTCATCACATCTTTAATCTTCGCGATTACCGGGTATTCGGGAATGGTTACGGTCTCTAACACATTCTCCATTCTGTCAGCAATCCCCTGCAAGCTCCCCGCCTTAATGGCCTCCACCATGCCGTCAATGTCAGGGTGGGCTGCAAGCTCCTTTGCGTCTAAATGTTCATAGACAAATTTAGTGGATACGGATATGGGGGGCTTCGCGATTAAGATATGACAATCCGGAATCGCAGGCAGTGGCGTAAGAATCTCACCAATTCCCTCGGAAAGCGCCGTTCCCCGAAGCACACAGTAGGGAACGTCTGCTCCTAAGGTAACGCCTAATTCCATCAGCTTTTCCTTGCTCAAATGCAGATGGAAAAGCCTTGCCGCACCCACTAACGCCGCCGCGCAGTCGGTACTGCCTCCCGCCATTCCCGCTGCGACAGGAATACATTTAAACAGGTCAATCTCCAATCCCTGCTCCACATGGTACATATCCTTCAAAAGCTTTACGGCCTTATAGACCAGATTGTTCTCATTTACCGGAAGGAAGCCGAGATTGGTTTTGAGCCGAATCGTATTCTCCGGCAAAAGGGTAAATGTCAGCTTGTCGAACAGCTTAACCGTCTGCATAATCATGCGGACCTCATGATATCCGTCTTCCCTTTTCCGAACCACATCTAACCCCAAGTTAATCTTGGCGTAGGCCTTTAACTGCAATGTATCCATACCTAATCCTCCTCCGGCGTCATCCTGACAAATTTGTGTTGTATACAGTATACCATATTTTATAGGTTTTATCTATAAAATTGTTCGTCCAAAACTTTATACTGGCATTTTGTAAAGAAACACATAATAAAATTCTCAATGTGAACTATCTGACTTATGATTCAAGTCGAAATGTATTTCAAATTTTACACCCTTGGGTATATTATATAATTTATATTGCACTTCATGCATATCCAAAATCATCTTTACCAAATACAAACCAAGGCCGCTGCCTCCGGTAGCCCTGTTTCTGGATTCTTCTAATCTTGTAAATGGCAAAAACATCCTGTCTATTTCTGATTCCGGAATGTGCTCGCATTGATTGATAATATAAAAGAGTATATATTGTTTTTTCATCTGTAAGCAGACAAATATATCCGTCTCCGGAATGGAATAACGAATGGCATTACTTAATATATTACTAATTGCAATCCGCAGCAGGCTATCATCACCCAATACATATATATCTTCTTCTCCTAAGTTGATTTGTAAAAAAACCTCTTTGCTCATAGCAATATCTTCATATTCATTAATAACGTCTGACACCATTCTTCTTAATTCGATTTCCTGTTTTTGTGCCACAAAACTATCTGAATGAATTTTAGCTGATGACATAATCTCAACAACCAGCGATTCCATATCCTGAACTATCGCAAACGCCCTATTCAGATATTTATTATGATCCTTATATCCACCAACATTATGTATCATTCCTTGCAGTTGCCCTTTTAATGCGGTAATTGGCGTCTTCAATTCATGCGATACCGCCGAAAAAAAAGAGAATTGTTGTCTTTCCATTCTCTTCACATTTTCTACCTCTTGTTTCAATTCATTATTTTTATTCTGCAATTCATTTAAAGCATGAGAAAGATGCTCCGACAGCTCACACAGGCTTTCTTCTATAATTCCTATTTCGTCCTGCCTCCCGGTCCTATTTAATGAAACAAATTTTAAATCAGCAAGATTTTTTGCTGTCTGCGATATTTTTATGACTGGATTTGAAATAAAACGACTGCACAATAGCGAAACAACAAAGGATATAACCACTACAATTATTGCAAGGTATGGGATCACATCTTGCAGTGTGTCTCTAAACAAATTAACCCTTTGTCCATTTCCAACGATATACACAAAATAATTTTTATTGCTATCTTTGGGTTTAAATGTATAACCTTTTTCCGTATATTCCTTCATAAGGCGATTTTGATCTGCATAATCACTATCAAATTGTATATCACTTCCAAAATCAATTTCATTTCCTTTATCATCTGTTAATTTTATCATTAAGTTATTTCCCATAACCAATTCTAATAATCTTTGCTTACATTCTGCCAGGTTTAATTCTGAAAACCGGTTTATCGCGCTTTGTACCAATGCATCTGTTGTCTGATTTATTTTATCCAGATATGTCTTCGGTGTAACTATAGAAATAAAAGTATATGTAACGACGCCAATTAAGATCTGAATGAATAATGTTATTATGAAAACTTTTACATTTAAATGTCTTTTAACAAACCTAATCAATTCTATAGCCAACCCCCTTAATGGTAATTATGTAATCTTCAGGTAACTTTTTCCTGATATTCTTAATATGATTGTCCACCACTCTGACATTACCCATATATTCATACTGCCACACCCGTTCCATGAGAATTTCTCTTGTTAAAATTCTCCCACGATTAACTAACAATTCTCTTAATATTTCAAATTCCCTTTTCGTTAAAATTATTTCTTTTCCATCCATAAATACTTTATAATTGTCTATGTCCATTTTCATATTCCGGTAATTTATAATTCCTTTATTATCATCACCGCTGCTTCTTCTTAGTACAGCCCCTACCTTTCTGAGCAAAACAGGAATGGAAAATGGTTTTGTAATATAATCATCTGCCAGTAAATCTAACGCCTTTATTTGATCTTCTTCACTAGTCAGCGCTGTAATCATAATTACAGGCACATTTGATTTCCTTCTGATAAATTCACAAACCGCATATCCGTCAATTTTAGGCAATAATATATCTAAAAGAATAAGATTCCACTGTTTTTCTTCCATCTTTTCTATCGCTTCCATTCCATCACCTGCAACCTCTGTTTCATACCCATTATCCTCCAAAAAAAATTTTAATGTTTCCTGAATATCTTTATCATCTTCTACAATTAATATTTTATACATAGCTAATCCTTTCTAAATAAAAAACTAACTGCTTTTTATTTTTCCTTTTTCCAATAATATTATTTTGTCAGCCTGCTGCGCCAATATATTACTATGTGTGACGACGATTACACACTTTTTAAGTTCATGCGCTGTTTTCACCAGCAATGCAATAATTTCCCCTTCCGTATCTTCATCCAGATTTCCGGTTGGCTCATCAGCTAATAAAATTTCCGCATCACTTGCCAATGCCCTCGCTATTGCCACTCGTTGCTGCTGTCCTCCAGAAAGATGTAAGACCAATCTTTTACTTTCTTCTTTAGAAATCCCAACCGAATTAAGTATTTGCAAGGAATCCTTTTTCCCTCCTAACCGGACATTTTCTTCCGCAGTTAAATAATCAATCAAATTATAGTTTTGAAATACCAAAGAAATATTATTTCTTCTGTACATATTTAAATACTTCTTTTTTATTTCCTTCCCACAAAATAAAATTTTTCCGCCTGTTGGTACATCTAATCCTGCCATCAGAGATAATAAGGTTGATTTTCCGGAGCCGCTTGGTCCTAAAATTGCATATACCATTTCTTTATCAAATTGTAAATTAATATTTTGCAATATTAATTTATTTTCATTATTTTTATAGTAATAATCAACATCTTTTACTTCTAAAATCATAATCTCCCTACCTTTCGCTTAAAATAATCATAGGACTTTTCTTTATTACGGGGGAACCTGCTGAAAAAACGGCTACGACCATCATCGACATTGTAACCAAGCCCATCTTTACAATACTGCTCTTTTCAATAGTTACCTCCACTTCACTTATTATTTCTTCGTTATGTATATCAGGACCTTCTATTTGTTGTTCCACAATCTGATTATTTTCTTTTTCTAATTTTTCCTGTTCCAAAACTATATAATTGGTCATTTTCTTTCCAATAAAGGGTACTAAAAAAATTGACACAGTGATTGCCATTAAAAATATTATCAATGCTTCCGTTAAAAATTGCCCTATAATCTCTAATTTACTTTTTCCCAGAGAAATAAATATTCCAATTTCCCGTATTCTCTGTTTTATCCAAAAAACAAAATTCAAAAATAAAATTACTGTTCCTGAAACTATGCAGAACCAAAACATGACCTGGCATATTTTAGAAATACTTCCTAAATTTTCACATAGTACTTCTGCATTTCCGCTGTCATCTAACAAATCATACCTTTTCCAATTTATATTTGCTTCCTTAATTAAATTTTTCACCCTGCCATAATCGGCATTAGCTTCCACAAAAAATGTTGCATTCTGATAAAGCGGATCTCCTTCACACCCAGTTACCTTTTCAGGAAAACGCAAATCAACCAAAATCAAATTCTCACCCCGATATGTATCTCCTGCCATAGTCTGGTTTATTAATTTTGAATTCATATATATTCCAATAATCCGAGCCTCATATATTTTTGAACCAGCTTTATCTCTATAATCATTAAACGAAATTTTATCATCTATTTTGAGGTTATTTTTTTGAGCCAGCTCCTCTGAAATTACACACACATTCTTATCGTCAATATTTGCCCATCTTCCGTCCTTTAATTGCAGCGTTCCTGATATTATATCCTTGTCCTTTTGCATATCCAGATTTCCTCTAAGCGTTATTCCGCGCTGGTCGCTATACTGGTCCGCATTTTCATCTTCTATTCTTCTAAAATTTACAGGATTAGCAGCAAAAGTTGCTGTCGTAATATTGTAAGAATCAATTCCCGGCAACCCCGCAATCACCTCTATGTCCTCCATTAATATTGATTCAAATTGGTTACTCGGCGTCTGCGACAAGGTTGCTCCATTGGGTAATCGCGTAACGGGTACCTTTTCTAATCTTTGGTGATAATCCGTATCATTTAATTCCAATCGCAAACTCCTTTCGATAATATCAACCGCCCCCTTTTGAACCTTAATATTTGCATTTTTACATGTAACAATAGCAACTTCAAAGCAAAAAATTGTCATAACGATCAGCATCAAAAGAATTGTTTTTATTTTTCTTCTTAATACGGATAATACAGCTCTGTTAAAAAAATTCATACTTAATCCTCCAAATCCGCCAATATTTCTCTTGGTCGTTTCACTAGCAAATACATTGTTGTCAAAAAGACAGAAATCATTACCAGCCCTGTACCAACACCTAAAACAGTTAAAATTACTCTGCTATTCCAATTTACATCAAAACTAATTCTTGAATCTTGGATTTTATTAAAGAAAAACATAATTTTATCAATTATTTGATAACTTATTAAAATACTTCCCAGAAATGCAAAAACAAATAATAAATCCGACTCAAATAATACCTGTAGCAAAATGGACCATTTGCGATATCCCATGCTTAAAAAAATTCCCATTTCCCGCCTTCTGTCTCGCAGCCAAATACAATTTAATAATGCCACAATACTAATAGAAAGTATCACAGAGCCAATCAGAAAAACATTTGTTATCTTATTAATCTGACTTAATTGCAATTTAATTTTATGGAACATTGTATCAGATATACTTATCGAAGCCTTATCCGCCAGATTCTTTTCAATGTTTTTTTGGACAACAGCCAGTTCATTTGGATTTTTCAGGTAAAATACTGCCTTATTATATTCCTGTTTGCCTGTTAATAATGTGACTAAATCATTACTAACATATAATATATTTTCTATTCTGTAAAATGAAACCATTGTTTCCGGCTGTCTGTCTTCGACACTTGATTTATAAATTCCGACAATCTTACCGCAAACCGTCTGATTGTTATATGAAAAACCAATTTCGTCTCCTAGATTCAATTTATTTTCATCCGCAAGTTTATGATTGATAATGATTGCATTTTTACTATTGGAGGTTATCATCTCTCCTTCTAACAGTTTCATTTCCAATTCAGCAAATCTGCTGTCCAAAGACAACTCATCATACCCGTATAATGTTATCATTTCTTCCCTTATATCATTTTCAACCTTCCCCTTAAAATGATAAAAATTATTCGGGAAGGCATATGTAATGCTTATTTTGTTAATCTGCTTAATTTGATTCGTGTTTATTAAATCTATCTCCTCTAATTTAATAAGATTGTCAGATGTTTTAACATCTGCTATCACCTTTGCCTGAACAGATTCATTAATATCTTCTTGCACCTTTTCAATATTCTCTTTTATCGTTACCATCGTCAGATTCAATGTACAAATCACCAGAAAAACGAACAACATGACAACGGTTCTTCTTCTTTTTCTTATAATATATTTTACTGCGCGTTTGCCAAAAAACACCCTTTTTCCCTCCAGTCATTTTGCATCTGAAACCCTGAATATTACTATTTTATCTGCGTTTACAGTATTCTCACCCAGAAATTCCCCAAAAACATATATAAATGTATTTATTTTAATATCCTCCACTTTTCCTTCCTCAAATTCCTTTTTCACCCCGTCAAAATACTCAATTACAACCGGCATATCGGAATTAAAATTAATCGTAACTAAATCATTCTGATTTTCCCCGTCAACAGGCATGGCGTATACATCTCCATTATCCTGTCCAACCTGTAGCATACAGCCCCCGTCAACCATATTAGAAACGCTTCCGCTCAAAATAGCCTCCTGCGTGTCCACATAAAAATCTTCATTCTCTTTTTCTAAAGAAGTCCCCATTTCCTCACTATCATAATTCAAGGTGCTTTTCGTTTCAGCGGTTCCGTAAGTCTTGTTCGAACAGCCTGAAAGACTTATCAAGCATAGAATTGATATAATAATTAATCCCCTTTTGACCATATTTTTACCTCCGGTATATTTCTAATGCACTAATTATATCTTTCCAATATGTGGTTAAGATATGGTTTATTTATTTTTTGTGTATGTTTTTTTATCTGTAACGTATACTACTAAATAACTGGATTCTATTTGACAAAATACCACTTTTGTTGTATAGTGATACCAGTGAATGAGTTACGGAAACTTGAGAAGCCCGTAACCCGAGCGGCTCCTGCGGGGGCCGTTTCGTTTTTAAGGAGAATTTTATGGCATCAAACGAAAATACATTTATGGATTATAAAGCTCAAATCCAACATTTAAAGAACAAGAACTTAATTATTGAGGATGACAACCTTGCTATTCATATTCTAAGTAAAATTGGTTATTATGGACTTATCAATGGATACAAGGAATTCTTCAAAAATACCGCAACTAATCGTTATATATCCAATACGACATTTGACGATATTTATCAAATGTATCTTTTTGACGCTGATTTACGAGAAGTTTTTTTGAAATATATTCTGATTGTAGAAAAAAACATTAAAGCCTCTATCTCATACCACTTTTCAGACTTATATGGAAATAGCATGAATAATTACCAAAACCCTGCCAATTTTGATTATGGCAAACGCCAAAATCAAATACGCATTTTATTTAAGAAAATGAACCAAAAGATATATGACAAAAATGCGTCTCCATCTGTAAAACATCATTTATCATTATATCATGATGTTCCTCTTTGGGTACTGACTACCGATCTAACCCTCGGTGAAATCACTTCCATGTTTCGCTATCTGAAAGGTCATTGCAAGACTTTAGTATGCAATGATTTTCATCAAATCGGGCGTGCCGAATTGGTTAAAATGTTGGTCATACTAACCAAAACACGCAATATCTGCGCCCATGGAAACCGTCTTTTTAACGTCCGACATGGCAACGCAATTATGGACTGTAGCGCCCACAAAAAACTACGAATTCCTAAAACCGGCACTTTGTATAACTATGGCAAATCGGACTTGTTTGCAACCGTAGTTTCATTAAAATATTTACTTGATACAGCAGATTTCCGTATGTTTTATTATGATTTAAAGAAAGTCATTAAAAAGTACAATCCATCGCCAGACACCCTCAATACAATGGGATTTCCAATAAATTGGATGTCAATTTTGCGAATTAAAGTGTATTGACATAATCTCCCACAGATCTCTTCGGAAACACATCCACATTTCTGTCATAGCATTATATCCTCTTCAGAATATGATTCACCAGATAATCACCAATATTTAGAATTACTGCCTGTCACATAAACATCGACATTATCCCTGCGGAGAAATCCATTGTGCTTTCTAACAATGAGCCGGTCAAGATATACGTCTCTTTTTATTTCCATGGCAACCTCCATCTAATATTTTTGCCGTTCTGGATATTTTTATAATACAGAGTATATTAGTCTTCTAAAAGTTATGCAATCCTTTTATCTGATTTTTCAAAATCTGCAGGCATACTATTAAAATTATCGTAGCTTGTAAATAAGTGTAAAATACATTTTAACAAATACAAAGGAGATATGATTATGCACAATTTACAGACACACCTTAACAACTATTTAGAGTATTGCCAGTATCAGAAAAAACTTGACAATAAAACACTGAAGGCTTACCGGATTGACCTTGTCCAATTTGCGGCGTCTGTACCGGCGGAAGATATTTCAGATATTACCTCTGCTATGTTAGAGGATTATATTGCCGGTCTCCATCAAAAATATAAGCCCAGGACAGTAAAACGAAAAATTGCCGCCGCAAAGGCCTTCTTTCACTATTTAGATTATAAGGAGCTGATTGACAGAAATCCCTTCCAACACCTGGAAATCCGCTTCCGGGAACCTATAATTCTGCCCAGAACCATTCCTCTTTACGATATAAAAGCGCTTTTGTCTACGGTTTACGACTGCCGGAAAACAGCCGGAACACCGTATCAGCGCAGAAATGCGCTAAGAGACGCCGCAGTTCTGGAAATGCTTTTTATTACCGGAATACGGATTTCTGAATTATGCTCTTTAAACGCCTGTGATGTAAATTTGCAGGAGCAAAGCGTTTTGATATATGGGAAGGGTTCAAAGGAGCGAAAGATACAGATTGGCAATGCAGACGTCCTTAAAATTTTAAAAGAATACCGCACTGATTTTAAAAACGAAATCCGACAATGCGGTCATTTTTTTGCAAACCAGAACGGTACGGCATTGTCTGACCAGGCTATCCGCAGAATGATAAACAAATACACCGCCCTTGCCTCCGTAGACCTTCATATTACGCCGCATATGTTCCGGCATACCTTCGCCACAAGCCTTTTGGACGCAGATGTGGACGTTCGTTATATCCAGGAACTTTTAGGACACAGTTCCATTAATATTACGGCCATCTATACCCATGTTTCCATGTCGAAGCAAAAGAAAATCCTCTCAACAAAACATCCCAGAAAGGATTTCCATATTTAATTACTCAGGCGACAGTCTATATGAATGGGAGAACCGATAGATTGCCGCCTGTTATAAACTAACCCTCCAAAAGCCCCTTCCTTCTACCTGTAATATAGCTTGTAACAAGTGCCACCTGGGAGGGAACATAGCAAGTCCAGACAAGCAGGCAAATCACATGATAGAACACAGTTTGATGGTCAGGCAGCGTCATACGAAGTGTAATTGAGCCGTCACAGCCAAAAAATAACGTCAGCCCCGCTGCCAGAAGCAAAGCCGGCAGAGACCGTTTTTTGATATAGGCTATCCATGCGATAATCATATTGATAACTAGCTGTATCAAGGACCACCCCGCTACAACATTAGCCAATAATAGCTTATCAAACAAAGTCAGTACGACTAAGAAGGCTATGTAGGCAAAAATTCTGATAGCACCAATTAACGGAGTAACCCCAAGGTAAAATGCATACACAGTTTGTACCAGCGCAAAGAAAAAATATCCAAACACCAGAATATTTTGCTGATGAATCAAAACCAGAAACACATCCGCGCAGAGCGTAAATAGCAACGCAAGCGGAATCCCCCAAATAGTTATACTCTTTTTATTTAGATTCGCTGTTTGCTTGTTAAAGGTATGGTACGAATAAACAATTACAACGAAATTTAGTAAAATGGGCAAATACATAAACAGACTTAATAATCCCCGCCCTGCTGTCTGCTCTGCAATTTTTATTATACAAAAGAGAATAAATTCAATAACGAGATACGCCGCAAGTAATTTTTCATAGGATTCTTTTTTTATCATAATCGTCTACCCCAAAAGAATTAAATATCATTTTGAATCACATTTACTATACGAATATGAATCGTGTAACTATAAATCGTAAGACTACATTTCTAATTATGAATCAAATACCATATTTTGTCAATAAATTTATCTGAAACAGTATTTATATACAAGCTAATTATATAACGGGTCAGATGCTAACCATGTATAAACGTCTTCTATTTCTTCATTGTGCATTTGCAACCAGGAAACACAAAAATCAACTTGTTTGCATTTTTCTTTAAATTGAATTTTTATTCCATTTTTTTTATATTCATAATTTCTATCCCTTTGATCCCCCAATGTTCCCATACTCATTTTAAAATTTCCCCAATAAAAACTAACTAAAAAAAGATCTTCCCCTGTTTCTAAGTAACTATCTAATATCATATTATCTTTAGGCTCAATTAAACACTCAATCGTATCTTCTTTATCTAAAATAATTTTATTATGTAACTTATATCTTTTATCAACACAAAAACATTTTGTTTTATTGGGCAATTCCTCAGTAATATAATCAACAATATTACCATTAACTTTAATAATTATTTTTCCCAAAACTGTATCCATTTTTATTCCCTTCTTATTCATTTGGTGAATGTGATGCTAATGCCTTTTTTCTTAATGACTCATAATTAATGGTTGACATAGAAACACCTGTAATATACTCATCTATAAACATTTGAGGATTTAAACACTCCTCATCGGGAAAATCTGTAGATTGAACATTACCCAAGGCTTGTTTATAACACATACCTGCTTCTTCATATTTATTGAGCTTAACAAGCAAATCACCTAATCTATAATGCGTATATACTAAATCCGGATATGTTTCTATAGATTTTCTTATCCATTTTATTTTTTCTTCTATTTGGATATTAGTATTCCACCAATCGAATTTCCATGCGTAAATATAGTAAACAATCGACATTTTATAGTCATCATTCCATTTATAATTTGTAAGCACTTCAAAATCCTTATCCATCTCTGCATAATAATAATTTTGCAAATACATTTTTATAATTAATGCCTGAAAATTATATTTGTCAATCTCCAGTATCTTATCCAGATATTTTATTGATTTCTCTTCATTTGCAAATGGATATTGAAAGTAAACCATTGCTAACTGGAACAATATATCAACATCATTTTTCTTTTCATTGTATTGCTGCACCAATATTTTTTCAACTTCTCTAAATTGGCGCTGCTTAAGAAATTCGTCCATCCCTAATGTACCTCTCCATTTTCAAATCTACAATTCTTCCTTTGATCCCTTACCTCCAGACAAATGGAACTTATCACATTTTCCAAGATATGTTAAATCTTTTGGACGACTCTTCCTTGAAGTCTCACAATCCACCCACGTAAACATATCTGTACAAAGTGATTAATTTCTTATAAAATCTTGACAATCCCACTCACAAAAAAATGTCTTCAAATATTCTTCCATATACAAATGTCTTTGTTCAGCAATTCTATTTCCTTCTTGTGTATTCATCTGATTTTTTACCATTAATAATTTTTCATAGAAATGATTTATTGTCGTACCAATATAATTTTGATATTCACTTTGTTCCATATTTTCTCGAACCATAATTTCTGGAGAATAGATTGCTCTCCCTACGCTTCCACCATACGTGAATGTCCTTGCAATTCCAATAGCTCCTATAGAATCAAGTCTATCAGCATCTTGAACTATTTTACCTTCAATAGTTGAAGGTGTGCATGTATTTATTCCCTTAAATGAAATTTCAGAAATAATATCACAAATACATTTAATATCTTTTTTATCAAGGTTATTTATAATCAGAAATTCGCGCGCATTTTTCAACTCGTCATTTCCTCTTTTCAATTTATAATCATCTACATCATGTAAAAGTGCTGCAAGTTTTACTATAAACAAATTAGCATTTTCACGTTCTGCAATATATGTTGCAGTTTTGTAAACACGTAAACTATGATAAAAATCATGTCCACTAGCATCATCAGCAAAAAAAATCCGAATATATTCAATTGCACTTTCAACAATCTTATCATCCATCTCCAAACTCCATTCTGCATCTACGCACACACCATATCTCATCTAATTATATCAAACAACATCTTTGTACTCCAGACTATTCTTCCGTATAAATTCCTGTACATACGATAGCATTTCGTTGCGCTTTACAATTTTTGTCACATCAAATATATAATTATATAGTATCCTCATAATCATCCCCCATTTACAACCTCTGGAATAGTATCTATTTTCCCAACCTCCTTTATTCAAAGATAAGGAAATGCAGTAATTCCATTGTAAAACTTTTCCTTTCTTATACTTGTATCATTATGATATCATCAAAGTTTTTTATAGTCCATTAAAAATAATTCCTGACTGTTAAAATTTTATTGCATAAATTTTCCTTATGGTATAAACTTAATAATCATATATGCCGATAGCATATTAGAAAGAGCTTATTAGACTTTTTTATTTATTTTGAACCAAGGAGGGTACGATTATGGCAGTAGGTAGCGTAGGAAGTAACACTTATACCAGTGATTTGATTTCCAAGATTCAAGGCAATAGTCAGAACACGGATGTGAAGGCAAATGCAGCAGAGACCGCAGAAGATGTTGGCGTTGTTTATGAGCCTTCCCAGAATACAGAAGCCGCAGAATCCACAAAACAGAGCAGTAAGGTTGACAGTGATCTCATTGCTAAGCTGAAGGCTGATGCTGATGCAAGATTATCCCAGCTTAAGGGCATTGTAGAGCAGTTGATTTCCAAGCAGGGAACGGCATCTAAGAATGCAAGCATCTGGGATCAGTTCAGACAGGGTATCTTAGACGGCACCATTGAGGTAGACGAGGCAACCGCAAAGCAGGCTGCTGAAGACATTTCCGAAGACGGATACTGGGGCGTTAAGCAGACCTCAGAGCGTATCTTAGATTTTGCAAAGGCGATTACCGGCGGCAATGCGGAGAAGGCGGAGCAGATGAGAGACGCAATCAAGCAGGGCTTTGAAGCCGCAGCTAAGCTTTGGGGCGACGAGCTCCCGGAGATTTCCCAGAAGACATATGACGCTGTAATGAAGGGCATTGACGACTGGAAAGCAGAGATTAAGACAGAGGCATAAGCAGGATTAGAACAGCAGAACTGCCGTTGCACCGGGTACTTACATTTATGTTGGTACCGGTTGACAGCGGCAGTTATTTTCTGACAATTTCACCCAAAACTCTAAAATATTCTGTATTTTATCCGATATATATAATAGAAGCTAATGGCATTCTAACGTAATTTCAAGGAGGAGATTACCATGAATGCTCAATCAAATACACAGATTGTTAATCCGGTGTTCGCCGTATTAGCAATACAAAAATATGATCATCGTAACCGCAGACAAGACACAGGAAAAAGAACCAGAAAACCAAGAAACTTTGAGTCCCTTTTCCAGACGGCCTGTGAAACCCCAGATGATATATTAATCTTAAATGACCCCGGCTGTTATGGCAAGGATGCAAAACCAGTCGTTGGAATTGTCAGTAGCTTCAACCATATTTTATAAAGAAGCAGGCGACGCGCCTGCTTCTTTTTCAGTCCTTATGTATGTTTGAAATTCTGTGAGGCGTGTTAAACGCCTCCCCCATTTTGGCTCTTTTTCATTCCTTATGCATGTTTGAAATTCCCTGTGGTCTCCCGGAAATCGGTTGCCAGTTCTGTAAGTCTTGAACTTTCCTCCATAAGCTTCTCTGCTGTTGCCGACTGAACCTTTGTACTCTCCTGAGCCTCTAAGCTGGCCTCTAAACAGGTCTTAATATTCTCATCAATGGAACGGAACATGTCATCAATCATATTCTTATTCTCCACAAAGCCCTGTAGAGATTCGGTAAGTCCCTTATTCATACGCTCTGCCTCTGCCACCGATTGATTAATCTTTGTTAACAGTTGAAGCACCTCTGTGGATTCCCTGGTATTATCATCAAAATCTGTTCTGGAGCTGGTAAGGATGCCTACAACCCCCTCTACAAGATTTTGGATCTTACTAATCTGCTGGGAAATATTTTCTGTTGCCTCTGATGTGCTTGCGGAAAGTACACGGATTTCTTCTGCAACCACAGCAAATCCCTTTCCTGCCTCTCCTGCTCTTGCCGCTTCAATGGAAGCATTTAACGCTAACAGATTGGTCTGGGAAGAAATTCCCATTATAGTTGAAACAATTTCCGTAATGTTATTGGACATCTCTTCCAAACCACCTATGTCAGCATAGATATCCTTAAGGTGACTGCTGGAAACCGCAGAAGATGCCTCCAATTTTTTCGCACATTCCACAGACTGGTCAAGCTGTCCTAACATATCATTGATTGCCTTCTCCAAACTGTCGAAATTCTGACGGAAGACCTCAATACTCTGATTAAACTGCACCAGGTTCTGTTCTTTATTCTGCATATCCTCTGTCTGCTGATTTAAAGTATCCACAATGCGGTGCATCTGGTCATCTACATTTCTTGCACCAGTGGTTATGGCATTGGTAATCTCTTCAATGGACTGGCCAAACTCACCGAGATTGCCTTCTGCTTCATCACAGATGGATAGAAGGCTCTGCAAATTTCCCATAAGCCGGTTAAATTCTACATATAACTGATTAATCTCTGCCGTAGAAGTGGCAATGGAATTCTGGTCTGTAGAGCCTTCCCGGATTTGAGTAGTAAGGCTCTGAATTGGCCTTGTTATGGTTCCTGCTAAAGCGGTAACCACAACCACCACAACAATTATGGAAATTACCACGATCAAAAAGTAAATATGTCTAAGGGATGCAGTCTGTGCCTTAATAATCTTACTGCTGATGGCTGATACCACATACCAATTACAGCCGGTAATCTCATGAAGATAAAAGGTTCGGTTGGCACCGTCATAATCCTTAAAGGAAACCGTGTCCTTTCCGTCCTTGATGGCGGCTGCCAGTTCTTTATAACCTTCCAGCCCGGAATTCTCCAAAGCTACAGGCTCATCCTCCACATAGGCAAAGGTCTCCTCATCCGGGTGCATAACAACTCCATTAGCAGAATCTACCAGGAAATAATAGCTATCCTCCGGCACAGCCTGCTCATTTACCATTTCAATTAAAGTGTCCACAAAAATATCAGCAGCCAGAACACCTGCCGCCTTATCCCCAGACATAACCTTCTCTGACAGGGTAATAACAATCTTTCCCGAATCGGCATCCCGGTAAGGGGTACTATAGCAGACTTCATCGGAATCCAAAGCCGCCAAAAACCAGTCACGCTGTGTAAAATCCACCGTTCCATCCGCAACATAACCGCTGCCGGATGCCATTTCATTATCCACAGAGGTATAATACAAATCGTATATGTAACCATCATCATTGTAATCATTTACCACATCGGTCAAGTAGGCAGTCAGGGCATCATGGTCAAAATTCCCTTGAATCTGCAGCATCATGGTCTGTCCAGCAACCAACCGTTCTTCTTCTGTCAGCCATGTCTTTAACTGATTGGTGGTGCTGGCCGTATTCGCCTCATAATTGGAAACGGATAAATCCTGAACCTTGCGGGCGGAAATATTATAGGTAATCGTTGCCATTGCCACCAGACAAACCACAGTCATAATTGAAATAATGATAATAAATCTTCCTCTTAAGCTTCTCACTGATTATGTCCTCCTATCATTGGCATTTTTGTTCACTCATTTATAAATTATACCGTAATATACTATAATTGTAAATTGTTTGAGTCGCTTTCCTTAAGAAAATATTAAACATTCATTCACAAATCTTATACATTTAGGACACGCTTTTTTCACAACTTTTTCCTATACTATGTCCTGTAAGAACTTTTCATAAAGTACATTTATTTTTAGATGTACTGAATTCTCCCCCTCATTAAGAGAAACGAAGGTGCAAACCTTCGTTTCTTTTTATTTGTGCGCTCTGCGCTTCATTTTTCTATTGTATTATCTCGCTCCGCTGCAAAGAGCTTCAGCAAGTTTAGCCAGCTGCTCCCTCTCCGCCGCCTTAACGGTAGAACGAATCGTAACGGTCTCATCCAAAACCGTCACATTGGGCATTGCCTCAAACTGCTCCCGCATAAGTCTTCCGGAAGCAGGCGCCCAGGAACCATTCTCTATCACTGCCACTGTACGCTTCTGGTAATTCTTAATTTTCAGATGGTGGATAAAATCCTGCATAATTGGCATAATTCCTGCGTCGTAGGTGGGGGCCGCCACGACCAGACGGTCATAGCGGAAAGCATCCTCAATACACTCCGCCATATCCTCTCTTGCCAAATCAGAGATTGCCACCTTCTCCACGCCTTTTTCCTCTAGCAGACCGGCCAGCTCCTTTGCCGCCTGGGCGGTATTGCCATGAAGAGACGAATAAGCGATAAACACGCCCTTATCCTCCGGCTCATAGCTGCTCCATGTCTGGTACTTTCCAATGTAGTATTCCAGATTTTCCGTAAGGATCGGTCCATGCAGCGGGCAGATAATCCGGATATCCAAAGCAGCCGCCTTCTTTAATAAAGCCTGCACCGGCATACCGTATTTACCCACAATGTTGAAATAATATCTTCTCGCCTCGCAGGCCCAGTCCTCATCTGTGTCCAGGGCTCCGAATTTTCCAAAACCGTCTGCGGAGAACAAAATCTTATCCGCAGAATCATAGGTCACCATAACCTCCGGCCAGTGTACCATAGGCGCCATGACAAAATTCAGGGTATGGGCGCCAAGCTCCAACGTGTCCCCTTCCTTTACGGTTATGCTTCTGTCCTCCACAGGCACCTCAAAGAAATTTGGCAGCATGCCAAAGAGCTTTGCATTGGACACCAGCTTCATATCCGGATATTTGTTAATGACATCCGCCAAATTAGCAGAATGGTCCGGCTCTAAATGAGAGATTACCAGATAATCCGGCTGCTTGTCCCCTAACACTTCATCTAAGTTGGCAAACCACTGATCCGCCGCCCGCTTATCCACCATATCCATAATCGTAATCTTATCATCCATAATGACATAGGAATTATAAGATACTCCATTCGGAATAATGTACTGTCCCTCAAATAAATCTAAAGTCTTATCATCTACTCCTACATAAAATACGCTGTCTGTTATTTTGTTTGTCATTTTCCTTTTCCTCGCTTTCTTATATATAGATTAAGTCATCCCCGGCTCCACAGGTAGCAGTACGACTGGGTCCGGGCTGCAAAATACTCTTTCTTTAGAAGCTCCCTGACTTCTTCTCTCGTGTACCAGGCGGCCTGGATTTCCTCTACAGCAGAGGTACTCTCGGCAAATTCTCCCGCTGCCACCCCGATAACGCACATATTTTTTTCATTGGAAAAGCCGATGGCGCTAAAGCTTTCTCCGAGAATATCTTTGACCTCCACAAGGGTAAGCCCCGTCTCCTCCCAAAGCTCCCTTTTGGCGCTTTCCAAGAAATCCTCTCCGGGATCAATCAGCCCCGCCGGGAAATTATATACAAAATCCCCGCAGGCCATGCGGAACTCCCTGTTCAATAAAATCTTATCCCCGGCCTCATTGTGCATGACAAGCACCACAGAATCCGGCGGGTGTCCCGTCAGTTCCTCCCTTGTGGTCAGATTCCGGTCCCGGCTTATCATCTCATAGACCTTTTTTGTGTTGTCCTCTGTCTCGTAGGTAATATCGTAACGGTTGATAAACTTTCCCTTTTCCTTCGGTTCAATCCCCACAAATTTCATGCTGTCACTTCCTCATATCATCACAGTCTGCCGCCCCAGTCTATAAGCAGAATCCGGCTTTGCAGCAATATGCCGCATCCGCCCTGCCATATGGACCTTTACATCGTTACCGCATAATCACTGGAATACATATCCTTTAACGCCTGTTTGGAATTATACTGCTCTCCGATGCAGAACTCCTTGGACCATGCCATATAATACGCCCATGGCGTATGGGATTTCTCCAGCATATGGATATCCGGAATATAGCCAACCTCCGCAAGAGCCGCTACTTTATTCTTTGTTGTCTCTGCAATCAGCTTGTCATAATCCTCCTGATAATCCGTAGGTGCGTATTTTTCCAGATAAATATCCACCGAAATCACATCCACATACTCGTCCCCCGGATATCCTTCCTTCAACCGGCAGTTCCATACCCAGAGCAGATTATCCAAGTGATGCACCTGCGTGTAATGGACATACATCAGCTTATAAAGCTCCGCCGCCACCTCCGGTCCCTGGGCGCCCCACCAGAACCACTTGCCGTCAGACTCGTGGAAGGGCCGCCACAAAACAGGAATATCCGCATCGCAGAAACGCTTTAATTCCTCCGCAATCACATCCATATCATGATAAAAGGCCTCCCGCTCCGGCGTTCCCTCTACAAGCACCTGCCGGGCGTCAAAATCCGTATGCTCCGTATAGAACGCCTTATCCCGTCCGCCAACAGGGGAATACCAGTGGAAAGAAAATGTTACAATACCGTCATTTTCTTTTGCCCAGCGATAAGCGGTATCCAAAGTCCCCCGGTTCTCATAAACCTCTGTCAGACAAGGCTCGGAGGCGTCGTCATAATTGATATTCGGCGAATACGCCAACAGTTCAAATCCCCTGAGCTTTGGCTCCTTTCCCGTCACCTCCCGGATGTACGCAATCTCCTCCATGGGATTGGTCTGGGTGTGCTGCCCGGTGATAATCTTTTTTCCGGCAGTCTCATACAATTCATTCAATAACTTTTTCGCATTTGCCGTTGCGTTCTGGTTTACTGGTATTGCCATATCTTTCCCTCCTGCCATATATATTTTAACATTTAAATGTTTCCCCACCTGCAGTGAATATCAGCCTATCAATTCCGTCAATTACGAAACCCTCACAACCTTTATTGCTGCGTTGGTATTGGTTCAACGGCAGCTTCCATAAAGTAACTCAATGTTTCGCAATCGCTTACAAAGCTGATTCCTCAGCCTCCACCACCTGAATACACAGTTCCTCTAACTGCTTCGCATCCACTTTATCCGGCGCATTGCTCATCATGCAGGAAGCGTCCTTTACCTTTGGAAAGGCAATTACATCCCGGATAGATTCCGCCCCTGCCATCAGCATAATCATGCGGTCTAACCCGAAGGCCAGTCCGGCGTGAGGCGGTACGCCATACTGAAATGCCGTCAGCAAAAAGCCGAACCGGTCATGGGCGTCCTCCTCGCTGATTCCCAGTAAACGGAACATTTTCTCCTGTATATCATCCTGGTAAATACGGACAGAACCGCCGCCTAATTCCACGCCGTTTAACACAATATCATAGGCCTTGGCTCTTGCCTTTCCCATATCTGTATCGAGAAGCGCCAAATCCTCCTCCATCGGCATGGTAAACGGGTGATGCATTGCGGTATACCGCTCCTCCTCGTCAGACCATTCAAACACAGGAAACTCGGTAATCCACAGGAACCGAAATTCATTTTTATCAATCAGCTCCATCTGCTCCGCCAATTCACAGCGCAGAGCGCCCAATACGGAAAATACAATCTTATCCCGGTCAGCGGCGAAGAGCAGCAAATCTCCCGGCTGTCCGTCCAGCCTGTCAATAAGGGCGTCCATTTCCTCCTCTTTCATAAACTTGGCAAAGGAAGACTTTCTGGTTCCGTCCTCACTGATAGCGATATAGGCAAGCCCTTTTGCCCCATAGCCCTTTGCAAAATCCACCAGCGCGTCAATCTTCTTTCTCGGCATTCCTCCCTGTCCTTTGGCGTTAATGCCCCGGACAGAGCCCCCGTTTTCCACTGCTCCCTTAAAGACTACAAAATCACAGTCCTTAACGACCTCAGTCACGTTGACAAGCTCCATGCCAAAACGAACGTCCGGCTTGTCCGAACCAAACCGCTCCATGGCCTCCTGCCAGGTCATACGCTGTATCGGCAGGGGAATTTCCACGCCGATGGCCTCTTTAAATACTCTCGCCAACAGCCGTTCATTGACGTCTAACACCTCGTCAATATCCACAAAGGACAGCTCCATATCAATCTGGGTAAATTCCGGCTGGCGGTCCGCCCGCAAATCCTCATCCCGGAAACATTTTGCCACCTGATAATACCGGTCGTAGCCTGCCGCCATTAAAAGCTGCTTAAAAATCTGGGGAGACTGGGGCAGGGCATAAAAGGAGCCCGGATGCACCCGGCTTGGCACCAGATAATCCCTCGCCCCCTCAGGGGTAGATTTATTCAAAATCGGCGTTTCAATCTCCAAAAATCCTTCCTCTGCTAAGAAATTGCGAATAATGCTTACCACTCTGCTCCGCAAAATCAGATTCCGCTGTAAATCCGGCCTGCGCAAATCCAGTGTGCGGTATTTTAGCCGCACCTCCTCCTTGGTTTTTGAATTTTCCTCAATGGGAAAGGGCGGCGTATCCGCCTCGGACAGAATCCGCAGGTCAGAGGCGATAATCTCAATATCTCCCGTTGCCAGATTTTTATTGATTCCTCCGGCGCGAAGGGCCACCGTTCCGGTGATTGCCACCACGAACTCACTTCTTAACCGCTCCGCTTTGGCAAAACTTTCGCTGCCGCACTTTTCCTCCTCAAAAATTACCTGTAAGATTCCGCTCCTGTCCCGTAAATCCACAAAAATAATTCCGCCCTTGTTCCGGCTTTTCTGCACCCAGCCCATTACCGTAACGGTCTCATTTACATTCTGATTACTTACCTCCGTACATCTGTGGGTCCGCTTTAACCCCTTCATTGACTCCGCCATAATATCCTCCTGTTCAAATAGAACCTCCCCTGCGCCGCAGTGGGCGTTCCCTATTGTTTGTTATCGCATTGACTTCCGTTTTCACGCTTGCAGCTCTTCCCGATAGAACTCCTCAAAAACAGTGTAGCCTTCTTTTTCCAACTGCTCCTTCTGGAATTTTTTGTTCTTCTTCATTATCGCAATATTAATCTGTTCTCCCTTCCGCCGCCGCTCATTGGCCTGTTTAAGGATTGCCAGCATCCGCTCCCCTGGCATATTCTTCTCTACTAAAAACGCCGTTTTCTGTCCCTTTGCCGGCACCTGATACTCCTTTTCCAAAAGCAGCATGACAATGCGCTCAAAACCAATAGAAAATCCGCAGGCCGGAATATTCTGCCCGGTAAACTTGCCAATCATCTCGTCATAGCGCCCGCCACCGCCGACAGAGCCGCCGAACTCGTCCATGGAAATCTCAAAAATCGGACCGGTATAATAGGACATTCCCCGTACCAGAGTAGGGTCAAATACAATCTTAAAATCCGCTGATTTCGTGGCGTTCACGCTCTCCATAATTGTAATCAAATCCTCCGCCACGCCGGTCTCTAAATGCTCCCCAAGCGTATCCTTTAAGAACCGGACGCCCTCTGCATCGGAAGCGGTCTTTTCAAACAGCGCCAGATACCTGTCCACATTTTCCTTAGGGTAGCCCTGGCCTGCCAAATCTTCCGCCACCCCTTCTAATCCAATCTTATCCATCTTGTCAAGGGTGATAAACACATTGTCGTAATCCTTTTCCGCAAATCCGCTGTATGCCGCCATGGCCTTTAACATTTTCCGGTTATTGAGACGTATGGTAAATTTTTCAAACCCAATCTTCCCAAGTAAGGTAGTGGTCGCCGTAATCAGCTCAATCTCCGCAAGAATACCGGGCTCGCCCAAAATGTCAATGTCGCACTGCATGAACTGGCGGAACCTTCCCCTTTGGGGACGGTCAGCCCGCCACACATTGCCCATCTGCAACGCCTTAAAGGGCGCGGGGAGATCGTTGGCATTGCTGGCGTAGTAACGGGAGAGGGGAAGGGTTAAGTCATAGCGCAGGCCGCCGTCTACTAAGTCCATCTCCTCTTTCGCATCCTCTAATTTTAACTTTTCGCCTCTTTTCAATATCTTAAAAATCAGTTTCTCATTTTCTCCGCCCTGATTAGAGGACAGATTCTCAATGTGCTCCACGCAGGGAGTCTCCATGGAGGAAAACCCGAAGGTCTTGTAAGTCTCCTTAATCTGCCAAATCACATAATCCCGGATTTCCATCTCCTTCGGCAGTATATCCTTCATGCCGGTTACCGGCTTTTTCTTCATCGCCATTTTATAATCCTCTCTTTCACATGGTCGTCTCTTATATATAATTCCTAATCGTGAAGACGGTCTGCTCTCCCCGTTCCTCGCTTATCAATTCAAACAGGTTCTCCCGGGTAGCAAACAAATTCTTTGGATTCCTTCCGATTATCAAATACTGGTTATTATCATCCACCGCAATATATTTTCTTATATTATCATCTAACAGCACATCTGCATTATCAATCACAATAAGTTTTCGCTTTGCAGCCTTAATCATACCGGCAATATCTTTTTGAAAATCCAGATAATTCAAGCACATAATATCAGGATTCAACGCCATACATTCTTTAATTATTAAAAATGACGCTGTTTTCCCGGTTCCTGAATCACCCGCCAATATTGTAATGTTATTCGTAAATTGAAAATCTACAACAAATGAAGTATGCACCGCAGAAAAATGGTCCATTATCACCGGCTTACTCGTCACTGCACCACCACTCCTTTAACTCTTCATAATCCATAATCTCTTTTTTGTATGAAGCTGTCTGTACATTCACTCCATTCATTTCAAAAGGAATTAATGCATAATCGCTGTATGCATTTCCTGATGCCAATCCATATAATACTTCTAAGGCATTGCCGCCGCACTCTTTTATGCAGAACACTTTATCCGGATTATATACTATATTCAATACCGTCTTGCATCCGGCAGATAACCGGTCTACATCCAACACAATATGATTAAATTTGGAACATATCTTGTACTTGCTGATTAACTCTGCCCCGTCTATAATCTTTATAATTTTTTCAGCCCTGTCATCAAGCCCGGCCGCCGTATTTTGATTAAAATAAATATCGTTCCATTCCACATACTCCATATCCTGCGGAATATCATTTTTATTCTTGAAAATTGTTATCACAGCACCATCTCCAAACCTACATTTTGAAATTGTTCCAAAAGACTTGTCCCTTCACAGATACATTTCATCTTGTCCTTAAGCTGCATCCTGTTTGTATCCAGACCACAGACATCATCCGACATTCGTCCCTCCCATTCACAACAGGACTTTATCCAGCATGCGCCAATATTTCCCTTTGATACTTCAAAGCCTGTGTTTCTTGTCAAATCAAACAGAATCTTTGAAGATAACTGCTCTATATTATAAGCTTCTATATGTTTGTTGTACTCTAAAATTTCACGAATATCTTTATAATTCATCTCACCCTTTTGAATTGTTGTGACAAGCTTTTCTCTTGCTGTAATCGCTTTTTTTCGTTTTATTAAAAATTCGTCATCCAAAGCATAAATCCAGTTTATTAAATCTTTAAACTCAAGCAATAAATACTCGAAACATATAATGTTCATCAAAAAAACATTACTTTTATTATCAGCATATTTCTTCAGCAATCTCTGTTCAAGAACGACCTGCAAGTTATCAAAAGAATTATCAAACACCACAATATATCTATTTTCCGTATCCTCTAAGCACTTGACAGCTTTAACCAGTTCACTGTTATTTTTCTTGCTTTCAACCACTATCTCCGGATACAACTGTGCCATAAGCGTTTTCCAGAAAATATAACCAGATTTTCCCTTTCTGTCTTCGAGCCATAAATAGGTCTTATATTTCATCAAGGCATTTCCTTCCATAATTGCATCTTAAAATTCTATCATCTTACAGGGGTTTTTTCAATCTCACATCTGTAAATTTCATTAAGCGCTCAATGCACCAGCTTATCCTCCTCATCCCGATTAAGGGCCCGCTCCATAATCTCCTCATGGACAATGCTCTGGAAGGGAAGAAAAATTTTCATATCGAAATGCCGGACTTCCTCAATCAACAGCTCCACCGCCGTATTGCTGTCAAACGCCTTCCGGTAGGGCCGGTCTGAGGTAAGCGCCGCAAACACATCGCACACCCGCAGGATTCTTGCGCCTAACGGAATATTTTCTCCCACCAGATTATCCGGATAACCGGTGCCGTCATAATTTTCATGGTGGTGGAGAATCATCTCGCAAACCCTGTCCGGATATCCCTGGTCGCGCACCACCTCATAGCCTAATCCCGCATGGAGGCGGACATAACGCATCTTCTCCACATTCAGGGTATCGTCGTCCCGTCCGTACAGATATGTACTGGCCCGAAGTTTGCCGATATCGTGCAGCATCCCCGCCACCTCCACATCATGGCAGAAGGCTGTATCCATCTTAAGCTCTCTTGCCAGCTTTCCGGCAAGACGGCTGACTTCTATCCCATGGGCAATCTCTGTCTGTAAATCTGCATCAAGATACGCGGAAATTTCCTCTGCATTTGCTCCCACTCTGTCAAGCTCAATCATACAACTCCTCCCTTCCGGGAAAACAGCTTTTGCTTTCTCTCCATCATCTCATCAACTCTTGCAATATATTCATCTACATTTTTTACATTTTCCGCCCGCTCAATCCGGTTTTCGTCCCGGAAAATGAACTTTGACGCGGCTCCGGCTCCCATGGCGAGAATATCCAATTTCTCCTCCATGATTAAAATGTTGTATACGCATTCCTTTCCCTCCGCCGCATAGCCGATATTCTCAAGCTTTCCCGGAATATTTTTCTGGCGGTACAGATAATAAGGAAACAAGCCGGATTCTCTGGCGCACCGGTCCACAGCCGTCAGCATTTCATTGGTGCTGCCAAAAACCAGCTTCCGGTATTGCTCCCATTCCCGGTTCAGATTGGCGGCGCGCTTAATCGCCAGGGAATGTACCGTAAGACTGTCCGGCTTAAGCTCCCGGATTTCAGACAGGGTATGCAAAAGCTCCTCCATGCCTTCTCCCGGCAGCCCGGCAATGATATCCATATTGATATTGTCAAACCCCGCCTGTCTTGCCATGGCAAATGCGTCCTTTGTCTGGCGGGCCGTATGCGCCCTGCCAATCAGTTTAAGCGTATCGTCAGACATGGTCTGGGGATTAATGCTTATGCGCTGCACCCCTGATTTCTTAAGCGTCCGGAGCTTTTCCTCCGTAAGACTGTCCGGTCTTCCGCACTCCACGCAAAATTCCCGCAGATACCGCAGGGAAAAAGCCTGCCGGATATGCCCAATCAGTTCCTCTAATTGCGCGGCGGACAAGACGCTTGGCGTTCCGCCTCCGACATATATGGACACAAGCCGTTTATTCCGGTAAGCCTCGGCCACAAAATCCATCTCGCGGTAAAGGGCCTTTAAATAATCATCCGCCTTATCCTCATAGGCAGCTATGGGATACGAGGTAAACGAACAGTATAGGCACCTGCTGGGGCAAAAAGGAATCCCGATATAGACGCAGTATTCCTCCTCATATTGAAAATCCTTAAAAAGCTGCTGTTCCCTCTTTGCCACCTCAATACAAATATCCGCTTTCTGAGGTATGGTAAGATAGGTATCTGTGTATTCCCTATGTATGGCCTCCTCCGCCACGCCGTTTTCCAACAGTTCCGTAGCAATCTTCGTGGGCCGCACTCCGGTCAAAGTTCCCCAGGGAAGCGTCTTGCCGGTATACGCGGATAACTGGCGGTAAAGCGCCGCCTTAATCCGGTTTTTGGAAGCTTTTTTATCCCAGTAATCCGCCTCTTCCTTTTCTACCGATTCATATCCCTTATCATCTGTCAGAGAAAATGTGACGACCCCTTCGCTCTTTGCCCCGGTCTTCTCATCTTTCTTACAGGTGTAATCCACCACAAGGGACAATCTGCTGCCGGCCTTTGTCCGCACGACTTTTTCATTATCAAAAAACGCCTGTAGCATCACCCGTATATCGTTATCATATAAATCTAACTGCTGTTTTAAATATATCATGTTAAATATCCCGCGCTATTTTCCAATTCCGCAGACCATATTGGTCTCTTTTTCCCATGCAATCGTTGTGCTGTCCATATGTCCCGGAAACACCTTGGTTTCGTCCGGAAGAGTAAACAGCTTCTCATGAATGGACCGGAGCAGCACCGCCCCGCTGCCGGTAGGGAAATCCGTTCTCCCCACGCTTCCGCAGAACAAAGTATCTCCTGCAATTACAGACGCAAGTTCCTCATTATAATAACACATACCGCCTGCCGTATGCCCCGGCGTCAGAATACAGGTTAAAGTGGTTCCGATTATATCCACCTTTTCTCCGTCCCGCAGCGTCTTATCCGCCTGCAAGGTCATCGGGTGCCCGAACATAGCGGAAAGATTCACCGTAACCTTGCCAAGCACCTGTTCGTCCTCCTCCCTTGAGGCGTAGACCGGCACATGGTAGGCGTCCTTTAATTCCTTCACTGCGCCGATGTGGTCGTAATGCCCATGGGTCAAAAAGATTGCCTGAAGCTTAAATGCCGGCGTATCAAAAATCTCCTTCAACGTCTCCGGCTCCGCCGCCGGGTCAAACACTACGCATTCTCCCGTATCATGGTTCACCAAAATATAACAGTTGGTTCCCATATCCCCTAAGGTCTTTCTGAAAATCTCTAAATCTGCCATCTGTTCTATCCTTTCATCCAACACTACGCTCTACGTCAATAACTCCCGGAACCATCCGCAGTTTGGCGATTACATGGTTTAACTGCTCCACTGTACGGATATCAAAGGTAACGGTCAGCGTTGCCTGTTCGTTCCTGTGGTGGCTCTTGGTGTTGACCGCCGTCACATTAATATTGGCCTCTGTAAATACCTTCGACACATCAAATAACATCCCTGTACGGTCAGCGGCAAAAATCCGCACCTCTGTGGAATAAGTGGTTCCGGTATTTTCGTCTGCGCCGGCCTCCCATTCCGCCTCGATCAGCCGGGCCCGGTCCATATCTCCCATACCCAGAATATTAACGCAGTCTGTCCGGTGAATGGAAATTCCCCTTCCCCTGGTAACAAACCCGACAATCTCATCTCCCGGTACCGGGGAACAACAGCGGGAAAGATGAACCGTCACATCATCAACGCCCCGTACCTTAATGCCGCCTCCCGAACCACTGCTTCTATGCAGCTCGCCGCTGCGGTTCAACTGCTCTAAAAGGTCATCCTCCGTCATCTGCTCCTTCTGCTCTCTCGCATAGGTCTCGATCAGCTTGTTCATGACCTGGCCCTCTTTTAACGCGCCATGTCCTATCGCCGCTAAAACAGAATCCCAGTCTTTGAAGTTATATTTGGTCATAACCGCCTTAAGCATCTCCGGCTTTGTGTACTGGCTGTAGTTATATCCCTTCGCCTTGCAGTAATTTAATAACAGCTCTTTACCGCGGCTGATGTTGTCTTCCTTAAATTCCTGTTTGAACCACTGGTTAATCTTATTCTTGGCCTGGGCCGATCTGACAATAGACAGCCAATCCCTGCTCGGTCCCTTGGAATTTTGTGAGGTGATAATCTCCACCTGGTCGCCGTTTTGCAGGGTATAATTGACCGGTACCTGCCTGCCGTTGACTCTGGCCCCGACCATCTTATTTCCCACAGCGGAATGAATGCTATAGGCAAAATCAATAGGCGTGGAACCGGCAGGGAGATTCTTCACATCTCCATTGGGCGTAAAGCAGTATACCTGCTCGGCAAACAGGTCTAAGTCGGTCTTTACCGCACTCATAAACTCCTTATTATCCTGAGTATTGGTCTGCCACTCCAGAATCCGGCGCAGCCAGATTAACTTCTCCTCTTCCTTATCCACTGCCGTTCCGGAAAGGTTCTCTTTATATTTCCAATGGGCGGCGATACCATACTCCGCCGTCTTATGCATATCATAGGTACGAATCTGAATCTCAAAGGGCTGCCCGCTCTTGCTGATTAGCGTCGTGTGTAAGGACTGGTACATATTGGGTTTGGGCATGGCAATGTAATCCTTGAACCGCCCCGGTATGGGCTTATACTTCTCGTGAATGATGCCTAGCGCCGCATAACAGTCCCGCACACTGTCCACAATAATCCGGACGGCAAAGACGTCATAAATCTGGTCTAAGGTCTTATTCTGGTTCACCATCTTCTTATAAATGCTGAATAAATGCTTTACCCTGCCGCTAATCTCCGCCTTGATTCCCGCCTCGTCAATATGCTGTTTCACATCATGGACAATCTGGTGGATAAATTCCTCCCGTTCCACTAACCGTTCCTCAATATCGCTCTTTAGCTGCTTAAACTCCTCCGGCTTTAAATACTGCATGGAGAGGTCGTCTAATTCAATCTTAATCTTGCTGATACCAAGACGGTGGGCAATGGGAGAATAGATGTCCATAGTCTCCCTGGCCTTTTCAATCTGCTTGGCCGGAGACTGATATTGCAGGGTTCTCAAATTGTGCAGCCGGTCCGCTAACTTTATCAGCACCACCCGGATATCCTTTGCCATGGCAAGGAACATTTTCCGCAGATTCTCCGCCTGCAATTCCATTTTATCCTGGGAAAAATTAAGCTGTGTCAGCTTGGTAACGCCATCTACCAAAAGCAGGATTTCCGGAGAAAATTCCTTTTCAATCTCTTCGCTCGTCATAACCGTATCCTCAATGACGTCATGGAGGATTCCTGCCACAATGGTTTCTTTGTCCAATTCTAGCTCCGCTAAAATAATGGCTACACAGAGCGGATGCATAATATAGGGTTCCCCGGACTTCCGAAGCTGCCCCTCGTGAGCTTTTCTGGCAACATCATAGGCCTTTTCAATCATAGAAATATCCGTATTAGGGTGATACTCTAACACTTTCTGAATCAGCGTCTCATATAACTCCTCCGGCGGTGTAAAATCCTTCGGCGTACTCAGTTCCTTATCTGTGCTCATCATTACTGCCATCTGCTCACCTTCTTTACTGTCTTTCTCTCGCGTTACCAGCCATCTGTAAATATATACTAGTATATCCCATATTTTCCAAGTTGCAACTATCTATTTTCAGAAATGCCTTACTTTTGTGAAATATGCCCAATCCCTTCCGCCATTTTCCACAGAAGGCTACAAAACCTCCCGAACAGCCGCCATGGAATAGTGTTTGACCTTTAGCTGTATCGTCCGGTTCCCATTATACTCATTGACAGTGGGATAGTATACAATGTTAAGGATCACATTATTCAGCCACCCATGCAGCAGTTTATCGTATTCCTCTGCACCGAACCACTCTGCGATATTTTTTTCAAATTCCTGAGCCTCAAAATAAACTGCCTCGCAGGTAACGCCTTCACTGCTCTCTAAGATCATTTTTACAACATTCCTGTCTTTTCCCAAAATCTTTGCCGAAAGCACATTCATATCCTTCTGCGCAAAGGCGGGTTTTTCATTGCCCTTTCCAAAAGGCGCCAACCCGTCTAACTGCTCAATCAGCCCTTCCGTTATGTAAGAAACCGGCATAGCTACATCGATTAAAACCTTTGGCACAAAATCTTCTTCGGAGAGCCCGCATTCTTCGTTTATCCGTTTCTTAAAGGCTTCCAGATTCTCCCGCTTTAGCGACAGGCCCGCCGCCATGGCATGCCCGCCGTATTTTAACAAAAGTTCATCACATTTCTGCAATCCCTCAAACATATGATAAACTTCAGTAGAACGCCCGGAACCTTTTAGCACCCCTTCTTCCTCACTGTCCGCCAAAATAAACACAGGGTGGTTGTAATGGTCCCTGATTCTTCCCGCAATGATTCCCGCCAGACTTTCATGGCAGTCTGACAGATAAAGGACCAAAACTTTCATAGGCTCCGCATTTTCCATCTGCTGTTCTGCCTGCTCCACGCCCCGAAGGGTCATCTCTTTCCGCTCTTCATTCATACGGACAATTTCCCCGGCCCTTGCTATGGCGTTTTCAATGTCCTCCTCTAGCAGAAGTTCCAGCGAATCCGTCGCGCTTTCCAACCGTCCGGCAGCATTAATGCAGGGTCCTAACCGAAAACCGACATGATGGGCGCTTATGGTTACATCTGAGAGCTGATTGGCTCCGATTAATGCGCGGATTCCTTTGTTCTCCGAATGGTTAAGCCGCTCTAAGCCCTGCATGGCAAAAATACGGTTCTCGCCGGTTAAGGATACAATGTCGCAGATCGTTGCCATAGCCACAAATTCTAAAAACTGGTGCATCTCCTCCTGCGGAACTTCCCGTTTCATATATAAAGCCTCTACAAATTTATACGCCACGCCCGCTCCGCACAAATCATCAAAGGGGTAGGTACAGGTTTCTTTTTTGGGATTCAGAATGGCGTCTGCCGGAGGCAGAATATATCTCTTCTCCTCCCCTTCCACAATAAACGGTACCTGATGATGGTCTGTGACAATCACCGTCATTCCCGCCTCCTTGGCTTTTGCCAGGGGTTCGTTGGCGGCAATTCCATTGTCACAGGTTATAATCGTATGAATCCCGTCCTTTACCGCATCATCAATAATATGTTCATTAATCCCATAACCGTCTTTTATCCTGTGGGGAATCACATAATCCACTTCTGCCCCAAGGCGGCGCAGTCCCTTATACAAAATATAATTGGACATCACCCCGTCCACATCATAGTCCGACACAATCCGGATCGTATGCCCCTCCTCCAAATCATGACAGACAATGCGGACAGCCTGATTCATATCCTCCATCAAAAAAGGATCATGCAGTTTTGTAAGCTCCGGATGTAAAAAAGCGTCAAAATCCGCCTCCTCCAATCCTCTGTTTACCAAAACTCTGGCCACCACCGGATCTATATGAAATTTTTCACCCAAAGCATTAAAGTCTGCTCTTTTGGCGCGGATTACCCAGTTCTGTTCCGCCATATTTATCACTCCTAATAAGCTGACAGGGACATGGTTATACGCCATGCCCCCTCATTATAAGCTATGCTTATTTGTCTGCGGCCTTATCGGTCTTTTTATTTTTCTTCCCGCCGCTTTTTTCTGCGTTCTTCTTTTCTGTGTTCTTCTTTTCCACACTCTTCTTTCCTGCGGCCTGTTCTTTCTTTCCCAATTTGGTCTTAAACAGATACCACAGCGGTCCGGTTATGCATACGGAAGAATATGCGCCGCACACAATACCGCTCATCAATGTCAGGGCAAACTCCCGAATGGAGGTCACGCCCATAATAAACAGCACCAATACCATGACGAAGGTCGTTAAGGAAGAATAAATGGTCCTTGTAAATGTCTGCGATATAGAGGCGTTTACAATATTTTCGTAGCTTTCTCCCTTGCTCTTCATCGTCAGCAGATTCTCGCGGATACGGTCAAATATAATAATCGTCGCATTGATGGAATAACCAACAATCGTCAGCATACAGGCGATAAAAGTATTTCCCACAGACAACCTTCCGATAGAATATACGGCAAATACGACTAACACATCATGCAAAAGCGCAATTACCGCAGCGGCGCCGAACTTCACATCGCTAAACCGCACCGCAATGTATATCAGCATTAATATTGTCGCTATAATAACGGAAACAATGGCGTTTCTCTGCATCTCGGTACTGATTGTCGAGCTGATATTTTCAATGGCAAATTCCTTTACTTTGAATTTATCCCGGAGCGCATCCTCCACAGCATTCCGCTGTTCCACATTGAGCTCTGATGTCTTAAAGACAATCTCGTTGCTGCCCTTTACGTTCTGCACCTGAATCCTAGACTCAGACACATCTGCCGCCTCGGCAATCACCGGCAGGATATCGCTCTCGGCCTTATCCAAATCGTAATATTCTTCAAAATCTACAGTCATCGAAGTACCGCCGGTAAACTCCAGATTATAATTTAACGCAGAGCCGTCCTTGTTCTTAAATACCGGCAGGGCAATCAATCCGGCTGCAATGGCGATAAAAGAGATAATATAAGCAATCCGGCTGAACTTTACATATCCCCGCACCTTTGATTCCTTCTTCACGCCGTAGAGCTTCGGACTTTGCAAGCCTAACGTATAGGCAGCCTTTAACAGGTTCTTGGTCACAAAGAGGGCGGTGAACATGGAAAGGACAATACCAATTCCCAGCGTCAACGCAAATCCCTTAATTGTACCGGTACCCATAAGATACAATACCACCGCCGCAATCAACGTTGTAATATTACTGTCTAAAATAGCGGATAACGCCTTGTTAAAACCGGCGTCAATGGCGCTCTTTACGGTTGCCCCGGCGCCAATCTCCTCTTTAATACGGGTAAAGATGATGACGTTGGCGTCCACAGCCATACCAATTGATAACACGATACCGGCAAGACCCGGCAGGGTAAGGCTGGCGTTAAACCCGTTTAAGCAAAGCAGCATCAAAACCACATAGGCAATCAGGGCAAATACGGAAATCACGCCCGGCAGCAGGAATACAAAAATCATAATTACTGCGACAACCGCCATACCAATGGCTCCGGCCTTTAAGGTTGTGCTCAAAGCGTCTTTACCTAAGGTTGCTCCTACGACATTGGAACGCAGCTCCTTTAATGTCAGCGGCAGGGCGCCGATACGGATTGTCTGTGCAAGCTGTTCTGCCTCATCTGCGTCTGCCATGCCATTGATTACTGCGCTTCCTCCGGTAATCGCCGTCTGCACCGTCGGCGCAGACACAACCTCGCCGTCGTATACAATATAGAGAGGCTTTCCGATATTCGCCTGAGTTGCCTCGGCAAATTTCTTTGTTCCCTCATCATTAAAGGATAACTGTACGATATATTCACGAACCGTTCCGGAATTATCAATTCCGGCAGAAGCAGAACCTACCTCCGCTCCGGTTACAGCCGCCTCATATTCCTCTCCGGCAGCAAATTTATTGTAATTGTCAGTGTCTAAGAATTCCAGGGCGCCGGGCTTACCCATGTCCTGCAAAATCTCGTTGGCGTCCTCCACGCCGGGAATCTCAATGCTCAGTCGGTTCGAGCCCTCCTGATACACATTACTGTCCGGCGAATAGGTGTCTGCTCTTAACTGCAACCGGCTCTGGGTATCGGCGATATCCTGCTGGCTGGGGTTGTCCTCCTCAATCTCATAGGTAATGCTGACGCCGCCCGCCAAATCCAGACCTAAAATGATATTTTCCGCCTTACCAATATGATGTTTTCCCAATCCCGTAACCGTCGTGTAGGTACCCAATGCCAGGGCCAACACAAACACTAACAGGATTAAGACGCTGTTTCTCTTTGCCTTTTTCATGTTTACTCTCCTTCTTCCCGGCCGCCGGCTTCCTGCGCCAGCGCAGCCTTTATCATAATTGCACATTCTACCCGTTTACGCTCTAACTCACAGCCGATTTCATAGACGTCCGTCAAGGCGCCATGAAAATTGTAGGAGTTGGCTGCGCAGCCGCCGCTACAGTAAAATCTTGCAAAACAATCCTTGCACTTGTCCTTTGCATATACATTGCATAGCTTGAACTCATCCACTAATTCCGGCCTGTCAATCCCGGTATCCACATTTCCTAACTTAAAGTCCTCCATTCCTACAAACTGGTGGCAGGGATATAAATCTCCCCATGGAGTAACCGCCAGATACTCTGTGCCGGAGCCGCAGCCGGATAACCGCTTGTAAAGACATGGTCCTCCGGTTAAATCTATCATAAAATGAAAGAATTGAAAACCCTTTCCTTGTCTCTCCCTGTCTATCATTGCCCGGGCAAGGCTGTCGTATTCCTCGAAAAGCTTCGGCAAATCCTCTTCCCGGATAGCATAGTCTTCTTTCTCCGTCGCCACCACCGGCTCTGCGGAAATCTGCTTAAAGCCTAAATCCGCCAAATGCAGTACATCTTTGGAAAAATCCAGATTATGATGGGTAAAAGTCCCCCTGACATAATAATTGGTCTGGTTCCGAAGTTCGGCCATCTTCTTAAATTTCTCAACAACCAGGTCATAGCTGCCTTTTCCGTTTCTGGTGGGCCGCATATAATCGTGAACTTCCTTCCGCCCGTCAATGCTTAAGACCACATTGGCCATTTCTTTATTGGCAAACTCCATAACCTCGTCGTCTAACAATACGCCGTTCGTGGTAAGGGTAAAACGGAACCGCTTGTTACATTCCTGTTCCCTGCTTCTGCCATAGGCCACTAAATCCTTTACCACCTGGAAATTCATCAGCGGTTCCCCGCCAAAAAAATCCACCTCTAAATTTACCCGGTTTCCGGAGTTAGCAATGAGGAAATCCAAAGCTTTTTTCCCCACTTCAAAACTCATCAGGGAACGGTCCCCATGGTATTCCCCTTCCCCGGCAAAGCAGTATTTACAGGCTAAGTTGCAGTCATGGGCAATGTGCAGGCACAGCGCCTTAACCACAGTCTTTCTCTTTTTAAAATCAACTATCGTATCCCGGTAAACGTCCTCGGTAAAAAGCTGTCCTGCCTTGATAAGCTCCTCGATCTCATCACACGCCTCATCAATATCTTCCTTCTTATACCGGGTAAGCCTTGAGACGATTTCATCCCGATTCAGTTGTTCATACAGGGCAATCACATCATATACCAGATCGTCCACCACATGGACAGAACCGCTACAGACGTCTAATACAATATTATACCCGTTATTCTTATACTGATGTATCACTTCTACTCCCTCTGGCCTCAGGAAAACGCAATGAAAGAGGACAGCCTTTGGGAGCAGTCCTCTTTATCCCTTTCCTTGCGCCAAATAGCCCTGCTGTTATTTGTTCTCGCAAACCTGATTGCCGACAGTGCATGAGGTCTTGCAAGCAGACTGGCAGGAAGTCTGGCACTCGCCGCAGCCACCCTTTTCCATGGTGCTCTTCAATGTCTTGTCCGTTAACGTCTTAATATGTTTCATCATATCTACCTCGCATTTCTTCCTTCTTTCGCATTATTGGTATAGTATACCATAAGGTTTTTCCAAGGTCAACGATTAACTGAGCATACCGCCCAAAAGCCCGCCGCCTATGCACAGCGCCGCCGTTGTAATGTTGGCTGTGCTGGTCACATGAAAGGCGTGGCCAAGAATCACCGCCACCGCAGTAATAATCAGTATGTAAAGCGCCCCAAGGAGCAGTCCCCACAAAAATTTCTGCTCTTTAATCCGCTTTCCTATTATAAATGCGCCCAAAAAGGTTACTATGACATAAATGGCAATAATCGCCATATCCGTCACCGACTCCGCCAGTTCAAACTTATATACCAAAAAAGCCAGAACTGCCAGCAGCACTCCGGTGACCGCATAAGAAAAAATCAATCCCTTTACCACAATGCCCAGTTTTTTCCCAATACTCATATTCCCACTCCCTTTGCCATATTTGCTGTTGTATTGCATTATATGAGGGAGGGCGGGTATTTATGTCCGCTTCAAAAAATCAATCACATCATACAGGGAATCATAAATCCGGTGAGTTATAGGGCGGATCTCCTCCGTAGGCTGAATCAGGTCGATAACCATAATGGTATACAGGCCCGCCGCCCCGCAGGATTTTACCCCGTTAATCGAATCCTCAATGCCTATTGCCTCCTCCGGCTTTACCTCCAGGTCTTCGCAGGCTTTCAAATAGATATCCGGCGCGGGTTTGCCATGGGGAACCACGCCGCCGTAGACAATCCGGTCAAAAACCTCCAATATCCCCGCATTTTTAAGGTTCCGTCTGGCCCGTTCCCTCTGGGTGGAGGTGGCCAGCCCGATTTTATATCCCTGTTCTTTCAGATATTGAAACAACTCCTTTACTCCCGGCTTCAAATCCAATCCATGCGCTAAAATATCCCGGTCCATCCGCTCCATAGTCTTACTGCGGAAAGTGTCATAATCAAACGTTTCCCCGAACCGGTCCTTCATCAGCCTTTCATTGTTTTCGCGGGTCGCACCTGCCATCCGGTTACACAGATCCTCCATCTCGTCTTCCGGTATGCCGTACTCACTGCCGGTAATCATCCAGTGCTTGCGGTACAGCCGTTCGGAATCAAAGATGACTCCGTCCATGTCAAACACAATCGCTTTAAATCCCATTTTGTATGTTCCCTTTCTTTTTCCTCTGCCGGTCTTTAGGAGGAACCGCCTTTCCGTCTGTTACGGATAAACAAAACCGCCAGAACGGCCAGTCCGGCAATCATCAAGGTCAGGCCCCCGATGTATTGCACAGGGCCCGCGTCCGGTTTCTCCCTAATCCCATCCTCCTTATTATACACAAATTTCAGGGTTTTGGTACAGGTATTTCCGGCAAAATCCACACAGTCCACCTCAATCTGATAAGCGCCCGGTTCTTCGTAGGCAACCACGCGGACATCCGCGCCTAAATCCAAACCGTTCAGGCGGACGGCGGTAATTTGGTCCTCCCTGTTGGCTAAGTCTATGGCAACCTCTCCTTTATCGTGTACGACAGCGTCCGGCGCCACCCCGGAAAAAACCACCTCCGGCGGGGTATGGTCAACGATAAATTCAATGATCTCCTCGCTGATATGCCCTACCGCATCCTCCGCCATAACATAAAGGCTGTATTTGCCCTCCCCGGTAATCCGGTCCGTACCGTTATATTCTATGCCGTTTAATAACATCCGATAGGAGATGACCGTTAAATCCTGAAAGAAGCCCGCCAAGGAGTCGCTTAACTTAAACTCCTTAAAGTAACCGCCGTTTAGCGGCCGGATATTCAAGATCTGCGGAGCCTTGCTGTCAATGGTAAAATGAATCTTTTCGCTGCTTGCATTGCCCGCCTTGTCCTTAGAATACAGGTTTAATTCATAAATCCCGTCCTCCCAAAAGGTATGGGTAAGGGCGCTGTTTTTCCCCGTCATCTTAAATGGCAGGTTTAATTCCGTCGTCTGGCCGGACAGGCCGGTACGCCTGCCAGACAATTTCACTGTGTTTTCCTGATAAAAAGATTCCGTCACCGCAAACTGCAACGTAACCTCCCCGTCCCACTGGGCATAATTGCCAATTCCGCTTATCTTAACTATCGGCTTCGTCCGGTCTACGGAAAAAGTTATTCTCTGTTCCTGCGCTAAATTACCCACTTTGTCCGCCGCAGTAACCGCAATCTGATAAACTCCATCCTCATCAAAACGGCAGGTTTTCACAAAATGCCTGTCTGTCATCCATATTTTTTCCGGCTCCCGGATAACCTTTTTGTCATCCGACGTTCTTTCCACCTGCACAGTCACCTGGGCGGTTTTATAAAATTCCTCATCACAGACAATTTCTAAAGCAACGCCTTTTTTGTTCATGGAATCCGCTTTTATTCCGGCTAATGAAATCCGGGGCGGCGTCTTGTCAATAACAAAAGAAAGCGCGCGGGATTTTGTTACATTCCCCGCCGCATCCACAGAAACGGCGCAGACCTTATATATCCCTTCTTCTGTCAGTGAATAGGTGAACATATCCCGTTCTTCTTTAGAAATGAACGGAACCACCGGCAGCAATTCCCAATTTTCCCCTGTACGCCGGTAAATTATCAGGTTTGTTTTTGTCTTTTCGTAAGATATATCTTCCACTGTAACGGTAAGCGTCCGGTTTGAGGAATAATGAACCCCCTCTTCCACTCCGTTTAGCAAAAGTGCAGGTGCGTCTTTGTCAATATACACTTTTTTCCGCAGAACGGTTTTTTGCCCGCAAAGATTAGTCGCCTCAACTGTGACCGGACAGCCCGACGCCTTACGGATAGTTTCCGTTATCTTTAATTCATATGCATAGGTATGTACCGGCTCGTTAAAGACTACCTGATGCACTTTCTCTCCATCTATTTTATATGTAATCTCCTGTATTCCCGCAGGTTCGTCCGAAATCTCTGTCTGAAAGATAAGCGTCTGATTGGTCCATTTCCCAATGTCACTGTCGCAGGACAACCGAACGACAGGCGCATGGTCGGAATAAATAACCGGAACAGAGGTTAAATAATTTTGGTTTCCCACTGCATCTTCTGCCCACAGCGTAACCCTGCCTTGAAAACCCGAAGGCTCCTGCGGCAATACGACATAATAATCTTCTCCACTGCCGCGGGCGTAATATACGGGCGTTTCCTCCGTTCTGTCCTCCGGCGCGCAAAATGTTGCATACACGCCCTGTTCCGCTATGCCCGCCATAGCGTCCTTCACCTGAAAATCCAGCCTGACCCGGCTTCCACTATATATATTCCCATATTTTTCCACAAGCGGCCCCTCGTCATTGCAATAAGCAATCCCCGCTATAAACGGCGCCTGATGGTCCAGACAAAAACGCACCCGCTCTGTCTCTACCTCTTTGCCTTCCTCATTCTTGTAAATTCCATAAACCTCATATTTTCCATCCTCCTCAAAGGTTATGGACCAGATTAGATTATTCTCCGTAAATTCGACCTCCTGCTCGCCTGATTCAGCAAAAACAACCACTTCGCCATTGCGAATTTCCGTAACCTGCTTTTCATAACGTACAGTGATACAAACCGGCTTTTCCGCCTGTAAGATATATTCCAGCTTTCCCGTTTCTACAATCGGCGCAGGATTTTGATTTTCTTCCGCCACTAAAGCAGGATTAGTGGAAATCCCTATTCCCGACGGATTCTCCTGAAGCTGTGCTGCCATAAGGTTTTCCTTTTCCCTAAAACATGACGTTACTGCAAACAACAATAGAATAATTATAATTACTGTTTTTTTCAATTTATCCCTCCTGTCTCAACCTTTTCCCCGGTATAATATACCGTTATATCTTCAATCACATCAAACATTTCCGGAAGCGGCGCCGTCTCCGCTACCGGCAGTACATCCGTCTTACCGCAGTCTGCAAGACGCATTGTAACCGCTTTTTGATTCCCTTCTCCCTTATTTTTCAAAGACTTCTTTTTTCTCTTTCCCCGATAACCGGTCAGACCCTCTAAAAGTCCGGGCACGTCATTTTTATGGTAAAAATATATACTCAGTCCCAGAAACAATACCGACAGCAGCCCGCCCCCTGCAAAAATCACATCATACATGCGGAATCCCTCCATTTTTTTCAAACAACGGATACAATTTCAGAGTCAACTGTTTCCAACGATAATCTTTCTGTATATCCGGGACACGCATCCCCTCCATATAGAGCGCATACAGACTTTCATAATCCCATTGTTCCACATCTGTCGTTCTCTGCTCCTGCTGTCTGCACAACAGCGCAAGATGCCCCGCATAAAGGGAAATACTGGTGTTTCCATACTCTCTATGCGCCTCCTCGTACACCCGGCGGGCTGCTTCGTATTTACCCATGGCCGCATAAAGTTCTGCTTTCTGGCAATACTTAGCCTCCCGCAATTCGGAATCTGCAATACTGATTATTGTGTTTTGTTGTCCCGGCGAAACCATATTTAAAATAAAATCACAGCAGGCTATGGCTTTAGCATAATTATCTTCCGCTTTTTTTCTGTCCGTACGCTCAAGATGTCTTCCCATATATTCATAGGCGACAGACAGATATTGATTATACACCGTATAATACTCGGCCTTAATCTGGTCGTCCTCATACTCTTTTAACAGACGGAGCCCTTTCTCGGCTGAACTGATCACCTTCGGGGCTGCTATTTCCATTTGCGTTAAATTTCTTGCATAGATGATACACAGCAGTCTGTAGTTCAACAGTTTATGCACAGAAGGTGTCCTTTCGTCATTTAACGTCTCAAACTGCTGTAAATTCTGCGTAAAATCAGCGTAGTCTACATTTAATTTCCCCATTGCAAGGGCAATATTACAATAACAGACCGCCTCCGGATAATCCTTTGGGTCTAACAGGCTAAAATAATAGGCGCTGGTTTTATAATCCTTTAACACGTCAAAATAGTTTAGCGCTACCTGAAACAAAAGTTCCTGATCCCGCTCTATATGCTGGTATTTTTTATTAATATAATCCGCAATCCGGTCAAGCCCGATTTTGGGCTCATCCATATAATTAATATATAAATCCATTAATTTCAGATACGCCTCGTTACGCCTGCCGTCCACTCTAGTAATCGCATCCACATAGTCATGCGCCGCCGACTCGTAATTCCCCTTGACAATATCCATATAGCCTTTTTCAATGAGTTTCTCGTAATCCAGACGGATTTCCCGCTGTTTTCCGCAATACCCCCATATCGCAGCCGCCAGAAAAAACGCCATACAGGCAGTACAGATTAAAAAACTTTTCATTTTTAATAAACTCTGCCTCTTAAAGGCGTCGGAAAGTTCCTCGTAGTGTTCCAAATCATCCATTAACTCCTGACAATTCCTATAACGTTCACCGGGATTCTGCCTTGTACATTTTAAAATGATTTTCTCCAGACCGCCGGAAAGCGCAGGATTCCATTTGCGGATGGGTTGCATCACATATGGCGGATCATCCGGCGCCTTTCCGGTCAGGAGATGATACAACGTGGCCCCCAGACTGTATATATCTGTTCTGGCGTCGGTTTTATGAATCCCTCTCCCTCTTATGTCCCCGAACTGTTCCGGCGCAGCATAACCTTTTGTGCCGAGCGCAGTAGTATCTGCCCGGCTTTTTGCGTCGAACGCTTTAGCCGTTCCAAAATCAATTAACTTTACTTTTCCATCCGGTTTCAACATAATATTAGAGGGTTTCATATCCCGATAAATTATCGGCGGATTCATGGAATGCAGATACCCTAAAGCGTCGCACAGCGCTTTCGCCCACTCTACCACCGCCTTTTCGTCCTGCGCCCCCTCAACCGCCAGCACTTCACTCAGCGGGCGGCCTTCAATATAATCCATTACGACAAAAATGCGGTTTTCCCGGTAAATAATATCTACAATTCTCGGCAGGACCGGATGATCCACCGTTTTTAAAATCATCGCCTCCATCTTCAGGCTTTTTAACAGTATTTCCCTGTCCCAGCCCTTATCTGTCCGGATTTCCTTAACCGCCCACTGTTTTTTCAAGCGCAGGTCTATCGCAAGGTATACCTCTGACATTCCGCCCTCGCCAATTTTTTTGAGAATTTCATATTTATCTTCTAAGACTGTACCTGTTTTCATCCTGATCATCCGCCTTTCCCTGACGCATCAGTCAACAACTTCCTTTACGGCAACTGCGATTACAGTAATATTGTCCTGTTCTCCCCGGTGCATTAATAACTCTACCATCTGCCGGCAGACCTTATTTAGCTGCGTCTTCGTAAAAATATGTGCCGGGTGAAAATGACCGTATAATTCTTCTTCTGAAATTAAATGCACAAATCCATCTGAAGTTACCAAAAAAGTAGCGTCTTCCTTAAGCCGCCCATGAAAAAACTGGGGATTGACTTTGGGCGAGGCTCCTACGCACTGTAATAATATTCCCCGTCTTGCGTCTGTCCGGGCCTGTTCTTCAGTCAGCGTACCCAAAGCGACCTCCCGTTCCACTAAAGTATGATCCGTTGTCAGCTTTTGCACGCAATGATCTATCCGATAAATCCGGCTGTCGCCAACATGGCAAAGATAATATTCTTTCTGACAAAGCAGCAGAACGGATAATGTAGTTCCCATGCGCTTTCCCTGTTTTCCGGCAAATGTATTGAGTCTGTGATTAATCTGGGCAATTAATTTTTTCCATTGGTAAAACAGGCTTTCTTCATATATTCCATTTGCCCCTGTCAGCAGGCAAAAATCTGTGGCAAACCAATTATGAAAAGCCATCACCGTTTCCCGGCTGGCCTGTTCCCCAAAGGCAAGACCGCCCACGCCGTCGCAGACCACTGCCAGCGCAATTTTTCCCATAGGCGAATCCACAAGCCTTACAGACAATGCGTCCTGATTAATTGTTTTTGTTGTTCCCGCATCCGTACAGCAGGATATAATCATATTCATGTATTTCTCCTTATACAAAAAACAAGGTTCCTTTCTATACAGAAAGGAACCCTTAATGCCATACTATTCTCTTATATGCCGGAAAAAGCAAATATAATATATGCTAATTCAACTTAAAAATAAACTCTTCATCTCCTAATACAATCTTACTGTCGTTAGAAAGGTCAACACTTTCACCTTCTTCTAAAATCTTCCCGTTCACAAAGGTATGATTGGTAGACTTATTATCCTTTACAGAATACACGCCGTCCTTACAGGTAATAACCGCATGAACCCGGCTCACCGCACTGTTGCCCTTTACCGTATAATCCACACCCATGCTGGCCTTTCCTAACCTGAAGGTCTGCTTGGTAATCATAATGCGTTCGTCCGTATTAACCCGGATCAGATACGGGTTCACTTTAGGCACTGCCGCATTAGCCGCTGTCGTTACCGGCTCCGCATCCTCCTCCAATCCGGAGTCTTCTGCCGGCTCCTCCGGTTCTGCCTTTACCTCCTCTGCTTCCTTCTGCTCTTCCTGAGAATTTTTTACAATGCTGGCGCGATTCACCTTAATATTTTTCTTGATCTTCAGACCAGACTCTTCACGATGAGCTTCCTGCTCTTCTCTTTCTTTCTCTGCAAGGAACTCATCCAGTTCATCCTGAATAACAACCCCTGTAACCTGCGTCTCTTTCGTCTTAAATACCGGTCGGCGAAGTCCTTTTTTCTTATCTTCATCCGTCTCGGTATCGACTTCTTCCGCAGTTTCAGCCTGAACATCTTTTTTCACTTTATTTTTAAGCTGGTCGACAATCTCCCGGGCTTCTTCGTCTTCTTCCGACTCACCGGCCGCATCCTCCGGCTGTTCCCAGACGGTTTCGTCCTCTTCTTCTGACTCACCGGCCGCATCCTCCGGCTGTTCCCAGACGGCTTCGTCCTCTTCTTCCGACTCACCGGCCGTATCCTCCGGCTGTTCCCAGACGGCTTCGTCCTCTTCTTCCGACTCACCGGCCGCATCCTCCGGCTGCTTAAGAACGGTTTCTTCCTCTTCTTCTAACTCACCGGCCGTATCCTCCGGCTGCTTAAGAACGGTTTCGTCCTCTTCTTCCAGCTCACCGGCCGTATCCTCCGGCTGCTCAGGAACGGTTTCTTCCTCTTCTTCTAACTCACCGGCCGTATCCTCCGGCTGCTTAAGAACGGTTTCTTCCTCTTCTTCTGGCTCACCGGCCTGTCTATCCGCTTCCTCTATTGTCTCTTCCGGCTGTTCCTCTACTGTATCTTTAATTGTCTCTTCTCTCGTCTCAGCGGGAATCTCCTCATCTAATTCATCCACAATATCTGCGGCGCTCTTCTCTTCAACTTCTTTATAATCTACATATATATCCTCTGATACTTCCGGAATCTCTATACCATATTCCTCCATTAGTTCTTCCACCAAAGCAAGCATATTATGAAGGTTAAAAAGTTCCCGGTTATTGACATAGGAGAGAAGTTTTGCCACATAATCCCCATTTTCTGAAGGATCAAAGCGAAGACTGGCAATCAGGTTCCGTAAGAAACTGTTCACGTCCGCCTGCTCCTGCATATCGCTTAAGGGGATACAGATAAACTCTACCCGGTAATCTGAGTCAATATATATGTAATTGCGATGCAGTACGAGATAGGACAAGGGAACCCGATATTCCGCCATATCAATAAACGCCTGTACCAGTCCCCACATTACCTTTAACACCATCTCGGCATTAATCTCCTGATTAGACAATTCACAGATATGAATCCTGTCCGTAATATTATAGGAAAAGGTATCCTGTTCCTCGCCGCCATCTTCAAAGATGACAGGCACAATGCCCCTTGGTTCTTCTTCCTCCAGAAAATCAAGAAGCTCCTCGTCCAATTCCGCCTCATCATCAATATCAAAGGTCAGAAATTGTTCTTTATCGAAATTCCTCACTCTGAAACTTACCTTTTTCATAATAATATCCCCTTCCATGCCAAAACCCTCATCCCGGCATATCCTTTCTTACGATAAACTAGCATCCGCATATTCAGCCTGTCTGTCCTTCAATAAATAACAGTTGTCCACAGTAATCATAATTACTACTATTATAGATGATTCACAAAGGTTACGCAAGTGATTATTATGCAAAAGGTATAATTTTTTCACATTTATCTCTGGTTTTTCCTACAAATTACCTCCTTTTTCCAATTAAAGCCAGCTTTCATTCATCATATTGCCATATAGCCCGGACTGACATCCATTATCTGTCAGCAAAATTATCATACCTGTTTTATTTATGAAATTCAATTAAATTTCTATGAACTATTCTTATCTTTTTTTGAACTTTTCGTGTCATGGATTCCCAAATTTTGAACCGGGTGTCAAACTGATGAAATATATTTAAAAACTTTGACATCGGCGTCAAAAAGGGATGAAATTCCATTCTTGCCAATCCCCCTGCAAGATGTTACAATACTGAAATCACACAGGCGGTACGGCAAAAGCCGCATCCTCTGCCTGACAGGAAAAAGAAAGGAATGAAACATTATGGCAAATCCAATCGTAACCATAACCATGGAAAACGGCGATGTGATGAAGGCGGAACTCTATCCGGAAATTGCGCCCAACACAGTCAACAATTTTATTTCTCTTGTCAAAAAGGGATTCTATGACGGATTGATCTTCCATCGCGTGATTAAGGGATTTATGATTCAGGGCGGCTGTCCGGAGGGCACCGGCATGGGCGGTCCCGGCTACAGCATCAAGGGAGAATTCCGATCTAACGGTTTTGAGAACAACTTAGCCCATACGCCGGGCGTGCTCTCTATGGCCCGTTCCATGATGCCGGACTCAGCCGGTTCGCAGATTTTTATTATGCACAAGACTTCGCCCCACTTAGACGGGGAATACGCCGCTTTCGGCAAGGTCGTTGAAGGCATGGATATTGTGGACAAGATTGCCTGCGTATCTACGGACTATAACGACAAGCCCTTAGAGGAGCAGAAGATTCAGTCCATGACCGTAGACACCTTCGGCGTGGAATATCCGGAACCGGAAAAATGTTAATCTGACAAAACCGTCAGGATACCTTCTAAAGCATCTTCTTCTTTTTCAGAATAATCAGGGCAATAATGCAGACAACCACTGTAATTAAACTGATGATTCCGAAACCGAAGGGGGTGCTTTGCAGCGGTACCCACTTGGCTGACACATTCATGCCATAGAAGCCGGAAATGATATTGGGAATGGCCATGACAATGGTAATGGCAGCTAAATACCGCATCACATTATTCAGCCGGATATCAATAATATTGGAAAGCAGCTCTCTTGTACCATGAATGATATCACGGTATATAATCGTCATCTCAATCGCCTGCCCGTTCTCCACCTTTACGTCATCTAAGAGGTCTTTATCCTCCGGGAACTGGCGCACCCGGCTGTACCGGGAAAGACGGTCAATGACCGCTCCGTTGGCCCGCAGGGAAGTGGCAAAATACACCAAGTTGCTCTCTAACTCGTGAAGCGTTACCAAATCCGCTTCCTTCATATCCTCCTGTACTCTCTCCTCAATCTCCGTCCGGTTGTTATCAATGGTACGCAGATAAATCTGGTAGACCATACAGGTACGGTAGAGAATCTGATAGACAAAACGCATCTGCTTTTTGGTGCTGAACTCTCTCACCGTAGATTTAACGAAATATTCCAACACCGGAGTCTCCTCGGTACAAATGGTAATCAGATAATCATCTAACAGAAGAATACCCAAAGGAATCGCCGTATAGGCCCGCTGTTCATTACGAATCTCCACCACTGGAATATCCACCAGAATCAGCGTGTAATCATCTTCTAACTCCACACGCGAGCTCTCGTCCGCATCCATAGCCGCGCGCACATCGGCAATATCAATGCTAAACCGTTCGGATATCATTTTAATCTCACTCATGGACGGGTCGGTTAGCTGAATCCATGAGCCAGGTTCAAAGGCATGAATCTCTCCTATCTTGCTGTTCTCTGTTCGATATATCTTAATCATGGTATCATGCCTCCGTTTCTCATTTCTTCACTATTCTTTCTTCGGTATCAATTTATCTGAATATAAAATGTGGTTAATCAGCCAGCCTAACAAAAACTCCATCAGGCTTTCCAAATATCGCTGGGGATTCCCGTCCGTCTTTTCTTCACTGATGTGATTTAACTTGTCAATAAACGCCTCATGCGCCCGCTTTTGCGCCTCTAAGCCCTCGTAACCGATGCTTTCCATATACTCCTCTTCATCTGCAAAATGCGACTGCGTATATTCCTTCAACTCGGCTAAAATCTCCATAATCTGGTCATATTTATCCTGCGTGTCCTTATAGCGGATCAACCGGTTAGCCCGGTCTGCAATTTCAAATAAAATCTTATGCTCCCGGTCAATCATGTCAATGCCGGTCATATACTCTTCCGTAAACTCACAGGGGTTCTCCCGTATCATCCACTCCTCTAACGGCGGCAGCTTGCCGATTAATATATCGCTGCTCAAAATGTGATGATACAGCCAGCGGGCCAAAAACTGCATAATCTCTTCGAGCACATCCTGCTGGTTCTCCTCCACATCAATATTATGCATCAGACATTCCTGCACCTTTTCCTTAAAAAACATATGCTGGGTGCGCTGCATAATCAGTTCCGGGTCCCGCAGCTTTTCCATATAACTCTCTTCATGTTCAAAATGAAGTTCCGCATATTGCTCTAATTCTTCCAACAGTTTCTTAATGTCCGCATATCTGTCCGCCTTGTATTCATTATGTAACAGGTCGTAGCCCTCGTTAATCAATTCAAACAGATGCCTGTGTTCCTCATCAATCTGTTCTACCCCCAATATACAATCATCTGTAAACCGAAACATATCCCTTCCCCTTTCTTGTATGTGCGTTGTAAAACGGCTGTATTTTCGCAAACCACCTGTTATGCGCCGGAAAACCAACCGTCAAATCAGCCTAAAATTGTGCTTAACCCGCCTAAAACGCCTGCGCTGGCAAGCCCCATAATGATACCGGCTAAGACTACGCCCAGCAAAACCGCCAGCACGCTTGACTTAAAATCCATATCCAGTATGCTTGCCGCTAATGTTCCCGTCCATGCGCCGGTTCCCGGCAGCGGAATCCCCACAAAGAAAAGCAGCGCCCAGAAAAGGCCCCTGCCTGCCTTCGCCTTTAATTTCTCTCCGCCCTTATGTCCCTTTTCCAGACAAAAGGTAAAAAACCTGCCAATATATTTCTTATCCTTCCCCCACTCCAGTATCCTTCTTGCAAACAGGAAAATAAAAGGCATGGGCAGCATATTGCCGATAATACATACCGCATAAGAGGGCATTACCGGAAGGCCCATTGCCAGAGCATAGGGAATGGCGCCTCTCAATTCAATCAACGGAACCATGGAAATCAAAAAAGCAATCAGATATTTGGTCAGCATATTCTTCTCCTTACATTCAGACTGTCTAATCTATTATATACCAATTTCACAAGAAACAAAAGCAAAAAAATAAAGATGTTTGTGTCAAGTAATCGTTGGCAACTTTTCCATTGTTTTTTCTCAATGATATTTGACGTATTTTTCTGTACACTA
>CANQMR010000020.1 GCA_947625015.1 uncultured Lachnospiraceae bacterium | reverse complement strand
GAGTTTAGTAACCGGTTTGGCAGAAAAAAGAAAGCTGTAAAAGAAGTCATGTTATCAGGCCTGCCCCTGATACTCTCTTTTGTATGAAGTTCTGAAGGTGCACAATATATATGATTAATCATAAGATAGGGGATTGGTCAAATGGTATGATAGGGGTCTCCAAAACCTTTGGTGGGAGTTCGATTCTCTCATCCCCTGCTAGCAACGCCTTGGAAGTGTAGAGTTTCCAAGGCGTTTTATTGTAATAAAATGTATTGGAGATTTTCTATGTCATATAAGGGTTGAAATGTGATATCGGAATAAATAGTTTATAAAATTATTAGCCTTGATATTTATAGTGGAATTGGGTTGATTATTTCAATCATTATGTTAAAATTGAATGGAAATAGTGGTATGCATGAAGTGGAAGGTGATAATGCATGACTTTTTATGAATACAGTCTTTTAAGCCGAAAAAGAGGTTGGAAGTTTAATAAAGTAGTAGACGAGGATATACTAAACATTGCCTATGTACATCCGTTAAAGCAGTCCTTAGTGGTTGATATAGTAAAAACTGCTCAAAAGGATGGTGGTGTTAAATCAATACGTATCTTTGGCAGTTCCATAACAGATAATTGTGATTTTTCCAGCGATTTAGATATTTGCGTTGATTGGAATTTTGATTGTTATGATAAGGAGGGCGTACTTGTTAAAGAGACGGTAGATTTTTTAAAACAGGTTGCAATAATTACAAAAGGGAATTGTGATATAGTACATTTACAGTATTTAAATGGGACAGTTATTGAAGAAGCTGCTAAGAAAGGGGTTTTGGTTTATGTGTCTGATGTTGGAAAGAAGTAAAATTTCATTAAAGAAAGCAAAAGATGCATTGGAAACTTTTGAAATCTGCAATGGTGAAGCATGGTTAGACAGCGCATGTTTTGATACACAACAGGCAATGGAATTTCTTTTAAAGGGTATCCTGTTAGGATATGGTGTAAAGTTTGAGTCAACACATAATATTGATTATTTAATAACATTACTGGATGATAAAACAACATTTACTTTCACAAAGCATGATGATTTAATGTTGCTGGCAACAACTATAACCTCTTGGGAAGAGGGCAGTAGATACGGTAAAGGTATAAAAACCTCAGTAAATACTGTACGGCGGATTCATAATATTTACAATAATATATTGGAAACATTCATAAAAATACAGGAAACGAATCAATTAACTATAGCTAATGAAATTAATGATACGCAGAAACCTCTTGATTAGTGTTCTTTTTGTATGTAATTCAGCACCGCCGCATTCAGATTCTTCCGTATGTCCGGGAAAATCGCAGCGCTGTCATTTATCCATTCCTTGACTTTCTGGCGGCTGGTATTGCCGTCGGCAGGACAGGGATTTTGAAAGACAGGCAGCCGGTTCCGCCTGGCAAATCCCTTGATATCCTCCTCATCTACATACAGCATGGGGCGGATTACGGTTAAGCCGGTGCGGTCTAAATGGGTGACCGAAGGGAAACAGTAATAGCGTCCCTCTAACAGCAGGGACATCAGGCTGGTCTCGATAAAATCGTCCTTGTGGTGGGCGTAGGCAACCTTATTACAGCCAAGGTCCAAAGCCTGCCGGTTCAAGGCTCCTTTTCGCAGCTTCGCGCACAGGGAGCATGGATTTTCTTCCTTTTTTTCCTGAAACACAATATCATAGATACGGGTAGACACCGGATAAAAGGGTACGTCCAGACTGCCGCACCATTGGGACAGACGCTCCACAGCCAAAGAAGTGTCTGCAATCCCCAGATCCACATAGATGGCGGACAGATGAAAAGGGACCGGATAAAAACTTTGCAGCTTTTTTAATCCCCATAGCAAAGTCAGGCTGTCTTTTCCGCCGGACACCCCGACTGCAAGGTGGTCCCCCTCCTTAATCATGTCATATTGTTGGATACACTGCCGAAGGCGGCTGGTTAATCGCTGTAAATCCATAGCCTGCTCCTGTCATTCCATCCGGTTAAATTCATCTTCGTCTAACAGTTCTTCAAATTTGTCCTCCACAGCCTCTAATTCTTCCTCAGACTCAATGTCTGTAAGAGAAACCTCGTTCCCGTCGGAGGCGTACCGGTACAGGAAATATTCACCCTCCTCATAGCCATCTACAGGCGTCTGGGGCATAAGGGCAATGTAGAACTGCTCCCGCAGGGAAAAGACGGCCAGAATATCACATTCCACCTCTCCCTGGGCCAAATACAATGTAATGGTATCTTCTGTTGTCTCTGTCTGCTGCCGCTTATTCATATCGCAACCTCCTTAGGAATTAATCTTTAACAGTTCAATGAACTCCTGCTCGGTAATGGCGCGGCTGAAAAAATAGCCCTGTAACACATCACACATCTGTTTTTGCAGGATTCGGAGCTGTTCAATGGTCTCCACGCCCTCCGCCACTACGGTAATGCCAAGCTGGTGGGCCAGGGAGATTATGGTTCCGGCAATATAGCTGTCGTTTTCATTGTCGCAGATTCCCGCAATAAAGGACTTGTCAATCTTTAAGGTATTGATGGGAATTTTCGTTAAATAGCTGAAAGAGGAGTAGCCGGTGCCAAAGTCGTCTAAGGCAATCTGTATGCCGAACTGTTTCATATTGTTAATCAGCTCCAGATTGTGTTCAAAATTCTTCATCAGCACGCTTTCCGTAAGTTCAATTTCCAGATACTCAAGCGGCATATTGGTTCTGTCGGGAAGCGCCTCGATGGCTTTAATCAGGTGGTCGCTCCGAAGCTGCGCCGTCGACACATTGACAGAAATCCGCAGGGGCTTAAATCCGGCGTCCATGAGACGGCGGTTAAACTTACAGGCTTCAATCAACGCCCATTCCCCTAACTCGTCAATCAAGCCGCACTCCTCAGCAACGGGAATAAATTCTTCCGGCGACACATATCCCACAATGGGGGAGTTGAGCCGCATCAGCGCCTCGCAGCCGAGAATCTCACCGGTAGAGGCGTTGGCCTGTGGTTGATACAGCAGGTAGATATCCTGATTATCAATGGCGTCCCGCAATATATCAATCAGATCATTTCTCCGGTTAATCTCATCTTCCATGGAAGAACTGAAGAAGGTATAGCTGTTCTTGCCGGAATTTTTGGACGAGTACATGGCGATATCCGCATTTTTCATCAGCTCGCTTAAGGATAGACCGTTCTGCGGGAAGATGGCAACGCCGGCGCTTAAGGAAATGTGTACGGTTTCGTCCTCCAACACAAAGGCGTGGTTGGAAATGGAGACAAGGGAGGCTAAGAATTTCTCTAATTCCTCCGCATTTTCGGCCTGGTTGCGGAAAATGACAAATTCGTCGCCGCCGTTTCTTGCCAGAATATCCTCTTCGTTAATATACGAGCTTAGTTTGTTGGATACGGCCTTTAACAGCAGGTCGCCGTAATCATGCCCTAAGGTATCGTTAATGGACTTAAAGCCGTCTAAGTCAATGAAAATAACGGCATGTTTTTTTAAGGAGCCGTTGTTGTCCGCTAAGGATTCCGTCGCAAATTTGAAGAATGCCATACGGTTGTATAAGCCGGTCAGCCCGTCGGTAAAGGCCAGCTTTTCGATATTTTCATAGTTTGCCTGTAACTCTTTCTGGCTTTCCTCTAAAGCGAGCTGGGCCTTAGACATTCCGTTATAGTTGGTCGAAATGATATCCATCATCTGGTTAAAGCTGTCTGACAGGGCGCCAAATTCATCTGTCCGTTCCATGTCAATGTGGACGTCTAGCTGCCCCTCGGCGGCATTCTGCATTTTCTCATTTAATTCCACAATGGGCTGTGTGTATTTTACCGCTAAGTTCTGGCTGATTTCGATGGATATGATAATGACGATAATCAGCAAAATGACAAGGACAACCGGCAGGGAGGAGACAATTCTTGTGTAGGACGAGGTATCCTCTCTCGTTACATAAATCCACCCGGCCTTTGGAATTGCGGAATATCCGTATATATATTTGCGGTTGGGGGAAAAGGTATCATTTAAGAGCTCGTCTTTCGTTGCAGACGCCTTTAAATGCTGAATCAGCCGGGTATCATTTTCCGCGGCGGCATAGCCGAACAGGGGCCTGTAGTCTTTGTCAAGAATAAAGGTGTCCCCTTTTTCTTCGGACAGGTAGGTGTCAAAATATCCGGCGGTAATATTCGTCCGCACCATACCGATAACGGAATCTTTTACCAGGACGGGATAAATGACGTCTATGGTGGAATCGGTAAAGTGGGAGTGGGAGATAATGGCAAGGTCGTCATATGCGTTTACCGGCTGATCCATAGCCTCATTCCAGTCTTCTCCGGTCTCGTCAGTGGAGGAGGCAACAGGGTAGCCGTCCACATCATAGATATAGTAATTGACCGCATTGTCAAAATTATCGGAAATCTGGGAGATCGTCTGCTCAATGGTGCTGTAATAACCGGAACCGGTCTGTAGTAAAGCGTCCGGAGTATTGACCTTTTCCAAAAGGCAGCTTTTCACATCATTTAAATTTGCCAGAGCCTTGGTCTCGATGATCTGGGACTGAAGCTGGGCGGCAAAACCGTTGCTGTAATCATAGACAGCCTGTCTGGTGTTGGCGGCGGTGATCTCCGCGTATTTTGTAGTTGCGACCATATATGCTAAAAGCGCCATCACAATGACAGGGATTACAGCCATTAGGAGGATGGAACTTTGCAGTGATTTCTTGATTGACATATAGATATAATCCTTTCTGATTGTATTCCGTTTCAGCCTTTTCCTAATTATATAAAATAAAGGGAAAATATTCAATGTTATTTTTGTAGTTGAAACGGGCTTAGCTGACATGATATAATATGAGCACTTAATGTAATAGGAGGTGGCAGATATGTCGTGGGGTTACATTGTCATTGCAATTATCGCAGTTATTCTTATATATGCTTTTACCGTATATAATAGTTTTGTCAAATTAAACAATAAAGTAAAAGAAGCCTTTTCTACGATGGATGTGTATTTAAAGAAAAGATGGGATTTGATTCCCAATATAGTAGAGACAGTAAAAGGGTATGCGCAGCATGAGAAAAACACGTTAGAGGAAGTTGTAAAACTGAGAAACAGTTCTTACGATAAAATGTCTGATGATGAAAAAATCAGGGCTAACGAACAACTAGCCGGGGGCATTGGCAGAATTATGGCTTTGGCAGAGGCGTATCCCGATTTAAAAGCAAGCGAAAATTACAAGGATTTAAGTAACCAGTTAGCAAAGGTGGAAGACGATATTGCCAATGCAAGAAAATATTACAATGGCGTCGTTAGAATGTACAACAACAAAGTTGAAATGTTCCCAAGCAATATTTTTGCAGGAATGTTTGGATACAAATCAAAAGCAATGTTTGAAGCAGGCGCCGCTGAAAGGGAAAATGTAAAGATTGAATTATGATTACGGAGGACCAATGAAAAGAATAATTAAAGGTATCGCCTTATCTGCTGTAATTGTATTATCCATGGTATTTGTCGCTCCGTTTTATTCCGGCGATTTGGGTACTGCAAGGGCAGGCGCCGGCAATTTTAATCAAATGGCAAATCTGACGCAAACGGATTCAACTAATCTGACGCCCAGTACAAATCCAGATTATAATTTTTATGACTATGTAATTGATAAATATGATGTAAATATAGTTGTTCATGAAAACAATACGTTTGATATAACGGAGACAATTACTGCATATTTTGATATTCCGAAGCATGGAATATTCAGAACCATTCCGTTAAAAAACAAAGTGAGAAGATTAGACGGCACAACCTCAACGAATTATGCGCAAATAACGGATGTTACTGTCAATAATGCGTATCGTATATCAAAAGAACCGGGCATTTATAAAATACAAATCGGCTCTGCGGACAGCACGCTGACAGGGGAACAGACCTATGTTATAAAATACACCTATAATCTGGGAAAGGATTCCGTAAAGGATTATGACGAATTATATTATAACATTATAGGAAATGAGTGGGATACCGCAATTGGCAATGTGACTTTTTCCATAACAATGCCGAAGGAATTTGATGCGGGTAAACTAGGGTTTTCATCAGGCGTTTCGGGCTCAACAGATGCCAGCAAAGTTATATACCATGTGGATGGGAATATGATAACGGGAAGCTATAATGGTATTCTGAACGTGAAGGAAGCCTTAACGGTAAGATGTGAATTGCCGGAGGGATACTTTGTGGGCGCAAAGTATCTGTTCAGTTTTATACATTATGTTTGTTATCTGCTTCCGATAATATTTTTAGCAATTTCCATATTTTTATGGTACAAATTTGGACGCGACGATCAGGTTATCGAGACGGTTGAGTTCTATCCGCCGCAGGGATTTAACAGTCTGGAAGTTGGATTTTTATATAAAGGAAAAGCAGAGAATCAGGATGTAGTGTCATTGCTGATCTATTTAGCCAATCAGGGATACATAAAAATTACCGAAACAGAGAAAAAGTCTTTATTCTCTAAATTGAAAGGCTTTCGGATAACCCGATTAAAAGAATACGACGGAAACAATGAGAATGAACGGATATTTTTAGAGGGGCTGTTTACAAAGGAAGCGTCTATCCGTTCACTGGCTAACCTTAATGACAGCCGGGAGATAATCGGTAATGTGAATGAGGTAACATCAGATGATTTGTATAATCATTTTTACAAAACGGTGTCCAAAATCTTACAAAATATAAATGTTAAAGAAAATAAAAATAAAATATTTGAAAAATCAGCATCGGCCAAGACAATATTTATTGTACTGATGATAATTGCAACATATTGCATAATTACAATACCCCCGATTCTGGCATATGGAGATACGGAAAGACTGTCAATCGCCCTGCTTTTTCCGGGGTTTGGGTTTACGGTTCTGTTTATGATGGTATTTGGCAAAAAACAGACCATTTATGTAAACGGCAAAGCAACTTATTCTTCTGTAGGCACAAAGCTGTTTGGTCTTGTCTGGGGATTGGCTTTTGGCGGTCTTCCATGGGCGTTTATTGTATTGCCGGCGTTACGGCAGGCTCCGATGTATCAGATTGGTTACGGAGTGGGATTGGCGTGCGTCTTAGGCATGGTGATATGTTTAACATATCTGCCGAAGAGAACGCCTTATGGGAATGAGATATTAGGGAAATTGAAAGGGTTTAAAAACTTTTTGGAGGCTGCCGAAAAAGAAAAATTAGAGGAAATGGTAATGCAGGATCCGGCATACTTCTATAACATTTTACCTTATGCATATGTTCTGGAGGTTTCTGATAAATGGATTAAAAAGTTTGAAACCATTTCCATACAAGAGCCTTCCTGGTGCGATGGCTTTGGTACGTTTAATCTGGTGACGTTTGGAGCATTTATGGATTCTACCATGACTTCTGCGCAGAGCGTCATGTCATCAAGTCCGTCCGGCGGTTCATCGGGCGGGGGCTCGTCCGGAGGCGGTTCCGGCGGGGGCGGAGGCGGCTCCTGGTAGCCATTTTTGTTTCCTGGATTGCGGATTGCAGGAATAATAAAGGCAGTCGGCCCGTTTCCTGACAGATGACGCAGAAATTTTGCTTTATACAGAAAACAAATTGCATTTTGTGCATAAGGTGTGTTATAATCATCTTACATAAGTGTACCGATACGATATGGATGAGAACAATCAAAGGGTAATGATTATGAATAAGAATACATAAGGGGGCTAATATGTTCGGAGTATATTTTGGTAAGTATTTGGAAGACAAGGGAATCATAACTACGGAGCAGTACGATAAGATTATGTCGGACAGCAAGAATACCAAGGTTAAGATGGGACTGCTTGCAGTGGAGGCCGATTATATGACCACAGAGCAGGCGGATGAGGTCAATCATCTGCAACAGGCGCGGGATATGCGGTTTGGTGATATTGCTATTGAGAAAGGATATCTGACGGAGGAGCAGGTGGCGGATTTATTAGAGAAACAGGGAGATGAGTACCTGTTATTCGTGCAAGCTTTGATTGAGGATAATATCCTTACCTTAGAGCAGATTCAAAGCGAGTTGAACGCCTATAAGAAATCAGAACACTATTCTGCATTGGATATTGAAGCTATTAAAGGCGGGGATGTGGATGATGTTGTCGCTGTATTTACCAAGAGCGATGAGATTCCTGCTCCGGTGAAAGAGTATATTGCGTTGACGGCAAGGAACATTGTCCGTTTCATTGACCGCTATTTCCGCATGGAGAAAGCGGAGAAGATTTCCGAGTATACCTGTTCCTTTATTGCAGGTCAGGAGATGCAGGGCGATCGGAAGATGTTTACCGGATACTGCGGTGACGGCAACGGCATTAAGGCCATTGCGGAGGATTTTGCCAAGGAGCTGTTCGAGACGGTAGATTTAGATGTGTTAGATGCAGCCTGTGAGTTCTTAAACTGTAACAACGGTCTTTACGCGACCAAGTTAAGCTATGAGAATGTGGATATTGATATGCAGCCCCCTATTTTGAAAGATGATATGACGACGATTCATACAACGGGCGCTATGTATAAGGTTCCGTTTTACATAAGAGGCAGACTGGTAGACTTAATTGTTTGTGAAGGCGCCGGCTGGAGTCTGGACTAAAGGAGATAGGGGAGTTAGAGATGGCTACGATATTGATTGTTGATGATTCCAGAACATCAAGAAAGATTTTAAAGGGAATTTTGGAAAACGAGGGTTATGAGATTGTAGGAGAAGCCACCAACGGTCAGGAAGGTTATGAACGGTATGTAGAGTTAAAGCCGGATGTGGTGACCATGGATATTACGATGCCTGTGTTAGACGGCATTGAGGCGCTTAAGAAGATTAAGGCGGAATATCAGGATTCCAAGGTGGTTATGGTTACGGCTGCCGGACAGAGAACCAAGATGGTCGAGGCGGTGCAAAGCGGAGCAGATGAATTTGTCGCCAAGCCTTTTGAGGCAGCACAGTTAAAGAAGATTATCGACAAGGTAATAAACAAATAGTAATCAAAAAAGGTAAGGTTTCCTTTATTTAAAGGGAACCTTTGCTTAATTTTACCGAAATAATACAGACATTAGGAGGAGATTATGAGCGCAGTCAGGAGAGTATATGTTGAGAAAAAGCCGGATTATGCGGTAAAGGCCGGGGAGTTGTTTCACGAACTTACCCAATATCTGAATTTGGATATTGAAAAGGTGCGGGTATTAATCCGCTATGATATGGAGAATCTGTCTGATGCGGTATATGAAAAAGCATTGAAGACCGTCTTTTCCGAACCGCCGGTGGATTATGTATATGAAGGAGAATTTCCTGTGGAGGAGGGCGCTAAAGTATTTTCTGTGGAAGCCCTGCCGGGACAGTTTGACCAGAGGGCCGACTCTGCCGAACAGTGCGTAAGGCTTCTGAATGAAAAGGAAGAGGCGGTAATCCGCACAGCGGTGACCTATGTGATTGTGGGAAAGATAAGCGACAGTGAATTTGAGCAGATTAAAAGCTACTGCATTAATCCTGTGGATTCTAAGGAGACGGAGGATAACAAGATACCGGATACGTTGATCCAGCAGTTTGAGGAACCGGCAGATGTAGCGGTTTTTCAGGGATTTAAGGATATGCCGGAGACAGAGCTTAGAATGTTGTATGATTCCTTGGGACTTGCCATGACCTTTAAGGATTTTCTGCATATACAGCGTTATTTTAAGCAGGAGGAGGACAGGGACCCTTCTGTGACGGAGATCCGGGTGCTGGATACTTACTGGTCAGACCACTGCCGTCACACGACCTTTGCCACAGAGCTTACCAATGTGGCTTTTGAGGATGGATATTACCGGAAACCCATAGAGGAGACTTACCGGCAGTATTTGGAGGACCGGAAAGCATTATATCAGGGGCGTGAGGATAAATTTGTCTGCCTGATGGATATTGCCCTGATGGCAATGAAGAAGCTGCGGGCAGAGGGCAAGCTTCAGGAAATGGAAGTATCAGATGAAATTAACGCTTGTTCCATTGAGGTTCCTGTGGTGATTGATGGCAAAGAAGAGATGTATCTGATTCAGTTCAAGAACGAAACCCACAATCATCCCACTGAGATTGAACCTTTCGGCGGGGCGGCTACCTGTCTTGGCGGCTGTATCCGCGATCCCCTGTCAGGCCGTTCTTATGTGTATCAGGCCATGCGCGTTACCGGCGCGGCGGACCCGACCAGACCGCTTTCAGAGACGATGGAGGGCAAGCTGCCCCAGAGAAAGCTGGTAACTACAGCTGCGAGCGGTTATAGTTCCTACGGGAATCAGATTGGTCTTGCGACCGGTTTAGTCAATGAGGTATATCATCCCAACTATGCGGCAAAGCGTATGGAAATCGGGGCTGTGGTTGCGGCAGCGCCGAAAAAGAATGTCAAGCGCCTTACCTCCGATCCGGGAAACGTCATCATTTTAATTGGCGGAAGAACCGGCAGGGACGGGATTGGCGGGGCTACGGGAAGCTCTAAGAAGCATACGACCAAATCCATTGATACCTGCGGTTCCGAGGTGCAAAAGGGAAATCCGCCTACCGAGCGGAAGATTCAGCGTTTGTTCCGCCGGACAGAGGTGGCTGAGATTATCCGGAAATGTAATGATTTTGGTGCGGGCGGCGTCAGCGTGGCTATTGGCGAACTGGCCGACGGACTGATTATTGACCTTGACAAAGTGCCTAAGAAATATGCGGGGCTTGACGGTACGGAGATTGCGATTTCCGAGTCTCAGGAGAGAATGGCAGTGGTAGTGGACAAGGAAAATGCAGATAAAATGTTAGGCTATTGCGAGGAGGAGAACTTAGAGGCCGTCGTTGTGGCAGAGGTGACGGAAAGTCCCCGTCTGGTTATGTTATGGCGCGGAAAAGAGATTGTCAATCTGGCAAGAAGTTTTATTGATACGAACGGCGCACATCAGGAAAGCGATGTGACGGTTACCATGCCGGATGAGACGCAGGATTATTTTAAGAAAGTGGGCGCTGCCGGCAACAAAAAAGAGACATGGCTTTCGGTTCTTCGCGATTTGAATGTGTGTTCACAAAAAGGTCTGGTGGAAATGTTTGACAGCTCCATCGGCGCGGGTACAGTGGTAATGCCTTACGGCGGCAAATACCAGCTTTCCCCTGTTCAGACGATGATTGCAAAGCTGCCGTTAGACAGGGGCAAATGCGATACCGTTACTATGATGTCCTACGGCCTTGATCCCTATCTGTTAAGCTGGTCCCCATACCATGGCGCAATCTATTCCGTTGTACATTCTGTGGCGAAGATTGTAGCTGCCGGCGGCGACTGGAGCAGAATCTATTTTACCTTTCAGGAGTATTTTAAGAGACTGGGAGAGAAGCCTGAACGGTGGGGGGAGCCTGTGGCTGCCCTGCTTGGCGCTTACAAGGCCCAGATGGGATTTGGACTGGCTTCTATCGGCGGTAAGGATTCCATGTCCGGTTCCTTTAATGATATTGATGTGCCGCCAACTCTTTGTTCTTTTGCCATTGATGTGGCCCGGACAAAGGATGTGGTTACGACGGAATTTAAGGGGAAGGGCAATACTCTTGTGAAACTCAACATTAAGCGTGACGCCTATGGCCTTCCGGATTATGAGGATATGAAGAAGTCATATTCCGCGCTTTATCGCGATATGCAGGCAGGAAAGGTATTGTCTGCCTATGCGGTGGGCTTTGGCGGTATCGTCGAAGCTGTTTCCAAAATGGGATTCGGCAATGGGATTGGCGCTGTTTTAGAGGACAGTCTGCCAGTGGAGGAGATGACGAAGAAGGATTACGGCGCAATTATCTGTGAGGTAAAGGCGAGCGAAACCCTGTCGGCTCCTGTCGTTATCATAGGACATACGGCAGAGGACGGACATTTTCACTGGGGAGATATGGATATTTCCATGGAAGAGGCTGTGGACGCATGGACGGATACGTTGGAAAAGGTATTCCCCACAAGCTCCGGCGTAAAGCAGGAGACGGTGAGAACCGAAATTTATGATACAAAGGACATCTATGTCTGTAAGCATAAAGTGGCTAAGCCGCAGGTATTTATTCCCGTATTTCCGGGAACCAATTGCGAGTATGATTCCGCAAAAGCCTTTGAGCGGGCTGGCGCGGTAGTGGAGACCATAGTTTTTAAGAATATGACGGCGCAGAACATATTGGATTCTGTGGAGGCTTATGCCGGGGCGATTGGCAGAGCCCAGATTGTGATGTTCCCAGGCGGATTTTCCGCAGGAGATGAACCGGAGGGCTCCGCTAAATTCTTTGCTGCTGCATTCCGCAACCCCAGATTAAAGGAAGAGATTCAAAAGCTGTTAGAGCAGCGGGACGGTCTGATGCTGGGAATCTGTAACGGTTTTCAGGCGTTGATTAAGTTAGGGCTTCTGCCCTACGGGAAGATTACTTCCCAGAAGGAGGATTCCCCGACGCTTACCATGAACAGCATTGGGCGGCACCAGTCCAAAATGGTCTATACAAAGGTGGTTACGAATAAGAGCCCATGGCTTACCAGAGCGGAGCTTGGCGGCGTCTATACGGTGCCGATTTCCCATGGCGAGGGCCGGTTCGTGGCGGATAAGGAATGGATTGATAAACTGTTTGCGGCGGGACAGGTGGCAACCCAGTATGTAGACGCCGGGGGACAGGCCACTATGGACGAGGCCTACAATGTCAATGGTTCCTACGCGGCCATTGAGGGCATTACGAGCCCGGATGGACGGATATTAGGGAAGATGGCCCATTCCGAGCGGCGGGATGAAGACGTGGCAATTAACATATACGGGGACCAGAACCAATTGATTTTTGAATCCGGCGTGGACTATTTTAAGTAACCGGAAAACAGTAATGTTCAGTATATCATATATAGGAGAAGGAGTATGCAGTATATTGTTACCAAAAAAGAAATGCAGGCCATTGATTCTTACGCAATCAAAAGAGTAGGGATTCCGGCAGAGGTGTTGATGGAGCGGGCGGCCATGGAAGTGGCGGCGCAGATTGAAAAGTGGAATACTTCAGGCGGCCGCATTCTGATTGCCGTAGAGAGCGGCAATAACGGGGGAGACGGTCTGGCAGTAGGCCGTATTCTGATTGGCCGGGGCTATAATGTGGATATCTATTTTGTGGGCGGTATGACAAAGACGTCTCCGCAGTTCCAGATTCAGAAAAATATCCTTCACAACATGGGAATCCGTCTGCGGAAAACAATTCCCAATAAGGATTACAGCGTAGTGGTTGACGGTATTTTCGGAGTGGGACTTTCCAGAAAGATTGAGGGCGCTCAGGCGAAAGCCATTGAGGCATTGAATCAGTTAGACGCTCTTAAGGTGGCTATTGATGTGCCTTCCGGCATAGACGCCACTTCGGGGGATATATTAGGCGTGGCTTTTCGGGCGGACTATACGGTGACTTTTGGTCTTAGGAAAATTGGCATGTTTTTTTCCGACGGCATTGATTACTGCGGTACCGTAGTGTGTGCGGATATCGGTTTTCCTGCGGTGGCCGTCAATCAGGTAAGGCCCCAGATTTACGCCTATGATGAGAGCGATATGGATAAACTTCCGAGACGAATGGATAATTCCAATAAGGGCACCTATGGAAAGGTGGCGATAATCGCCGGGAGTAAAAATATGTCCGGAGCTGCTTATTTGTGCGGCAAGGCGGCCTACACTGCCGGCGCAGGCATTGTGAAAATCTATACCCATGAGAGCAACCGGACCATTATCCAGTCCCAGCTTCCCGAGGCGGTTATGATGACCTATGAGGATTACGAGGGCGCGCTTTCCTGCATTGAAGACGCTATGCGGTGGGCGACAGCCATTGCGGTGGGACCGGGACTTGGCGTGGATTCCACATCAGAGCGGATGCTTTACGAGCTTTTGATGAATTCCGAGGTGCCGCTGGTGGTAGACGCAGACGCCCTTAACATTTTATCGGAAAATATGGAGCTGTTAGAGACCTCTTCGGTGCCTATGATTATGACGCCGCACATGAAAGAAATGAGCCGCCTGTTGGGGTGTACCGTACCGGAAATCATGAACAAGCGTTTTGAAGTGGCGAAGCGTTTTGCAAAGCAGATGGGCGTTACGCTTGTGTTAAAGGACGCCAAATCCATTGTCACCAATGGGGATATGCAGACCTATATCAATCTGGCGGGCAATAACGGAATGTCTACCGGAGGTTCCGGTGATGTGCTTTCCGGCATTATTGCAGGAATGTTAGCCGGAGGGCTGGACTTATTAGAGGCAGCAAAGATGGGAACCTTTGTACATTGTCAGGCAGGAGATAAGGCGGCAGAGAAGAAGGGCAAATATGCTATGCTGGCTTCGGATATTATTGATTCCTTAGGAGAGGTAATGCGTTAGAGAGGAACTTGAACATGGACAGATATTACAGGGTACAGGCGGACATTGATTTGAGCGCTATCCGAAAGAACATAGAGACATTGCGGGGCTTTCTTCCGGCGGGGAAGAAAATGCTGGCAGTGATTAAAGCCAATGCCTATGGACATGGGGCTATCGAGGTAGCGGAGGCGGTAGCGGATTTGACGGATTATTACGGGGTGGCCTGTTTAGATGAGGCGGTAGAGCTTAGGAATGCAGGGGTCGAAAAGCCCATTTTGATTCTTGGCGTAACAGATGAAAGCCAGTTCCCGGAATTGGTTGCCCATCATGTTACCCAGACTGTCTTTACCATGGAACAGGCAAAAGCCCTGTCAGAGGCGGCCGTCTCCCTTGGAATCACAGCGAAACTGCATATTAAGCTGGATACGGGAATGAACCGCATCGGATTTGCCTGTACCGAAGAAAATGCGGATATCATTGCAGAGATTACAAAGCTGCCGGGCATAGAGGCAGAGGGGATTTACACCCACTATTATAAAGCAGATGAAAAGGATAAGACTTCGGCCTTAGGACAACTGCAATTATACACGCATGTGTTGGGCTGGCTGGAGCAAAGGGGAGTAACCTTTCCAATCCGGCATATTTCCAACAGTGCGGGAATTATGGAAATGCCGAATGATACATATGATATGGTCCGGGCGGGAATTGCCATTTACGGCTTGTATCCCTCAGAGGAGATGAATCGGGAGGCATGCGTCCTGCACCCGGCCATGGCGTTTAAGACGCATATAACTAACGTGAAATGGGTGCCTTCCGGCGAAAGTATCGGTTATGGGGGTACTTATGTGCTGACGGAGGACAAACGCATTGCCACTATCGGCGTGGGGTATGCCGACGGTTATCCCAGAGCGTTGTCGAACCAGGGCCGGGTGTTGGTGAACGGCAGCTATGCGCCGATTGTAGGACGGGTATGTATGGACCAGACCATGATTGATGTGACTCATCTGCCGGAGGTTCAGGTGGGGGACGAGGTAGTGCTGTTTGGCTCCCAGGGCGGGAATATTCTGCCTGTGGAGGAACCGGCCGCCATGTCTGCAAGCTTTAATTATGAGTTTGTCTGTGATATTAACCGAAGGGTGCCGAGGCTTTTTTATCGCGACGGAAAGCAGGTAGGGGAGAAGAATTATCTTGTATAAGGAATACGATTTATTACGTGAGAAAAAAGATAAAAGTACCGCACAAACTGAATAGCTCTGGAATACTATGGTAATACTTAAAATACCTGACGGGGGCCTGCGGCATAAGCGGCAGACTACATAGCAGGCTGTAGGCGGCAATCGTCAGGAATTTGTATTTGGAGAGTGATACCAGTGTTTGTGACGAGAGGCGATATTTATTATGCGGATTTACGGCCGGTTGTGGGCTCTGAGCAGGGAGGAATCCGGCCGGTACTGATTATACAGAATGAAGCAGGGAACCGTTACAGTTCCACCGTAATCTGTGCGGCCATTACCAGTCGGCAGAATAAGGCCAAAATTCCCACGCATGTGGAGTTGGCGGCCAACCGCTGCCATATTGCAAAGGATTCCGTCATTCTGTTAGAGCAGGTACGAACCATTGATAAACAGAGGCTCCGGGAAAAGGTATGCCACTTAGACGACGACATTATGGGAACCGTCAACCAGGCATTAAAAATCAGCCTTTCCCTCTAACCCCTTCCAACGACAATGATACTCCCGATTCCGGCGGATATCTTCACCGTATCCGCCTTAAATATTGCAGATATACCGCCGCAGGGTAATTCTTTTCCCGATTTTCCCGACACGCGGTTTTTTAGAAATCCGCTGCCGGTCTGTCCTGCATGTTGCATGTGCGAAGAAGTGTCTGAGCACCGGGTTAGGGGTGCTGGGCAAACATCTTACAGCCACGCTTTCGCTCTGTTGAAAACGCAACGGTACATAAGCGGAGGACATCTAAGTCTATAGAATAGGGTAAACTTTTATGTCCTCCGCAAGTACCGGCGTTTTCAAAGGGGCTTAAGATGTTTCCCAGTCACCCCTTCCCGGTGTGAGTTCTTCGAAAGCACATGCAATCAAACATGCAGGACAGACCGGCAGCAGGATTTCTTAAAACCGAAAACAGTGCGGGAAAATGGGAAAGAATTAACTGCGGCGGTTTCGCAAATATAAAACTGGCGGATACGGTGAAGATATCCGCCGGAATCCGGGAGGGGCGGGTGTTGACGGCGGGGAAGAGGAGTGCTATAGTTCATATACAAAGAGAGAAGAAAGAGGGGTTATAAGGTGGCAAAGGGCGGTTCAGGAAGTTTGAAATCTTTGTTTAATAAGAAAAGCAGTGAAGACCAGGCGGAAGCTGTGGAGGAAGAGATATTATCCATTATTGAGGAACGGCAGGAGCAGGGGACGTTACATACAGATGAAGCGGAAATGATTACCAATGTGTTTGAGTTCCGGGATAAAGAGGCCAAAGATGTAATGACGCCGAGACAGAAAATGGTCTGTATGGAAGCGGATATGGATATGCAGGAGGCGATTGACATTATGCTTGCCAATCATTATTCCCGGTATCCGGTGTATGAAGAGGATATGGACAATATGATTGGAATTTTACATATGAAGGATGCTGTGGCGGCGTATATGAAGAATCCGCAGCAGAGAATCAGGGAAGTGGTGACCGAACCCTTTTTTATTCCGCCAACCCAGAAAATCAGTAAGCTGTTTAATCAGATGCAGGCAGCCAAGAATCATATGGCTATCGTGGTAGATGAATATGGACAGACGGAAGGCGTGGTGGCTTTAGAGGATATTCTTGAGGTCATTGTGGGAGATATTTTAGACGAACACGACGAGGAAGAAACGGATATTATGAAAATGGCCGCAGGAGACGGTTATATTGTTAAGGGGAGTACGAAGCTGGAGGAGCTGAAAGAGCGGTTCGACATTGAGTTCCCGGAGGAGGACATTGATACGGTCAACGGCTTCATGCTTTATGAGTTTGGAAGGCTTCCGGAGAAAAAGGAGCGGATTCGCATTCCCTATAAGGGTTTTTTGTTTGAGGCTTTAGAGTGGGAAGAAAGAATGATTACAGAAGTGCGGATACGGAAGATGCCGGAAGAGGAAAATACAGAAGGGGCAGAAGAGTAGAGAAGGAGCAGAAGAATAGAGGAGAACAAGAGAATAGAAAAAATATCAGGAAGAAGAATGGAATACGAAAAGAGATGGCAGCAGAATGTAAGGAAAAGAAAGAATGTGTTTTCAAAATGCATTCTTTTTTTATGTGTGATTTTATATTGACGAAAAGTCAATAGAATAAAATTGTGTTTATCCTGTGAAGAATTTTAAAAGCTATTGCATTTATAAAGAAAGAGGAATATAATGTTCGTTGCCGAACAGTTCGAAAACAAACTTTCCGGCGGCAGACGGAATAAATGCAGGAAACCGGCTGTCGTTTTGGAGCATGAATTTCGAGAAATCCGGCAATGAATCAAAGGGGATGACAAATTGAGAAAAGAAAAAGAGTGTGAATTGTCTCATATGATGAGCGGTTCCTGCCATGAGGGGGGAATCATTTATCAGGTCAAGGCGTTAGACCATATGCTGCGGCGAAGAATGGAGGGACTGATACGGGAAAGCGGATTCGAGGGCGTGTCGATGATTAACGGACTCATCATTGCCCACTTAGCAGCCAATGAGGGAAAGGATATTTACCAGAAGGATATTGAAAAGCAGTTTAAAATAGGAAAATCTTCTCTTGCCGGAACGCTGAAATCCATGGAGGAAAAAGGATATATCTTAAGGCAGGCGGGGGAGGAGGACAGCCGTTTAAAAAAAGTATGCATAACGGATAAGGCCAAATCCTACATTCAAAAAATTGAGCAGGGGCAGCTTCAGATTGAAGAAATCCTTTGCAGGGGGATTGCGCAGGAGGAATTAGAGACTTTTTTGCAGGTGGTGAAAAAAATGCAGGATAATCTCTCGCCCTAGAAACATAATTTTATTCTGAGGCATACAATAAACAGGTAAAGGAGAGACACGATGTTAAAGACACTGGGAAAACAATTACATGGATATATAAAGGATTCCGTTTTGACGCCATGCTTTATGGTATTGGAGGTTATCATGGAAATGGTAATCCCTTTGCTGATGGCCTCCATCATTGACAACGGCGTGGAGGCAGGAGATATTAACCATATTTATAAAATCGGCGGCGTTATGGTGGTGGCGGCGGCAATCGGTTTAGCTGCCGGCATACTGGGGGGACGATACGGCGCAAGGGCGTCTGCCGGGCTTGCCAGAAATTTAAGGAAGGGGATGTATGAGAATATTCAGACCTTTTCTTTTGCCAACATTGATAAATTTTCTACAGCGGGCTTAGTTACCCGTATGACAACCGATGTAACCAATATACAGAATGCCTATCAGATGATTCTCCGCATGTGCATACGGGCGCTGTTCAGTCTGGTATGCGCCATGTGCATGGCCTTTTTTATCAGCGCCAGACTGGCGAGCATATATCTGGGGGCGGTTTTAGTCTTAGGCTGCATATTGGGGGTTATCATTCATTTTGCCATGAAATACTTTAATCAGGTATTTCCCAAGTACGACGATTTAAATGAGAGCGTGCAGGAAAATGTCTCCGCAATCCGGGTGGTGAAAGCCTTTGTGCGGGAGGACTATGAGCGGGAACGCTTTACCAGGGCCAGCAACAATCTCTATAATATGTTTGTGAAAGCGGAGAGCATAGTTATGCTCAATTCTCCGGTTATGATGGCTACGGTGTACACCTGTATTATGCTGATTTCCTGGATGGGCGCAAAAATGATTGTATTCTCCGAGTTAGAGACAGGAGAATTGATGAGTCTGTTTACATACTGCATGAATATATTGATGAGCCTGATGATGCTGTCCATGGTCTTTGTTATGATTACCATGAGTATGGCCAGCGCTAGGAGAATTGCGGAGGTGCTCAATGAAAAGAGCAGCCTGACCAATCCGGAAAATCCGGATACTGATGTGCCGGACGGCAGCATTTCCTTTGAACATGTGAATTTCAGTTATCATAAAAATGCGGCGGAGTGGGTGCTTAAGGATATTAACTTAAAGATTCATTCCGGCGAGACCATCGGAATTATCGGAGGAACCGGAAGCTCTAAGACATCTTTAGCAAACTTAATCAGCCGGATTTATGATGTGTCCGAAGGCGCTGTAAAGGTAGGCGGCAAGGATGTCAGAAGCTACGATTTGGAAACCCTTAGAAATCAGGTGGCGGTTGTGCTTCAGAAAAATGTGCTGTTTTCCGGCACCATTTTGGAAAACCTGCGTTGGGGAGATATGAACGCCAGCCGGGAGGAGTGTATTCATGCCTGCAAACTGGCCTGCGCAGACGAGTTTATCACGAATCTGCCGGATGGATATGACACCTATATTGAACAGGGCGGCACCAATGTGTCCGGCGGGCAGAAGCAGAGACTCTGTATCGCCAGAGCCCTGCTCAAAAAACCGAAGATACTGATTTTGGACGATTCAACCAGCGCTGTGGATACGGCTACCGATGCGAAAATCCGCAAGGCATTCAGAGAGGAGATTCCGGGAACGACAAAACTGATTATTGCCCAGAGAATTTCCAGCGTGGAAAATGCAGACCGGATTATTGTTATGGAAGACGGCGCAATCGACGGCTTTGGCACCCATGAAGAGCTGTTGGCAAACAACGAGATTTACCGGGATATCTATGAATCCCAGACCGGCGGCAGCGGTGATTTTGATGAAGCAGGAGGTGCAGACTGATGGCAGAGAGAGTAAGACAGGTAAAAGGCGGTCCGGGAAGGCGAGTGCCGAGAGGACAAAAGCCTACGGTAAAAAATCCGGGAAAGATTTTAAAGCGGCTTTTTGGCTATGTAATGAAATATTACAAATTCCATGTCGTTACAGTGGTAATCTGTATTGTTGTAAGCGTGTTGTGTAACGCCCAGGGAACTATGTTTATGCAGACTTTGATTGACGGGTATATTACCCCGCTGTTAAATACCAGCAATCCGGATTTTTCCGGTCTGGCTGGGGCCATTGGAAGGGTGGCGGGCTTTTATGCTTTGGGAATCTGCGCCACTTATCTACAGGCCCGTCTTATGGTAAAGGTTACGCAGGGAACCCTGCGGAATCTGCGGAATGAAATGTTTGTTCATATGGAGGGGCTTCCCATTAAATATTTTGATACCCACGCCCATGGAGATATCATGTCTATTTACACCAATGACATTGATACTCTAAGACAGGTGATTTCCCAGAGTATGCCTCAGTTTTTGAACAGCGGCATTACCATTGTCACTGTGCTGGTGTGCATGATTCGGTTAAGTATTCCCCTTACCGTTGTCACCCTGATTATGGTCGGAATCATGCTTTTAGTAACAAAGAAGGTGGCGGGGCAGTCCGGCAGCTATTTTGTACAGCAGCAAAAGGATATCGGAGCCGTCAACGGATACATTGAAGAAATGATGTCCGGGCAGAAGGTGGTTAAGGTGTTCTGCCATGAGGAGGAGAGCTTAAAGGATTTCAACATTTTAAATGACCGCTTGTTTGAAAGCGCTTATCAGGCAAATAAATTTGCCAATATGTTAGGGCCGGTCAATGCACAGTTAGGAAACATGAGTTATGTGGTGTGTACGATTGTGGGCGGTATCTTAGCCCTTGGAGGGATTACGAATCTGACACTGGGAACGCTTGCCAGCTTCCTGTCCTTTAACAAGAGCTTTAATATGCCCATTAACCAGATTAGTATGCAGTTAAATGCTATCGTTATGGCTTTGGCCGGAGCAGAGAGGGTATTTAAGCTGTTAGATGAAGAACCGGAGACGGATAACGGTTATGTGAAACTGGTGGTGGCAGAGGAAAAAGACGGCGAGCTTACGGAAAGCGACAAGCATTATACCGGTAAATGGGCGTGGAAGCATGAGCACCAGGCAGACGGCAGCGTAACCTACGAACCGTTGCAGGGCGGCGTGGTCTTAGACGGCGTCGACTTCGGTTATAATGATGAAAAAATGGTTCTCCACGACATCAAGCTATACGCCAAGCCGGGACAGAAGATTGCGTTTGTAGGTTCTACCGGAGCCGGAAAAACGACCATTACCAATCTGATTAACCGCTTTTATGACATACAGGACGGAAAAATCCGCTATGACGGCATCAATATCAATAAAATTAAAAAAGCCGACCTGCGCCATTCTCTGGGGATTGTATTACAGGATACCCATTTATTTACGGCTACTGTCCGGGAGAATATCCGCTACGGCAATCTAAATGCGACGGACGAGGAGGTGGAGGCAGCGGCAAGGCTTGCCAACGCCCACAGCTTTATCAAGCATCTGCCCCAGGGGTACGACACAGTCCTTACCGGGGACGGCGCTAACTTAAGCCAGGGGCAGCGTCAGCTTCTAGCCATTGCAAGGGCAGCTATCGCCAATCCGCCGGCGCTGATTTTAGACGAGGCAACCTCCTCCATTGATACCCGTACCGAGCGGCTGGTACAGGACGGAATGGATAAGCTGATGAAGGGCAGAACCACCTTTGTCATTGCCCACCGCCTTTCCACTGTGCGCAACAGCGACTGCATTGTAGTCTTAGAGCAGGGGCGCATAATCGAAAAGGGAACCCACGATGAACTCATTGAGCAGAAAGGAAAATATTACCAGCTCTACACCGGCAAAACCGCCTGAGTATCTTCCCACCGTTCCCCATTTAGAAGGCATCCTGATTTCCGGCAGACAGGGTGCCTTTCCGCCCTTAATGTTTACTTGTATGCCGCCAGAGGGGCAGTATCCTTTCCTGTTTTCCCGACACGCGGTTTTTTAGAAATCCGCTGCCGGTCTGTCCTGCATGATGCATGTGCGAAGAAGTGTCTGAGCACCGGGTTAGGGGTGCTGGGCAAACATCTTACAGCCACGCTTTCGCTCCGTTGAAAACGCAGCGGTACATAAGCGGAGGACATCTAAGTCTATCAAATAGGATAAACTTTTATGTCCTCCGCAAGTACCGGCGTTTTCAAAGGGGCTTAAGATGTTTCCCAGTCACCCCTTCCCGGTGTGAGTTCTTCGAAAGCACATGCAATCAAACATGCAGGACAGCCCGTCAGCAGGATTTCTTAAAACCGAAAACAGTGCGGGAAAAACAGGAAAGGATACTGCCCCTCTGGCGGCGTTTCCAATACAAAAGGGCGGGAAAGAATATTGCCTGCCGGAAACGGGAGATAGGGAATAGGGGAACAGAGGGAAGATTTTAGGTGGATTTTGAGGGAAAAAAGTGATTTGTTGTTGAATAGATTTACATTTTCTGTTAGAATATAGGGGAGTTTTAGGAAAAGTGGGAAAAGGGGGGTCAAGATGACTGTTAAAGAGTGCTATATGGCCATGCAGGAGGATTATGAAACCGTAATCAAGCGGATGTTAGATGATGCGAGGATTAAGAAATTCCTGTTTATGTTTTTGCGAGATGAAACCTTTAACAATTTGTGTACGGCTGTTGACAATGGGAATTATGAGGATGCATTCAGGGAGGCGCATACCCTTAAGGGACTGTGCCAGAACATGGCATTTTCTGATTTTTTTGTTCCTGTGGATAATTTGACAGAGCTCTTACGACATGGAGAGTGGAGTGATGAGGCATTGAAGCAGTTTGAACTTGTCAAGGCAAAGTATGCTGTGATACGAAAGGCGATTGAGGAGCTGCAGAATGCTGACATATAATAATGTAGAATTTGATATTGACCAGAAGTTAGAGATTGATACCGGACTTGCGGATCATCTGGATGTGTCGGTTTTTGCAAAGAAGGAATATCTGGCAATCCAGATGCGGCAGATTCGTCTGGGTATGATGGCGGGCGTGGATGTCAGCCAGTACGCCAGGCCGGAATACGACTGGTTTCAAATGGAAGAGATCCGTCTGGGCATGGAGGCAGGTTTAGACTATAAGAAGTATGCTTCCCCCGAACTGGATTATCAGAAAATGCGGCAGATACGGAAAGGTCTGGAGAAAAGTATAGACCTGTCTAAGTTTTCCAGGCTGGAAGCCGGTATGCTGCGCCAGTTGCGAAAAGCTACCCTGAGCAAGGTAGAGATTATTGATTACATCAAACAGGGCTATAATGTTGAGCAGGTAGAAGAGATTCGCATTGCGTTAGAGAAGAAACTGGATATTGAGCCCTATCTCAGCAAGGATTTCAGAGGCGCCTCCATTCGGGAGATTTGCAACGGCCTTGAGGGAGGAATTGACCCGAAGATTTATGCCAACATAGAGTATGGCTGGCAGCAGATGCGGGAGATTCGGCTGGGCCTAGAGCACAGGGTAGATGTGAAGCCTTACATTAATTCCCTGTTTTCCTGGCAGCAGATGCGGGAGATTCGCTTAGGTTTAGAGGAAGGAATTGATATCAGTTCCTACTGCCGGTTTATGTATACGGCAACGGATATGGCCAGAAAGCGGAAAGCCCTGTCCACCGGCGCCACAGTGGGAATTGTAGACGGAACGGCAGAGGTTTTAAAGCACCAGCAGTTTGTGGTCTTTATCAGCAGTGATGAGATGGAGGCCAGAATAGAGTTAAAATGCAAGCCGGACGAGACGGTTACGGTGCAGGAGGTTTTACAGGTCCTAAAGTCAGAGGGAGTGACTAAGGGCGTTATCAAATCCGCAGTAGAGAAGCTGGTGAAGGAGAAATTGTATAACCAGTCGGTGCTCATTGCCAGAGGCAAGGTGTCCGGCGCAGGAAAAGACGGCTGGTACGAATACTTTTTTAAGACCACCATGGACAGAACCCCCAAGGTGTTACATGATGGTTCGGTAGATTATCAGCATATACGCTGGTATGAGTTGGTAGAGGAAGGGCAGAAAATCGCCCTTTACCATGAAGCGGAGTATGGCACGCCGGGTTATACGGTAACCGGTAAGCATTTAAATGTGAAAAAGGGCCATGAGATGAATGTGCTCACCGGCCATGGTTTTGTGCTTTTGCCGGATGGAAAGACTTACATTGCCGCTATCAGCGGAAAGATTGATTTAATTGATGACAATAAGATAGAGATTACCAAACTTTATGTGGTGGAGGAGGTCAATGCCGCCACAGGTAATGTAGATTTTGACGGCTGCGTCTATGTACAGGGCAATGTAGGAGCCGGGTCCGTAATCCGGGCTACAGAAGATGTCATTGTGAACGGCGCGGTGGAAGGCGCTATGATTAAGTGCGGCGGCGAGATTTTGCTGCGGCAGGGAGCCAACGGCGCAGGCCATGGGGTAATTGAGGCAGGGAAAAAGGTGACTGCCAAGTTTTTTGAATCGATTAATGTTATTTCCCATGGCGATATCCATGCCAATTATGCCTTGAACTGTAATATGTATGCGGAAGGCAACATAGTGATTCAGGGCAGAAAGGGAATGATTGCGGGAGGCGTTGCCCAGGCAGTACGGGGAATCAAAGCCTTTAATATCGGCAATCATGCCAATTTGCGGACGGTACTGAAGTTAGGCGTAGACGAGTCAGCCATGCATACCTTGACTCTTCTTGAGAAGAAGATAGGGGATGTGAATAAGGAGCTTGCGATATTGGGCAATGCCTATATGGATTTTCAGAGAAAATATCCTCCGGAAGTGCGCAACACGATGGAGATTTATTTAAAGATAGAGAATGCAATCTATACAAAAGAATTAGAACTTGACAGTCTGTATAAGCAGAAACAGGAATGTGAGGATGCTATTGAAAGCATGGCCGGAGCAAGGGCAGTCATTAAGGGAACCATGTATGAGGGTTCTGTTGTAATTATTGACAACATAAAATGGGTGTCACATACGGTTCATGATGTGATTGTCAGACGCGCAAATGACAGAATTGTTGTGTATTCAAATTAAAGAAGAGGTAGAGGGCAATATGAAGAATAAGATTTTAGTAGTGGATGATGCAGAGCTAAATAGGGAATTATTGCAGGATATTCTTCAGGATGTATATGAGGTTGTAATGTCCGAGGACGGGGAGCAGGCGATTGAAAAGCTGAATACGATGAGTGAGGATACGGCGGCGCTGCTCTTGGATTTACAGATGCCTAAGATGGACGGCTTTGCTGTTATGGAGGAGATGAAAAAACAGGGCTGGATGAATAAGATTCCTGTTTTGGTAATCAGCGGGGAGCGGGCAGTGGAGATTGAGAACCGCTGTTTTGAAATCGGCGTGTCCGATTTTATCCATAAACCGTTTGAGCCTGCGCTGGTTAAGAACCGCGTAAAGAATGTGGTGGATTTGTTTGCTTACAAGAATCATCTTGAGGAGAAGGTGGAAAGCCAGACGGAAACCCTGCGTAAGCAGAACCGGATTTTACAGATGCAGACAGAGAAATTAAAAGCCAACAATGAGAGAATCATCGAAGTATTAGGTACAGTGGTAGAGTCCCGGAATCTGGAAAGCGGCGAGCATATTCAACGGGTAAAGGGCTTTACAAGGATTTTAGCGTACCAGATGATGAAAGATTATCCGGAATATCATTTAGACGAGAAACAGGTAGAGATGATTGTAACCGCCAGTTCCCTGCATGATTTGGGTAAGATTGCCATACCGGATAAGATTCTGCTGAAGCCGGGACGATTTAATGAGGAAGAATTTGAATACATGAAATCCCACACCACCAGAGGATGCGATATCCTTAATAATATTGGCGGTATCTGGGATGACGAATACAGACAGGTGAGTTTAGACATCTGCCGCCACCATCACGAGCGGTATGACGGCAAGGGTTATCCGGATGGATTAAAGGGGGAAGAAATCCCCATTTCTGCGCAGATTGTATCGATAGCAGATGTGTATGACGCCCTTGTCTGTGAACGGGTATATAAGGACGCTATTCCTAAAGATAAGGCATACCATATGATTATTAACGGGGAGTGCGGCGTATTTTCACCGAAGCTAATGGAGTGCTTCCGCAAGAGCCGGGAGGCGTTTGAAAAACTGGCAGATGAGATTAAGTAAGACGCATTTGATAAAGCAGATTTAGAATGGGAAGATGGGTTATCCACCTTCCCATTGCAAGGCAACTATGATGAATCCCTCTCATTTGCTTAATGAAAAGATTTCATATTTTCACTTTACTTTTTTATCCACAGCACATATAATAATTCATAGTGTGCTGTGGATTTTTTATCGCAATCACTGGAATGAAGATAAAATAAGCGAGGAGTGTTAAAGTTGAAGAACACAGTGGAAATCAGATGGCATGGCCGGGGCGGCCAGGGTGCCAAGACGGCGGCATTGATGTTAGCCGACGCCGCATTTATGACAGGAAAACATGTACAGGGCTTTCCGGAATATGGCCCGGAGCGGATGGGAGCGCCAATTACCGCCTATAACCGGATCAGCGATAACCCGATTCGGGTACATTCTAATATTTACGATCCGGATTATGTCGTTGTGGTAGACGAGACGCTGTTAGAGAGCGTAGATGTGACTAACGGCTTAAAGCCGGAGGGGGCAATCGTCATTAATACCACCAAGACGCCGGAGGAGGTAAAGCCCCATTTAAAGGGATATACCGGCGGCGTCTATACTATAGATGCAAGAGAGATATCTGAAAAATGTCTTGGAAAATATTTTCCCAATTCCCCTATGTTAGCGGCTATTGCAGCGATCAGCGGAGTGATGGACAAGGAGGATTTCTTCCGGGAGATGGAGGCTTCCTACAGACACAAATTTTCCAAGAAGCCGGAGGTCATTGAGGGAAATATGAAGGCGTTACATATGGCATATGAGGAGGTGGAGTAAATGGCAGCAACAGATGTGACAAGGATTACGGAAAAAAGTCCATGGCAGGACATTACGGAGGGCAATCAGATATATGCTGCCGGGACTTCCAGACTTTTTCATACAGGCGAGTGGAGAACCCAGACGCCGGTATTCCATGAGGAGAAATGCAAGCAATGTCTTTTGTGCGTTCCCGTATGTCCGGACAGCTCCATACCCGTATGCGACAGTAAGAGAGAGGATTTTGACTACGACCACTGCAAGGGCTGCGGCATATGCGCGAAGGTCTGTCCTTTTGAGGCAATTTCCATGAAGGAGGGACAGTAAGATGGCGATTAGAGAGAGATTATCAGGAAATGAGGCCATTTCCTATGCGATTAAACAGGTGAATCCCGATGTTATGCCGGCATTCCCTATTACTCCTTCAACGGAGATTCCCCAGTATGTGGCAAACTATATTGCCAATGGAGAGATGGACACCGATTTCATTCCTGTGGAGAGTGAGCACAGCTCCATGAGCGCAACCGTAGGCGCTTCCGCAGCGGGAGCAAGAGCCCTTACGGCCACTTCTTCCTGCGGGCTGGCTCTGATGTGGGAGGAGCTTTATGTGGCGGCATCTAACCGCCTGCCGTTGGCGTTATGTCTGGTCAACCGGGCACTTTCCGGCCCCATTAACATCAACTGCGACCATTCCGATTCCATGGGCGCCAGAGATACAGGGTTCATTCAGATATATGCGGAGAATAATCAGGAGGCCTATGACAATTTTGTTCAGGCGTACCGCATTTCCGAGCATAAGGATGTAAGGCTTCCCATTATGATCTGCCAGGACGGATTTATTACCAGCCATGCTGTGGAGAATATCGAGCTTTTAGAAGATGAAAAGGTAAAAGGTTTTGTAGGGGAATATGAGCCGGAAAATTACCTGCTGAATGCAGAGCAGCCGATTGCCGTCGGACCGTATGCAGTTTCCAATTATTATATGGAGACGAAGATGGCGCAGAATACGGCCATGCGAAATGCCAAAAGGGTGATTTTGGAAGTAGGTAAGGAATATGGCGAAATGTCAGGAAGAACCTACGGATTCTTTGAGGAATACCGCTTAGAGGATGCGGATTATGCCATGGTGATTATCGGTTCCGCTGCCGGAACTTCAAAAGATGCAGTGGACGCCTTACGGGAACAGGGAGTAAAGGCGGGATTGTTAAAGCTTAGAGTTTTCCGTCCCTTCCCCGACGAGGAGATTGCGAACGCCCTCAAGCATTGTAAGACGGTTGCCATTATGGACAGAAGCGAGAGCTTCAGAGGCAAGGGCGGTCCTTTAGGAGCAGAGGTTAAGGCGGCCCTTTATGACCATGCTGCCAATGTGAGGGCATTTAACCTGATTTACGGTTTGGGCGGCAGGGACTTTACCGTTGAGGAAGCAGAGCGCATTTACAGGGATTTAGAGGCATACGACAAGGAAGGAAAAGCCTTTGAGGAATACCGTTATGTGGGACTTAGAGGATAGGAGGCAGATGGGATGAGTTATAATTTTAAAGCAGAGATGAACAAACCGGAACGCTTGGCTCCGGGACATAGAATGTGCGCAGGCTGCGGCGGTACCATTGCGGTTCGTGCTGTGCTGCGGGCTCTCCATGAGGGCGACCGGGCGGTAATCGGCAATGCAACCGGCTGTCTGGAGGTGTCAACCTTTATGTATCCATATACCTCCTATGAGGACAGCTATATCCACAATGCCTTTGAAAATGCCGGGGCAACCATGGGCGGCGTAGAAACTGCCTATAAGGTGCTGAAGCGGAAGGGCAAGATTAAAGAGGATTTTAAGTTTATTACCTTCGGCGGCGACGGCGGCACTTACGATATCGGTTTGCAGTCCTTGTCCGGGGCTATGGAGCGGAACCATGATTTTGTGTATGTATGCTATGATAACGGCGCTTATATGAATACGGGTATCCAGCGTTCTTCCGCAACGCCGATGTATGCGGATACCACTACAACGCCTGTGGGAAGCCAGTCCAATGGTAAAATGCAGAACCGCAAGGATTTGGCGGCGATTATCGCAGCCCATGATGTTCCCTATGTGGGACAGTCCACTTTATTGGGGAATTTTAAGGATTTGCACACCAAGGCAGAAAAGGCAATCTATACGGAAGGGGCCTGCTTCTTAAATGTCATGGCGCCCTGTCCGAGAGGCTGGCGGTATCCGGCAGAGGATATTATGGAAATCTGCCGGTTAGGCGTGGAAACCTGTTACTGGCCGCTGTTTGAGGTGGACCATGGCAAGTGGATATTAAACTATGAGCCAAAGAAAAAACTTCCTGTTGAAGATTTTCTCCGCCCGCAGGGAAGATTTAAACATCTTTTCAAGAAAGGCAACGAGGATTTGTTGGTGCAGTTCCAGGAGGAAGTGGACAGAAGATGGGAAGAATTACAGTTTAGGTGTTCTAAGTATTAATGGGAACAGATGATGCTGTAATTCGGGGGTTTGAAAATTTTCTGTAAATTCAGATTTTATATGATAATTTATAAAAGGACGGAGGACCGGCAGGGTTCTCCGTTTTTTAATGAACACTTCGTTGATAAAAAACTTGACAGCTAAATTTTTATAATCTATAATACTTAGTAACACTAAATATTATGAATGAGGGAAACATGGAAAATTCAGATTTAAATCAATTAAAAAGAGGTATATTGAAAATGATTGTCCTAAAAATTTTATCTGAAGGTAAGACCTATGGATATGAAATGCTCGGAAGGATAGATAAGGAAAGCAATGGTTTACTGCATATGAAAGAGGGTACTCTTTATCCGATTCTCTATCGGTTGGAAGATGACGGTTATATTGTAAGCAGATGGAAGGAATTGGAGCAGCGGGCAAAACCGAAGAAATATTATATGATAACCGGTAAAGGAAGAAAAAAGCTGGAAGAACTAGTGAGTGGTTGGTATAACATGGTATCAGTTGTAGATGTCTTTTTAAAATAGGGGTATAAATGATGAGAAAAAATTATCTAAAAAATCTATATAAAATAATAAATTTAAATTCATCGACAAAGAAAAGATTATTATCTGAGTTAAATAATGAGATAGAAGAGCGGGAAAATGCGGGAGAACGCATAGAAGATATAATACAATCTTTGGGCGATATAAACGAACTTGCTATTGAGTTTGAAGAAGCGTATCCGGAGGAAAAGATTGTATTTCAAAGAAGAAAGAAAATAATAAATATGACATTAATTATTATTGCAATTATAATGCTGCTGTTAGCATTGCATAATGTTGTTTCATTTGTTGTTCCTCAACTTAGCATACCGTATATAGCAACGGCATATTCAGGCGGTAATACTTTAAATTTTATCGCATTTAAAATGTCCAATTCCGGAATATTAATTAAAATAGTAATCGAAATAATTTTATCTGTGATTTCCTTTGTTATAGTGATGCGTAATACAAAAAAGTTGTGAAGTCTTAACTGAAAATCTTCCGGGTGTTATGATACCGCTTTACCGGCATGGGTAAGGCTGGCATACATATCCCCGGAAGGTTTTTATAGTATTTGGTGTATTTAGCTTAAGGGCTTAAATGCCGCATAGTATCTCTGTTTTGTCTCGTCAACCTTGTTCTGCTGTGCGTCCGGCGTGGGATAGTAGCCCCGCTCATGCATAGAGCAGAATACATCCTGCTGCATGGTGTGCTCGTCAGCAAGGATGTCTAACATCGTAGACCGGAGATCCTCGTGTACGCACTCATTGGAATAGGTGTTAAACAGATTGGTGGCCGACTTCTGTGCAGCTAAAGCATCGCCTAAAATTTCTTTTTCCTGATATAAATCCATAATGTCCTCCTTAACTTAAATGGTTATAAAGCTTATTAAAATGTGACTGGTGTCTCTGGGATATGTCTTCCATTTCATTTTTTACGGTTGTGTCTGTGGCATGGCTTGCCAACATCTGGAACTTCTTCACCAGCAATTCTTCTTCGGATAACAGATCATTTAATGCAGATAATTCTTTTTCTGATAATTGACTCATATGCTCTCTCCTTTTAAATTTTGATAGCAATAGTATGAATGGATTTGGGACAGATTATGCAAAAAATCATGTAATAAACATAAATTTGTTTGACTTTTTGGCCCCTTTATCCGTTATACATGAAAAGATTTTTGGTCTTTTTATGCTTTCCTGCCTGATTGGGATTGCCCTTTTTGGCACATATTGGTATAATGTCGAAAAGAGTGGATTGTTGCAGGAAGTTTCCTGCATAGATAAGAACCTGTTGTTATTGCCGGAAAGGAAAGCCGAGAGCATTGGTTAAGGAGGCGGTTTATATGAATATGATAATCAATGTGCAGACGAGAGCAGAGGGAATGTATGCCCCGGACGCCAGACAGGCGGCAAGGCACACCAAAGCGAAGCAGGCGGACATAAAGAGAAATACGGTATTTGCCGGTGATATGAATAGCAGAACGGACAGTATTTCGGCCAGAAAACAGCGGGCCCAGAGGGAGGCTCTGAGGCTTGTTTCCAGAGCATTTTCTGCGGACCGGCAGACGGACCGTCAGCAGCAGGAACGGTTAGAGACGATTGAAGAACTAAGGAATAAGAATAAAGAAAGCGGTACCCGGCTTGGGGACATTGCAGATATGCAGGACGCCCTGATGAAAGAGTATGGAATTACCGAGGACAGCCAGGAATATGAAGATTTACAGCTTATGCGGAAGGTGCGCACAAAAGAGCCCCGCAGCGAAGTGAATCTGACAAAGGAGGAACTGATGCGCTATGGCCGCCTGCATGAGCAAGGAATGACGGAGTATCAGGAACAGGCCTTATCTTTGGACGAAGAGGCAGAAGACCTCCGCTCCGAGATGCGGAGAAGCCAGAGCCAGATAATTCAGGAAGAAAAGGCTTACCGGGATGTGAAGATGGAACGCCTGAAGAAAGCGCCCATGGCAGGAGCCGTTGAGGAAGCCGGAAAGATTATGGATACGGCAGGCAAGGAGATTGTGGGAAAGCTGTTCTATGAGGTTAAGGAGAATATAGACGAGAAAGCAAAAGAGATACAGGAAAAGCAGCAGGAGAAAGAGGAAAAAGAAGAAGCTCAGAGCAAGACTGCCGGAAAGAAGTCTGTTCAGGGCAGAACTGCTCAGAATATGAAGAATGGGAAGAACACAGACCGATTCGATGTCAGTATGGAGAAGGTTGGAGGAATTGGCAAAGAAATCTGGGGGATTGTGGATAGGATGCGGCTGCTGCGGGAGGATATAAAAGGCGCAGTGGTTGACGACAGAATATAGGGAGTTTACTTATAATATGTGTTAGTTTAGGAGAAAATAGCGGTTTTTGTGCCGCTATTTTTTATGGGAAAATCTTAATATTTCATAAAGATGAACGGACAGTTCTTGACATATATAGATTGTCGATATAATATGTATGTAGATAATCTATATAAGGAGGGATTGTTATGGCGCTTGATAAAAGTCTGGTTTCCGGCAGCACTACGATGCTGCTGTTAAAGCTGCTGTGTGAAAAGGATATGTATGGGTATGAGATGATTGATACCCTGAAAGCCCGCTCCCAGAATGTTTTTGAACTGAAGGCGGGAACCCTTTATCCGCTGCTGCATGCCTTAGAGCAGGGGGGCGTATTGACAGTATATGAGAAGGAGGTTTCCGGCAAGCTGCGCAAATATTACCATATTACCCGGAAAGGGCGCAGGATTTTCAAGGAGAAGCGGGCGGAATGGGACGCCTTTTCAAAGGCGGTTGCCACTATATTGAACCGGGAGGACAGGATGGCGGGAAAGCGCCTTGCTGCCGGTGATTGATAAGGGGGGATTTGGAATGAAAGAAACAGAATATATGAAATCGCTGTTGGCGCAGATACAATGTGAAAAGGCGAAAGGAATGATAGAGGCGGAAATCCGCTCTCACATTGCGGACCAAAAGGCGGCTTATATGCAGCAGGGCATGAAGGAGGCAAATGCGGAACAGGAGGCGGTAAGGCAGATGGGAGACCCTGTGGAGGCAGGGGTGCGCTTAAACCGGATACACCGTCCGCTGATGGCCTGGGATTTGCTGCTTCTGCCTGTGTTTTTGTCCGTTTTAGGCCTGTCAGCGCAATATCTGCTGAACTGTCATTATGCGGAAGCCTTTGGAGGTATGATGCTTTCACAGGCTATTGTCCATACCGTAATGGGAATAGTGGTAATGCTGGGAGTCGGTTTTTTGGATTATACCTATATAGGAAGATATGCGAAGGGTATTTATCTGGGGCTGTTTGGAGCGGCAGCTTTGATCACTGTGCTTTGGAGGTTTGGAGGAGGTAGACCGGATAGCATAGTTACAAGTATTGCCATGCTTTATGTGCCGCTGTTTGGCTGTGTGTTATATGGCTACAGGGGAAAAGGCATGGCAGGGATTGTAAAATCCCTGTTGTGGCTCCTGCCTGCTGTAATTACGCTGGTGCTTTTTCCCGATACACTGTTTGCCCCGGCAACATTGATTATTATGCTGGCTGATTGGGTAATGCTGTCTGTGGCAGTGGGAAAGAATTGGTTTGAAGTTCACCATAAATGGATTATTGTGGCAGGTCTGTGGATTGGGCTGATTTTGATTCCCTTTTTTCTATGGGGGATTTTAGCAGCTATAGGGGGAACAGGGTTTCAAGAGTATTATCTGGCAAGATTTGATAAATGGATACACTTTGGCGCCCTAGGTTCGGAGTATTGGGGTGAAAATCTTGTACCGGAACTTTTGTTACAAAACCAATGGATTGGCCCCAACCGCCTGTTAGAAGCCGGGCAGTGGACATATACATTGCCTTTAGGCCATGATTATGTGCTGGCATATGTTTGTTTACATTATGGTATTCTGGCAGCATTGATTTTATCCGGCTTTATATTATTGCTGTTAATCAGGGGTTTGTACATTTCCTTGCGGCATAAAAATCGGCTTGGCAGGATGATGGGAGCAGGGGTAGCAACATTGCTCCTAATCCAGTTTGTTTTCTATTTTCTGTGCAATATAGGCATTTTGCCAAGCAGGATCTATTTTCCCTTTGTAACCGATGCTGCATCGGGTATGATTGCCAGCTCCGTTTTGCTTGGAATTTTCTTGAGTATTTACCGGTATCAGAATATAATAGGGGGAGAGAAAGAATTTAACCGGCAGGCTGAGAGTTAAAGGGGAACAAAAGATGTACCATTTCATTGTCAATCCGACAGCCTCCTCCGGAAAGGGGATGGCTGTCTGGAAAAAAACGGAGCGGATATTAAAGCGGGAGCAGGTGAAATATGAGGCGCACATTTTAAAGAGTGCCGGGGAAGTAACCAGGCTGGTAAGCGACCTTACCGGTCATACGGAAAATTCTGATGACGGGACTGGTTTACATAACGCATCACAAACCCGGCAGGAAAATGTGCATCTGGTAGTGCTTGGCGGGGATGGCACTTTAAATGCTGTCTTAAATGGCATTATTTCCTTCAAGCGTACCATACTTTCCTGTATCCGCACCGGTTCCGGCAATGATTTTGCAAGGAACATGAAAGTTTCTAAAAGTACGGCAACCGCATTAGGGCATTTGTTGAAAAATCCTAAAGAATATACGCTGGACTATGGAGAGGTATTTTATGAACCGGAAGGCAGTGGCGGATTTTCCGGCAGACGGTTTTTAATCAGCAGCGGCGTGGGCTATGATGCGGATATATGCGAGGAAGTCAGCCGCAGCCGGTTAAAGAGAATTTTAAATAAAGTTCATTTGGGAGAGCTGGTGTATGTGGCAATCGGCATACGGCAGATTTTTACAAGGAAGGCAGTAAATGCAGTGCTGAGCCTGGATGAAGAGGACATCCAGGTTCCGGGACTGTTTTTTGTGGTGGGAATGAATCATGAGCGGGAAGGGGGCGGTGTTCCCTTCTGCCCGGATGCCGATCCTACAGATGGACTTTTGGATGTGTGCCTGGTAAGGGATATGCCGGCATGGAAACTGCTGCTGGCGGTTCTTTTGGTCTATGGAAAAAAGCATTTGCTCTTTCATAAGGTTTCTGCCTATCGGTGCCAACGGCTGACGGTGCGGACAGATGAACCACAGTGGTTTCATTTTGACGGGGAAACTCCATGCAGGGTGCGGCAGGTGGAAATGGAATGTAAAGCAGGTCTGCGCTTTCGCATGTAATAAACATTTATTTTTTGGCAATACTCTCAATAGGCATTTGCAAAACGCTGTATGTCTCCTATGCGGTGTCTTTACGTAAGCGGACAACAGGCAGAACGTTTGCACCTGCCGGATAACCTTAAAAGCAGGGAGGGTAAGGCCGATGGCAGCAAGACAACCAGGCACACTTTTAATACCGGCGGTGTTAGACGCCCATATGCCGCTGTTAAAATATGCATTTTATTTTGAAGATTATACCCCTGTGGTAATCGAGGAAAGAGAGGGCATTGCGGAAACGGGGCTTCGCTATGTCCATGACCGAATCTGCTATCCCGGTCTTTTAATGGCGGGGCAGATAATAAAGGCGCTGCAAAGCGGCGATTATAAGTTGGAACAGACGGCTGTGCTGGGGCCTCAGTTTTTAGGGGGCTGTTTAAATGGAGCCTTTCCGTCCGTTTTAAAAAGGGCGCTGGCAGATGCGGGTTTTCCGGACATAGAGGTGCTTTCCTTAGACGGGGCGGGAAAAAGCCTACCGCTTCCCATTTCAACGGAGATGTTTCTGCGGGCGGTGGCGGCATTTTTCTATGGGGACCTTCTGATGCTTTTGCGCAATCAGACGGCTCCGTACGAAAAGCAGGAGGGGCTTACGGAAATGCTGACGGCCTACTGGGTGCAGGTGTTGTCGCAGGACCTTCGCTGGGGCGCCCTGTCCGAGACGGATATGGAAAGGCGGTTTTTAGAGATTGCCGCGGATTATGCCAGGCTTGAACTGACGGGGAAAAAAAGGCAGAAGGTAGGGATTACCGGGGAACTGTATGTGAAATATTGCCGCCTGGGAAACCGGGAGCTGGAGAAAAGCCTTCAAAAAATGGGTTGTGAGTATTATATCAACGGCATTACCTGGTACATTTTATATTTTATGGAGGGGCGTTCGGCTTTTTTGAAAAATGACAGCTTTCATCAGCTTTACCGGCATATTCTGCGGTTACAGAAAAAACTGGTACAGGCCCTTAGGGAACAGGGATTTTGCTGTCTGGACGCTTATGATGTCTTCCGGAACAATGCGGCGGAATACATGGGGATTAAGAACAATGCGGGAGACGGCTGGCTGATGGGAGCGGAGTTTATTAATCTGGCGAAGGCCGGTTACCGGGCGATAATATGCGGACAACCCTCCGGCTGTCCGGTAAGCGCCGTATGCGGAAAGGGGCTGTACGCCTCCCTTCACAGGAAGCTTTCAGAGGTGCAGTATGTAAGCCTTGACTATGATGCGGAGCAGGACCGTTTATCTGCGGAGAAACGAATTCAGGCATTTTTGGCCGGATGCCGGTAAGGAGTGATGGGATGAGGGAATTTTTTCAATTTGAAACAGAGGTGCCTGCGGGCAGCGGTTTTACCCTGTTTGGGACCGGACATCTGCTGTGGCTTTTGGGAATCGGCATTTTTGTGGCGGCGGTTGGAATCTGGTATATGCGCCAGATAGATAAGGTGCAGCGCAGGGTAGAGCAGTGTATCGGCATTTTATTTCCCGTTCTTTCTTTTTACCGGGACGGCGTGCTGATGCTGACCGGACATTTTGACCGGGGGTTTCTGCCCTTTCACCTTTGCAGCATGGCGTTGTGGATTGCCGTAATTTATGTGTGGACCGGCAGCCGGTTTTTCGGCATTGTCTATGTCCTGCTGTGCGTTCCCGGCGCATTAGGCGCTTTGCTGTTTCCCGACTGGAGCGCCTATCCCTTTTTCAATTACATGTGTATTCATGGCTTTGTCGCCCATGGACTGATTGTGGGCTTTGGCGTGTGGCTGGTGATGAGCGGGCGGCTGGTGCCAAGGTGGCGGGATTTCTGGATGCCTTTTGTATTCGGGGTGGCTGGTTTTATCCTGATTCCCAGACTCAATCATGCGCTGGGGACAAATTACTGGTTTTTGTCCCGGCCTTCTAAGGGCTCGCCCATGGTCTTTATTATGGATGTTACAGGGGAGCAGTGGTATATGCCGGGGTATTTTTTGTTCTGTACACTGGTAGTGGTAGTGTGGCAGTGTATCATTAAGCTGTTTTATGCGATAGCGGATAAATGGGAAAGAATGAAAATGGTAAATACGGAGAAAAAATTAGGTTCTATTTAGATTTCTTTTCCCATATACTTCTATGAGTAATGATTGGGAGCGCCGGAATGCTTAATTTCTTATGGGCGGGCATGGTCTTAATCGGTATTATCGTGGCAGCCTTTCAGGGGAATTTAGGGGCGGTATGCGAGGGAGTGGTTGCCTCCTCGAAAGAGGCTGTGGAACTGCTCTTTGTCATGGCCGGGGTGGTCAGCATGTGGAACGGAATGTTATACATTGCAAAAAATTCCGGTCTGATTAACTTGCTGACCGAAAAAATGCGTCCCCTGCTCCGGTTCCTTTTTCCCAAACTTCCTGCCGGTCATAAAGCAGCTGGGTACATATCCGCCAATTTCATTGCCAATATCTTAGGTCTTGGATGGGCCTGTACCCCTACCGGCCTGCAAGCCATGGAGGCGTTAAAGGAGCTTGAGCAGGAACGGGGAAATGACCCGGCTGTTGCCAGTAACGAAATGTGTACCTTTCTCTTGTTAAATATTTCTTCTTTGCAGCTAATTCCCATAAATATGATTGCTTACCGGAGCCAGTACGGCAGCGCGGCCCCGGTGTCAGTGGCGGGCCCCGCCCTTCTTGCTACGGCGGTTACTACGGTGGCGGCGTTGGTAATCTGTAAGCTGATGTGCGGCGTTTCCATGCGCCGCGTTTCCCATAGAAAAAAGGAATAGGAGGCGGCTATGGTTCAGATTCTTAATTTTCTCTCAGTCTTTATGATTCCCCTGGTCATTTTTTATATTGTAGGTTATGGACTGATGGCGGGGCGGCCTGTCTTTGAGGATTTTTTGGAGGGCGGAAAAAACGGCTTTCAGATTATTGTGGAAATTGCCCCTACCATTGTGGGCCTGATGGTGGCGGTGGGGGTGTTAAGAACCTCCGGCGCCTTAGAGCTGATTGGGGAGTTGTTAAAGCCGGTTGCCGGACTCTTTCATATTCCGGCGGAAATCATTCCGTTAAGCATTGTAAAAATGTTCTCCGCTTCCGGGGCAAACGGGCTTTTGTTCGATTTGTTTAAGGAGTTCGGTACGGATTCCTATGTCGGTATGTCGGCCTCTATTCTGCTCAGCTGTACGGAGACGCTGTTTTATACGGTATCCGTATATTTTATGAGCATTGGCGTCAGCCGGTCCCGCTGGAGCGTGCCGGCAGGGATTTTTGTTGCCGTCTTAAGCCTGTTTGTCAGCGTATGGATTGCAGGGGGATATATTCCTTCTTGATTTTGGGCAGGGATATGTTAAAATACAGATATATCTTTGATGAGACAGAGGAGGAAGTGCTATGCAGGATCGTTGCGGCATTGACAGTTATGTGAGGAGCATTCCGGATTTTCCCGAACCGGGGATTATTTTCCGGGATGTGACCTCCATTATACAGAGCCCGGAGGGATTAAAAAAGTCCATTGACGGGCTGGTGGAGAGCCTTAAGGGACTGGATTTTAATGTGGTTGTCGGACCGGAGTCCCGGGGCTTTATTTTTGGTGTGCCTGTGGCATATGCTCTTGGCAAGGGCTTTGTGCCGGTGCGGAAAAAGGGAAAGCTGCCCTGTGAGACGCTGGAAAAGGAATATGCGTTAGAATATGGAACTGCTGTAATTGAGATTCATAAGGACGCTATCCGGCCGGGAGATAAGGTCGTGGTGGTAGATGACCTGATTGCCACCGGCGGGACCATTGAGGCGATAACCGAGATGATTGAGGAGTTGGGCGGCGAAGTGGTAAGGCTTCAGTTTGTTATGGAGCTGGCAGGACTTAACGGCCGGGAACGCCTTCATCAGTATGACTTGGACTCCCTTTTAATATATGACGGCAAATAATTGGTATATGACGGCAGATTAATTGAAATAATTGATAAAAAAGGGTACAATAATCAATGGAAAGGGAGGTATGGAGAATGCAACTGATATGTTGGTTATTACTAGCCGCAATCTTTATCGTGATTGAGATTATCACATTAGGGCTTACGACGATCTGGTTTGCCGGCGGCGCATTTGTGGCTGCCATTGCAGCGGCCTGCGGCGCCAATCTGGTGGTTCAGATTATATTGTTTGTCGTGGTTTCCTTAGTGCTTTTGTTCGTCACAAGGCCGATTGCCGTGAAGCATTTGAACGCCAATACGGAAAAGACCAATGCAGAGGCGTTGGTGGGCGCTAAGGCAGTGGTTTTGGAGGAGATTAACAACTTAAAGGAGACCGGTAAAGCGAAGGTGAACGGAATGGAATGGACGGCAAGGGCCAAATCCGACGACGAGATTATTCCCGTTGACAGTATGGTTACAATTACAGAAATCAGCGGCGTAAAGCTCATAGTTGAAAAGGTGGCGGACGCCGTTTCGGAGAGTTAAGAAAACGAATCAAAAAATGAATCAGAAAAGGAGATGAATCATATGAATTTTGGCTTTGGATTTCTTTTATTTTTACTTTTTGTTGTGATTGTTGTTGTAATGAGCGCAATCCGCATTGTACCGCAGGCTCACGCCTATGTAATAGAGCGTTTGGGAACGTATACGGCTACCTGGTCTGTGGGAATGCATTTTAAGGTGCCGGTTATTGACAAGGTAGCAAAACGGGTTACCTTAAAAGAGCAGGTAGTTGATTTTGCTCCCCAGCCGGTAATTACCAAGGATAATGTAACCATGCGGATTGATACCGTAGTATTTTTCCAGATAACGGACCCCAAGTTATTCTGCTACGGCGTGGAGAATCCCATTATGGCCATTGAGAACCTGACGGCCACAACCCTCCGTAACATTATCGGTGATTTGGAGTTAGACCAGACTTTAACCTCAAGGGAGACCATTAACACCAAGATGCGGGCAACTTTGGACGAGGCAACGGACCCATGGGGAATCAAGGTAAACCGTGTAGAGCTTAAGAATATTATTCCTCCGGCAGCCATTCAGGACGCCATGGAAAAGCAGATGAAGGCAGAGCGCGAGCGGCGTGAGCAGATATTGATTGCAGAGGGTGAAAAGAAATCCGCAATCTTACGGGCAGAGGGCCACAAGGAATCTGTAATTTTAGAGGCGGAGGCAGAGAAGCAGTCAGCAATCCTCCGGGCAGAGGCAAAGAAGGAGGCAACAATCCGGGAGGCGGAAGGTCAGGCAGAGGCAATTATCGCTATCCAGAAGGCAAATGCCGATGGTATCCGCCTGTTAAACGAGTCTGCGCCGTCCGGCCAGGTTATTCAGTTAAAGAGCCTGGAGGCGTTTGGCAAGGCGGCAGACGGCAAGGCGACCAAAATCATTATTCCGTCAGAGATTCAAGGCCTGGCAGGACTTGCCAAATCCATAGTGGAAGTGGCAAAAGATGATGCGCCGGCTGCTCAGTGATGAAATACAGGCGCAAAGAAGTTAAATGACGAAATGTAAGCGCAAAGAAACGTGAAAGTAATATGTTTAAGGAGCCATATCACGACATACAGTGAGTGGCTCCTTTTGTTAAAATCAATGTAAAATACCGGAATATGTGCGAAAATGGAATAATTGTAAAAATTACCTTGCGTAAGGTATTGCATGTAACGCTGCGTAATGAAGTAGAATGAGGGCGAAAGGAGGTAAAAGCTATGTCAAAATATACGACTGGAGAAATTGCGAAGCTCTGCGGCGTGTCCGTCAGAACGGTACAGTATTATGATACCCGCGGCATCTTAACGCCCAGTGAACTATCGGAAGGAGGCAGACGACTTTATTCGGAGGACGACCTCAGGCTGATGAAGATAATCTGCTTTCTTCGTGATGCCGGCATCTCCATAAACAGCATTAGAGAGCTGCTGTCTGAAACGGAGCCCGAAAGCGTGATTTCTGTTCTTTTGGAGCAGCAGGAGCAGGCGCTTTCCGAGGAAATCAAAGAACGGCAGGAAAAACTCGATCTGCTCGGCGGAATCAGGCGGGCGTTAAAAAGCGTTACCAATTTCTCCATCGAATCTATCGGTGATATAGCTTATCAAATGGAAAACAAAAAGGAAATGAAGCACTTTCATGCTGTTTTGCTGCTCACAGGAATCCCCTTCAGTCTCTTTCAGTGGGGATCGATTATTCTCTGGATTGCGACGGGAATATGGTGGCCTTTTGTCCTTTATGCCCTATTGGTTGTTCCCTATGCGTTCTGGGTATCAAGGTACTATTTCTCAAGGGTTGCCTACATCTGTCCGCAGTGTCACGAGGTATTTAAACCTAATCTCAAAGAGGCTTTTTGGGCAAGACATACCCCAACCTTGAGGAAGCTCACCTGCACACACTGCGGGTATAATGGTTTTTGTGTAGAGATTTACAAAAAGGAGAACGAACAAAATGGATAAGATTACAGAATTTCTTCCCTTCCTCATCCCGCTTGCCATTGCGGAATTTGCCCTTTTAGGTTATACGCTGTACCATATTCTGACCCACAAGACATACAAAAGAGGGAACCGCACTTTATGGCTTGTGGTGGTAATCATTGGTATGGAGTTTATCGGCCCGATTCTGTATTTCCTGTTTGGAAAGGAGGATATTTAACATGGAAATACTGGCAATACGGAATCTGAAAAAGAGTTTTGGCAGTAAAGAGGTACTTTGCGGGCTTGATCTGTCCGTATCGGAACATAGTATCTTTGGCTTTATCGGAAAAAACGGCGCAGGTAAAACAACTACGATGAAAGCAGTCCTGGGGCTTTTAAAAGCGGACAGTGGACAAATCTGTGTCATGGGCGAAAAGGTGAATTTCGGGCAGACACGCACAAACCGGTACATTGGCTATCTGCCTGATGTGCCGGAATTTTATTCGTATATGACGCCCCTTGAATATCTGCATTTTTGCGGAGAAATAAGCGGAATGGATAAGGCTGATCTTGTAATGAGAAGTAATGAGCTGTTAGAACTGGTGGGGCTTGGACGGGAGCAGCACCGTATCAAAGGCTTTTCAAGGGGCATGAAGCAGCGCTTGGGGATTGCGCAGGCGCTTCTGAACCGGCCAAAGCTCCTGATCTGCGATGAGCCGACATCAGCGCTTGATCCTGTCGGCCGCAAGGAAATACTGGATATACTTCTTGCCGCAAAGGAACAGACTACAATACTTTTCTCCACACACATTCTTTCTGATGTGGAGCGTATCTGTACCGAAGCCGCGTTTCTGAACGACGGAAAAATCACTATGCAGGGAACAATTGCTGAGCTTAGAAGTATGCGGCCGTCAGACGGATTTATTATTGAGTTAGAACGAAAAGAAGATGCCGACACGCTGATAAAAGCATTTGGCAATCTCAAAGTGGAAAAACAAAATACGCTTACTTTTCATGGCAGCCGGGAGCATTTCTTTGTTGTTATGCAATACGTCGCCGAGAACCGAATCCCCGTACGGAAAATTGAGCGGATTGAACCGACGCTTGAATCGCTGTTTTTGGAGGTGACACAATGAAGCCGCTGTTTGCTTATATGAAAAAAGAATATTTGGAAACCGTAAGGACAGGCAGGCTCATATTCCTTGTACTGTTATTTGTCTTATTCGGTATAATGAATCCTGCAATCGCAAAGTTGACACCGTGGATAATGGAAATGTTTTCTGATTCATTGGCAGCAAGTGGGTTGAGTGTCACAAATGTTCAGATTGATGCCATGACATCATGGACACAATTTTTTAAAAATATTCCGATTGCCCTTGTTGCCTTTGTGCTGATTTTCAGCGATAGTTTTACAAAAGAATACAAATCAGGGACATTGCTGCTTGTACTGACAAAGGGCCTGTCAAGATATAAGGTGGTACTGGCAAAGGCAGTGTTGCTTTTATCCCTTTGGACATTGGGCTATGGACTTTGTTTTTCTATTACTTACAGCTATAACGCTTATTTCTGGGATAACGGTATTGCGAATAATTTATTTTTGGCGGCAGTTATGTGGTGGCTGTTTGGCATATGGGTAATATGCCTGCTTGTTCTGTTTTCGGCACTGCTGCAAAATAATACAGGCGTTACCCTATGTACCGGAGGAATCGTGGCGTTGGCATATTTGCTGAGTGTCATACCAAAAGTAAAAATATATTCACCGGCACTGCTGATGGATGCCAATTCGCTTTTATCCGGTGCTATGGGAACAGACGATTATATGAAAACGATCATTGTTACCGGAGTTTCAATCGTGATGTTTTTGGCGGTTAGTATTCCGGTTATGAATAAGAAGCAACTCTAAATATATAAGTGAGAAAAGGAACTCTGCATGACTTCATGATACGGCAAAAAGGAAGCAGGGTTCCTTACTTTTTTTGTAGACGAAACGGAGAGAATGCACTATAATATAAGAAGTTTTGAGTATGGGAGGGATGGAACTTGAAATGGAGGATTGAAAAGAAATATATAAGAGCGGGAGCCATTGCGCTGGCGGTGATTGTGCTGGCAATCCTGTTTCAGTTCAGCTTAGAGCATGAGGCGAGAATGGAGGAGCACAAGCTGGTAATTTCCAATACGCTGATGCCGATTATCCTCGGCTTTATCCTGGCCTATCTGTTAAACCCTGTGCTGAATTTTTTTGAGCATTATATTTTTACCCCCATTGCCCGGTTCATCTGGCGCAGGGAGGAAAAAATACCGACACGCAGAAAATTTTCCAGGGCGTTAGGCGTGTTTTGCACGATGATTTTATTCTTAGTGATTATCATCGGCGGACTTTACATGGTAATTCCGCAAGTGTACCAGTCTTTGAGCAAGATTGTTTCCGATGCGCCTTCGTATTATAATACCCTGCAAAAATGGCTTAATTCCATAGAGCCGGAACAGACGGAGTTTCGGAAATATCTGATGGTTGCCATGGACAGGCTTTATTCCCAGGCAATTACTTATCTGAACCAGAACATTCTGCCCAATATGGATAAGATTGTGGCGGGGATTACCTCAGGGATTGTCGGTGGCTTGAAAATGCTGATGAATTTTATTCTTGCCATTATCATTTCCGTGTATGTTATGGCAGAAAAGGAAACCCTGATTTCTGTGGGCAAGAAGTTAACCTACAGCCTGTTCAACACGAAAAATGCCAATGGAATCCTCCGGGGCGCGCGTTATGCGGACCGGGTATTCGGTGGCTTTGTAAATGGCAAGATTATCGATTCCTTCATTATCGGCGTACTGTGTTATGTATTTATGCGGATTGTGGAATTTGATTATCCGGTATTGATTAGTATTATTGTGGGCGTGACCAATATCATACCTTATTTCGGACCATTTATAGGCGCTATTCCAAGCGTATTGATTCTGCTGATGGTCAATGTCAGGGAAGGTCTGGTTTTTGCAATTTTCGTGGTGGTTTTGCAGCAGTTGGACGGGAATATTATCGGTCCCTTGATTTTGGGTGACCGGTTAAACATGTCCAGTATGTGGATTCTGTTTGCCATTTTAATCGGCGGTGGATTTTTCGGCGTGCCGGGCATGATTTTAGGCGCACCTACCTTTGCCTGCATCTATGCGTTAGTAAGCGCGCTTTGCCGCTCAAAGTTACAGGAAAAACAGCTTCCGGCGGCCACAGAGGCTTATTACGGCGTAGACCAGGTGGAGGATGGCGGAATCATCCATATGATGAAGGCGCCGGAAGGAAAGGCGGGCAAAAAGGAAAAAAGGGGTTTGAAAAAGAAAGAAAACCCGGAAGAAGAGAAAGCGGAACATGAAAAAGCGGAACATGAAAAAGCAGAACATGAAAAATAAAATACTGAGAAAGAAAGGCTGATAAGGAACATGATACGGGATGAACTAAAACAGAAAAAAGCGGGACTGGTATTAGAGGGAGGAGCCTCCAGAGGGGTGTTCACTGCAGGGGCGCTGGATTACCTGTTAGAGCAGGATTTCCTGTTTCCCTATGTGGTCGGCGTGTCAGCCGGGGCGTGCAATGCGGTAAGCTATGTGTCCCGGCAAAAGGGCAGAAGTTTTAACTGCATTGCCCCGGAAAAAGAGGAGGACAATTACAAAAATTCCATCGGGAAGGCAATCCGGCAGCGCAGCGTGTATGATATGGATAAGCTGTTCGATGTGTTTCCCAATATTACATTCCCCTATGATTTTGATGCCTATATAAAGGAAGGGGCGGAGTGTGAGATGGTGGTGACGAATGTGCTTACCGGTAAGGCGGAGTATATGCAGGAAAGAGAAGACCACCAAAGGCTTTGCCAGATATGCAGGGCGTCTTCCAGTCTGCCTTTAGCGGCGCCGATGGTGACGATTGACGGGGTTCCCTATTTAGACGGCGGCGTGGCGGATTCCGTACCTTTACGCCGGGCGTTGGAGACGGGGCACAAGAGAAATGTATTAATTCTCACCAGGCCTTACGGATATCGGAAAACATTTCCGGATAAGAAAGCCAGAATGTATGTGGCGTTTTTTAACCGGTATCCCAATCTGGTAAAGAGCATATACTACAGGCCCCTTTACTACAATAAGCGAATGGAAACCATTGAACGGCTGGAAAAGCAGGGGAAAATTTTTGTGCTGCGGCCGGTGCTGCAGACGCCCCCTAAGACCGAGGTGAACCGCAAAAAGCTGCAGGCGTTTTACGATCATGGCTATAACACCATGGCGTCGGAATTTGAGAATATGAAACGCTTCCTCGGCGTATAAGCTCATACAAACCGGTTGAGGGCCGCATCATAGGAATAGCCAATGGAGGACAGTTTTTCATTGATATCGGCAATGGAGATTCCTAAACTGTCACATAACTCCTGTAAGCTTTCGTAATCGTCCCGCAGCTTGGTGTTGATGTAGCTTAATAAAATCATCGGATCGGTTGGAATGTTTGGCATGGCGTTACCTCCTGAAGATGATTAGATTGAAAATTATTTACTATTATAGCAGATTTTATGGAATAGACAATCATCAAATCCATATATGCAAATAAATTTTTAAGGGAGAAAAGAGATGAAGATAAAACAATTTGAAAACTACCCTTATGTGGAGGGCGGCGTCTGCGCCGCTAAGGGGTTTCAAGCCAACGGCCTTAACTGTGGACTGAACCCGGATCAAAATAAAAAGGATTTGGCTTTGCTGGTCAGCGACAGAATATGTAATGCGGCAGCGGTATATACTACCAATAAGGTACAAGGTGCGCCAATTCTGGTGACAAAGCAGCATATGGAAAAGACTGGTGGACATATCCGGGCGGTAATCGCCAATTCCAAAAATGCCAACACCTGTAATGCAGACGGCGAGGAAAAAGCCCGCCGCATGGCAGAGTTAGCGGCAGGGGAGTTATCGATACCGGCAGAGGAGGTGGCAGTGGCCTCCACAGGAGTAATCGGGCAGATTCTGCCCATAGAGCCTATTGAAGGACATATCAGGGAACTGGCGGAAGGACTTTCCTATGACGGGAACGGCAAGGCGGTCAACGCCATTATGACAACGGATACAGTGCCTAAGGAGATGGCGGTTACTTTTGAATTAGACGGGGCGGACTGCCGCCTCGGCGGAATGGCAAAGGGCAGCGGTATGATTCACCCCAATATGGCCACTACCCTGAATTTTATCACAACGGATGCGGCAGTATCGGTAGAAATGCTGCAAAAAGCTCTTTCAGAGGTGACAAAGATTACCTACAACTGCTTAAGCATTGACGGGGACACCTCTACCAATGATATGGTTTTGGTTATGGCAAACGGCATGGCCGGGAATCCGGAGATTAAAGAGGAAGGGGAAAATTACGAAATCTTTAAGCAGGCATTGTATGCGGTGATGATGAATCTGACAAGGATGTTGGCCCGGGACGGGGAGGGCGCTACTAAGCTGATTGAGTGTACCGTAAGCGGGGCTGACGACTTAGATACCGCAATCATTGTGGCAAAAAGCGTAATCCGCTCCCCACTGTTTAAATGCGCTATCTTTGGAGAGGACGCCAACTGGGGCCGGATTTTATGCGCCGTAGGCTATGCGGAGGCGGATTTTGATATTCATAAAGTGGATGTGGACTTAGCCTCTGCTGCCGGTGTGGTTCCCGTATGCCGCAGCGGTGCGGGAGTGGAATTTTCCGAGGAGTACGCAAAAAAAGTTTTGTCAGAGGATGAGATTTGTGTGAATATTGCGATTGGACAGGGGGAATATGCGGCTACGGCCTGGGGCTGCGACCTGACCTATGATTATGTAAAGATTAACGGGGATTATCGTTCCTAAAAAGGAGGCGGCTATGGGAGTGTTGTCTGGGTTAGAACCGGAAAAGGTGTTTTACTATTTTGAGGAAATAAGCGGGATACCAAGAGGCTCCTACCATGAAAAAGCAGTCAGTGATTATCTGGTGGATTTTGCCAGAAAGCATGGTTTTGATGTGTATCAGGATGACTTATATAATGTGATTATGTGGGTTCCCGGAAGCGAGGGAAGAACACAGGAGGAACCGGTCATTTTGCAGGGACATATGGATATGGTCTGCGAGAAGGACGCCGGGGTTTCAATCGATATGGAGAAGGAAGGGCTTACGCTGGCATGGGAGGGGGATTATGTGTATGCAAAGGGCACAACCCTTGGAGGAGATGACGGGATTGCTCTTGCCTATATGTTAGCGATAGCAGAGGATGAAACCCTTTCCCATCCGCCGCTTGAATATGTGATAACCGTATGTGAGGAAGTCGGCATGGAAGGGGCGGCAGGCATTGACCTTTCCAAGCTCAAGGGGAAATGTATGCTGAATCTGGATTCGGAGGAGGAGGGGATTTTCTTAAGCAGCTGTGCCGGAGGGATTACCACCCGCTCCATTCTGCCGGTAGTCTGGGGAAAATCCCCGGAACGGATATGGTATCAGCTTTCCGTTTCCGGGCTTTTGGGCGGCCATTCCGGCTGCGAGATTGACAAGGGAAGGGCGAATGCCGTACGGGTATTGGGAAGGGTTCTTTATGCCCTAAGCCGGCAGGTAGGTTTGTGTCTGTATTCCATGGTGGGCGGCAAAAAGGATAACGCCATTCCTGTGGAGGCAAAGGCGGTCATCGGCTTGCAGGAGAATGAACTGCCGGAGGCGGAATGTCTGATTGCACAGATGGAGCGTACCTTACAGGAGGAATATAAAAAATCCGATGCGGGAATCCGGCTGGAATGGAAACCATGGCGGGCGTCCGGGGAAAAAGCGGGCCAAAGCGCAAGCCGGCTGGTCCTTGACCGGGAGAGCCAGGCAAAGGTTCTTACCCTGCTTATGGCTTTGCCGGACGGCGTTGAGGGCATGAGTATGTCTGTGCCGGGGCTGGTGGAAACTTCGCTGAATCTGGGGATTATGGAGTTAAATCAGGAGCATTTGTTATTGCAGCATGCCATTCGTAGCAGCGTGGCTACCCGCAAGGAGGAAGTGGTCTCGCGGGTGGAGAGCCTCGTTACCATGCTCGGAGGCAGGGTGGAGAAAAAAGGGGATTATCCGGCGTGGGAATACCGGGAGGAGTCCCGCATCCGGCCGGGAATGGCTGCCCTCTATGAAAAAATGTTTGGGAAAAAGCCTTTGGTACAAGGCATTCACGCAGGGCTCGAATGTGGACTGTTAGCGGGAAAGATTAAAGGGCTTGACTGCATTTCCTTTGGCCCGGATATTTTGGATATCCACACGACAAAGGAGCGGTTAAGCATTTCCTCCGCCAGACGGGTATATGAATTTTTGACTGCATTTTTGGCGGAGCAGGGATAAAGCGACAGGGAATAAGAAAGGAAGGATATAAGATGCGGGTAGGAATGGGATATGACGTCCACAAGCTGGTGGAAGGACGGAAACTGATTCTGGGGGGAGTCAATATTCCGTATGAAAAGGGACTTTTGGGACATTCAGATGCAGATGTGCTGGTGCACGCCATTATGGATGCTTTGCTTGGAGCGGCGGCTCTTGGGGATATCGGCAAACATTTTCCGGATACGGACGACGCCTATAAGGGGGCGGACAGCATCGGATTGTTGCGCCAAGTTGGCGGTCTTTTAGACGAGAAGCAGTATGTCATCAGCAATATAGACGCCACAGTCATTGCCCAGCGGCCTAAGTTAGCGGCATTTATACCGGACATGGTAACTACGATAGCCGAGGCGCTGGGGCTTTCGGAAAATCAGGTTAATATTAAGGCAACCACAGAGGAGGGCTTGGGTTTTACCGGCTCCGGCGAGGGCATCAGCGCCCAGGCGGTATGCCTGCTTGAGACGGTGGCCAATTACCGCTATGAGGATGTGTTGGAAAAGCCGGACTGCGCCGGCTGCAAGGGCTGTCCTAAGGCAGAGGGTTAAGACGACGGGATAGGGAAATTATGGTTGACAAAGCACCGGGTAAAAAATATACTTAGTAAAGATTGACAGGCGGAAGGGCGCGGCCTGCAAAATGCAGCCGGTAATCCGCTCATTTTAAGTCAGATTCCAGCTGGAAAGGAATAAAAGAATGAAGATATATAACACCATGACAAGAAAAAAAGAAGAATTTGTCCCAATCCATGAGAACAAGGTGGGCATTTATGTCTGCGGGCCGACTGTGTATGACTATATACATATGGGCAACGCCCGTCCCATGATTGTCTTTGACACCCTGCGGCGTTATCTGCTGTACAAGGGCTATGATGTAAATTATGTGTCTAATTTTACAGATGTGGACGACAAGATTATCAAGCGGGCCATCGAGGAGGGCGTAACCGCTTCGGAGATTTCCGAGCGGTATATCAAAGAGGTAAAAAAGGATATGGCGGACTTAAATGTAATGGAGGCCACCACGCATCCCAAGGCGACGGAAGAAATTCCGGATATGATTGACATGATTCAGGTGCTGTTGGATAAGGGGCATGCCTATGAGGTAAACGGCACCGTATATTTCCGCACGAGAAGTTTTCCCGGCTACGGAAAGCTTTCCGGGAAAAATATCGATGATTTAGAGGCAGGACACAGGCAGATTAAGGTGGCAGGCGAGGAGGAAAAGGAAGATTTTCTGGACTTCGTTCTCTGGAAACCAAAGAAGGAGGGAGAACCCGCCTGGGATTCCCCATGGGGACCCGGCAGGCCGGGCTGGCATTTGGAGTGCTCGGTCATGTCCAAGAAATATATCGGGGATATTATTGATATCCATGCCGGGGGCGAGGATTTGATTTTTCCCCACCATGAAAATGAGATTGCGCAGAGCGAGGCGGCCAATGAAGTGGAGTTTGCCCGGTACTGGATGCACAATGGCTTTTTAAAGATAGACGGGGAGAAGATGTCTAAATCCCTTGGCAATTTTTTTACCATAAGGGATATCGGGAAGAAGTATCCCCTACAGGTAATCAGGTTTTTCATTTTAAGCGCCCATTACCGCAGTCCCCTTAATTTTTCAGATACGTTGGTAGAGTCGGCAAAGGCGTCCCTTGAGCGGATTCTTACGGCTGTGTCCCGGTTAGAGGAGATTTCCGAAAAGGCCAAGGACCGGGAAATGACGGAGGCGGAGAAGGAGACAGCGGCAAAGTTTTCTGATTATGTGGATAAATACGAGGCTTCCATGGAGGACGATTTGAATACTGCCGACGCCATTTCGGTCATCTTTGAAATGGTAAAGCTGGCCAATTCCGCCATTGACGGGGAGAGCGCAAAGGCGTTAGTTCAAAAGGCTTATAGCGATATTGAAAAACTCTGCGATGTGCTTGGAATCATAACCAAAGTGGAGACGGAGATATTAGACGAAGAGATTGAGGCTTTGATTGAGGAGCGGCAGGAGGCCAGAAAAGCAAAGAATTTTGCAAGAGCGGACGAGATTCGGGATATGCTGGCGGCCCAGGGAATCCTGCTGATGGATACCAGAGAAGGGGTTAAGTGGAAAAGGGCTTAGAACGCATGGAAGAAAAAAAGGATTTTCAATATTTTAAGGACTGCTTTGGACTGCATCAGGGGAAACCGGGAAGCTATTCCCCGCTGGCTTTAGCCTATATCGGGGACAGCATTTTTGACGTCATGGTGAGAACCATAGAAGTCAGCCGGGTAAATAAGCAGGTGAATAAGTACCATACCCAGGTCAGCAAAATCGTGTGCGCTCCGGCTCAGGCGAAGATGGTAAAGGCCATTATGGACCGGCTGACGGAGGAGGAACAGCAGATTTATAAGCGGGGCAGAAACGCCCATTACCACACCAAGGCGAAGAACGCCTCACAGTCCGAGTACCGGCATGCCACCGGTTTTGAGGCAGTACTGGGGTATCTGTATCTGAAAGAGGATTTTGAACGGCTGACGGATGTGGTGCGGATGAGCTTAGACAGCCTCTAAGGAAATAGGTGCCGCCGGTTAAGGGCGGCGGAATGGAGATTATTGTGGATTACGAGGAATATATCATTGAGGGAAGAAACGCCATAACCGAGGCGTTCCGTTCCGGCAAGACCGTTGATAAGCTGTATGTGTTAGACGGCTGCCATGACGGGGCGGTGAACACCATTAAGACATTGGCGAGAAAGCAGGATACCATAATCAATTATGTCACGAAGGAACGGTTAGACCAGATGTCTTCCACAGGCAAGCATCAGGGGGTAATCGCCCATGCGGCGGCCTATACATATGCAGAGGTGGAGGATATTTTGCAGGCCGCAAAGGATAAAGGGGAGGAGCCTTTTCTATTTGTCTTGGACGAGATAGAGGACCCCCATAATTTAGGCGCTATTATCCGGACCGCCAATCTCTGCGGCGCCCATGGGGTCATCATTCCCAAAAGGCGGGCGGCGGGACTTACGGCAACGGTGGTGAAGGCTTCCGCAGGGGCCGTTCATTATACGCCGGTGGCAAAGGTCACCAATATTGCCAAGACCATAGAAGACCTGAAAAACGAGGGTATCTGGTTTGTCTGTGCGGACATGGAAGGGGAAGTGATGTACCGGCAGAATTTAACCGGTCCCATTGGCCTTGTAATCGGCAATGAGGGAAGCGGCGTCAGCCGTCTGGTAAAAGAGAAGTGCGATTTTACGGCTGCAATTCCCATGAAGGGGGACATTGATTCCCTCAATGCGTCTGTGGCAGCGGGAGTGTTAGCCTATGAAATTGTGCGGCAGCGCGATGAGGGAAATAAAAAATAAAAAAACACTTTACAAGGAAGTCAATTTTTGATATTATAGGTAAGTCGCAATGACAAGCTGGCGTGGCACAGTCGGTAGCGCACCTCATTGGTAGTGAGGAGGTCACGGGTTCGATTCCCGTCGCTAGCTTTATAAAATGAACGCTTCAAAGAAAAAAGAGTGGAAAACCACATATTTATGCGGTTTAGCCACTCTTTTTGTTGGGAAATGTGGTAGTATTTTGGCATTGTCCAACCGATACCTGGCAACAGGAAGAGATGTTCGGCGTGGAAATAGTTACCACATTCCTTTGCCTATTGGCATTATAGCATATGCAAAACTGGTTTGCAATTGTGTTTTGAGACTATTTGTGTGGCACAAACTTTACTCAAAATATACAAAAAATGCAATTGACATTTACCAGTACATTGCTATAATATACTTAATAAGGTAGCCGGAGGGTGAGTGCAGGTCACCCGTCCCGGCGAAGTATTAAGCTAAGAAATAGCTGTCCTAACTTTCACAGGGATCAGGACGGCTATTTCTTATTTTTCACATTCAGAATAGAAACGATTAGCAGCGCAGCTGTTAATATAGTCATAAATTCTTCGTATGTACTCATAAGCACCACCCCTTCCGTAAGGCTCGGAACGGATGGAAGCACGTCCCCCGGTTACCCTGTTAAATATATTATAAACATGATGGTAAGAGCCGCTACTCCAATCTCCCTTCTGTCAGTCAAGTTTACTGTTCATATAACTTTCTTACCTTTTCCCGTATGCGCTGTATGGCATTGTCAATAGACTTCATAGGCTTATTGAGGGAAGCTGCGATGTCCGCATAGGACTGGCCGTCCAGATAAAGGGGCAGTACCGCCTTTTCCATTTTGCTTAGGTGGGACTGCAATAGATCCATGAAATGGGAGGCGTTTTCCCGCTCTAATATAATCTGCTCCGGATTAGAATTATTGCCGGCCGCTAGGTTGTCAATCAAGGGCGCGTCATCTTCATTTAACTGGCTGTAAAAAGAGATATAAGAGTTAAGCGGAGAGTGCTTCTTCCGGTTAGAGGCTTTGATCGCGCTGTAAATCTGCCGGTCAATACAAAGCCTGGCAAAAGTGTAGAAGGAGGCAGTTGTATCCTCCTGGTAGTTCTGGATCGCCTTGAACAATCCAATCATTCCCTCCTGGGAGAGGTCCTCAGTATCTGCGCCAATCAGATACAGGGTACGGCTGGATTTTCTCACCAGAGGGGTATATTTTTGCAGAAGATATTCAGTTGCCTCTTCATTTCCATTGCGGATGAGCAGAATCAGTTCTTCATCTGTGTTTTTTTCAAAATTCATGGTTACCTCTTCTATTTTACTCTGCCGGTACAGCCGGAATATTTGTGTCCTCTGCGGGGGGCTGTTCCGTCTGGCTTTCTGTGGTTGCCTCTGTCGGAGCCTCCGTAGGCGCTGTTGTTGCCTCGGTAGTGGATTTGGTGGTTGCTTCTGTGGTTTTCTTTGCTTCGGTCGTAGCCTGGGTGGTCTTGGCGTCGTCAACAACCTTGTTGGTAATATCGTCAATATTATCTTCTAAATTCTTCTTTTCGTCCTCTTCTTCAGTCTTATCAGACTTGTCTTTTTTGTTATCGGAAGAATCGTCTTTATCTGAATCATCATTTTTAAAAAAGCGTTCTGTGGTTGTCTCATTTTTATTTTTGTCTTTCCGTTTGCCGGAAGTGCTGCCTGTGTTGTTGACAATAAAGGAGATTACGCCTAAGAACAGGCAGGCAATGACAATCACTACCAAAATGAGCAGAATGGTCTTTAACATATCGCGGTTGGGATTGTTACGGTTATCCCGGCGCTTTTTCTCCGCCTCCTGCTGCATTCTTGCCCGCTCTGCCCTTGATTTTGCAGCGGCAATTTTCTTTTCTTCCTTTAAGCGCAGCTTTTCCTCCTCTTTTTCAAATTCCTCGTCATATTCATTTAAGTCAAAATCCACAATATCAAATTCTTCATTTTGCGAAGTGTCTTTCGTTTCCTGATTCATCGTTTTTCTAACCGCCTTTAGGGCGGCATGTCCTTTCTTTGCATTTACCATGAATATACTACAAAAACCCGGAATAAGCAAATATTTCTATTATCTGTCTTTTTTGGCTGATATATGCAATGCCTGTGGCGGATAATGGAAAAAAGGAACCGGATTTACAGAAAAAATACGGTTATGGAGCGGGTTTGATTGACGGAAAGGCGTAAATGTAGTATAGTAATAATAATTGTGGAATGAAAAATGAGGGTATTTAGAAAGATAGATAAGGAGTCAGCACATATGGAAGGCGAGGCAGTTTCAAAGAATTTTATCGAGCAGATTATCGAGCAGGATTTACAGGAGGGCAAATACGACAGGATTGTTACGCGGTTTCCGCCGGAGCCTAATGGGTATCTGCATATTGGACATGCAAAGTCCATTATTTTAAATTCCGGGCTGGCGAAAGAATACAATGGTAAGTTTAATCTAAGATTTGATGATACCAATCCCACCAAGGAAAAGACCGAGTATGTGGAATCCATTTTGGAGGATGTGCGCTGGCTTGGCGCAGATTTCGGTGAGGAATATTATTATGCTTCGGATTATTTTGATGCTATGTATGAGGGCGCGGTGAAGCTGATTCGGAAGGGAAAAGCCTATGTCTGCGATTTGTCCGCTGAGGAGATTCGGGAATATCGGGGAACGCTGAAGGAGCCGGGAAAGGAGAGCCCCTACCGGAACCGGAGCGTGGAGGAGAATCTCGACTTGTTTGAACGGATGAAGAACGGGGAGTTTCCCGACGGCGCCAAGGTGCTGCGGGCGAAGATTGATATGGCCTCTCCTAATATTAATATGCGGGACCCGGTGATTTACCGGATTGCCAGAATGACTCACCACAATACCGGGGATAAATGGTGCATTTACCCCATGTATGATTTTGCCCACCCCATTGAGGACGCTGTGGAAGGCGTTACCCACTCTATCTGCACGCTGGAATTTGAGGACCACAGGCCCTTGTATGACTGGGTGGTGCGGGAACTGGAGTTTGAACATCCGCCCAAGCAGATTGAGTTTGCCAAGCTGTATTTACAGAATGTGATTACCGGCAAGCGGTATATTAAAAAATTAGTGGAGGACGGCGTAGTAGACGGCTGGGACGATCCAAGGCTTGTCTCTATAAGCGCGCTTAGAAGAAAGGGCGTGACGCCGGAGGCAATCCGCATGTTTATGGATTTATCCGGTGTGTCTAAGGCCAATTCCACCTCCGATATGGCAATGTTAGAGTATTGTATCCGCGAAGACTTGCGCATGAAGGCAAAGCGGATGATGGCTGTGTTAGACCCGGTGAAGTTAATTATCGACAATTATCCGGAGGGGCAGTCAGAGCTTTTGGAAGTCGAGAATAATCAGGAGAACGAGGCATTGGGAACCCGCCAGGTTTCCTTTAGTCGGGAATTATATATTGAGAGAGAGGATTTCATGGAGGTTCCCCCGAAGAAATATTTCCGCCTGTTCCCGGGCAATGAGGTCCGGCTGAAAAATGCGTATTTTGTGACCTGTACGGATTTTGTAAAGGATGAACAGGGCAATGTGACGGAAGTGCACTGTACCTACGATCCGGCAACCCGTTCCGGCTCCGGCTTTGAGGGGCGCAAGGTGAAGGGAACCATTCACTGGGTAGATGCGGCAACAGCGGTGGATGCCACCGTCCGTTTATATGAGAATCTGATTCAGGAGGGGGACGAGGAATTAAAGGAGGATTACTCCAACCTAAACCCCAACTCATTGATTGAGCGGCAGCATTGTAAGTTAGAGGCGGCATTTGCGGGAACGAAGCAGGGAGAGCATTTTCAATTCCTGCGGAATGGATTTTTCTGTACAGATTCTAAGGATTCAACCGAGGAACATCTGGTATTTAACCGGATTGTTTCTTTAAAGAGTTCATACAGACCAAAATAGGAGGCAGGTTATGGGATTATTTTCAGGATTAGAGACATTAGGTTTAAAGCATACGGATATCGAGATTTATGAAAAACCGGAGGCAAAGGAGGAGGTTGAAAAGCCGAAGGCAGCGGAGAAAAAGGAGTTTCGGGAGGAGGATGTGTTATTCCGGAAATCCTATAATTGTCCGGTCTGTGATGCGGATTTTAAGACATTGACAGTGCGGACGGGTAAGGTAAGGAGCGTCGGACAGGGCGATTATTTAAGGCCACTTTATAAGGATATGGACCCATTGAAATATGACGCTGTTGTCTGCCCTTACTGCGGCTATGCCGCTCTTTCGAGATATTTTAATTCTGTCATGCCGATTCAGCGCAAGCGGATTCAGGAGCAGATTGGGGAGAATTTCAAGGGGCTGGTGGTAAGCAAAGACAAGTTTTCCTATGAGGAAGCGGTTGTCCGCTATAAAATGGTGTTATACTGTGATGTGGTGGCCGGAGCGAAGAACAGCCGGAAGGCTTATTCCTGTTTAAAGCTCGCATGGCTGATTCAGGGAATGTTAGATACGGAAAAGGAGACCATGAATGTCAATGATTACATTGAATTGCAGTCAGATGAACAGGAGTGCATAAAGAATGCTTATGAGGGGTACACCATGGCGTTTTCCAACGAGACCTTCCCCATGTCCGGCATGGATGAGGTTACTGTCAGCTTTTTGCTGGCGGAGCTGGCATATAAGCTTGGAAAATACCGGGAATCCCTTATGCAGATTTCCCGTATTATGGGACATGCAAACGCGCCGGCAAGAATTAAGGATAAAGCCCTCGATTTAAAGGAACAGATTCGGGAGCAGGTTAAGAATGAGAAGGCAACTGAGTAGGAAGAGATCATTTAGGGGGTATTTATTTGGTTAGGGAGTCAGAACAGAAAGAGCAAAAATATATCTATGTCATGTTGAGCAGTACCCATACGGTACCTGCCAGATTAATCCGGCTGTTTACGGGGGAGCCTTATTCCCACACTTCCCTGGCTTTAGACATGGAGCTTAAGGAAATGTACAGCTTTGCCAGAAAGCATATTTACAATCCCTTTAACTGTGGATTTATTGATGAGGACATTGAAAGCGGTATCTTTGGGCGGGACAAGAGTATCAATTGCAGCGTGTATGCGCTGCCGGTGTCGGAGGAGCAGTACGATTTAATCCGCAAGGAGTTGGAGGTATTTATCAACAACAGGGCGGATTACAACTATAACTACACCGGTCTGTTTACCATTTTGTTTGATCGGAATGTGGAGGACGAAAAGCGGTTTTTCTGCTCCCAGTTTGTCGCCCATATTTTTAATAAAAGCGGCATACAGCTGTTTTCCAAGAAAGAAGGGTTAATCAGACCTTATGATTTTCATGTGAAATTAAAAGATAAGCGGATTTATAAAGGGCGGCTTTCAGAATACCGCAACTTTTTAAAGCTGCATAATCCCCATGGGATATCCCGCCGGATTGCGCTTATGCAGGGGAATATGCCGGAGGAAATGGCGATGTAGACCGCCTATTCCTCCGCATCCGGCGTGATGGTTCCATGGGTTTTTAAGACGGCCCGCGGAAGGGCGTCCTTGGAATTTTTCCAAGGCTCGTTCTGGAATCGGTAATCAAATTTGTTGATGAACCATTCCAAATCTTCCTGCATCCGTTCCATATTGTTAAAATAGGCGCTGCTGATATCAGACAGGAAATGCTCTAACGGCTCCTTTGCCAGAAAATCCGGCGCCTTATCGTATAAAAGCGCAAAGTGGTAGGTACAAAACCCCTTTGTGTTTTTTATTGTGTTGGAAAAATCAGCGTCCTTTTTATAAAGATGGAATATGGTATCCACATAGCGGTCAAACATGCCGTCAATGCGGCTGCAAATAAAGCAGTTTCGCTGCAGTTTGTCCACATAAGCGCCAACGCCCGTAGAGGCGGAGCTTTTTTTCTTTAATAGCCCTTTTGCGGCAACCGGTTCTTCGGAAAGTTTTTTTAAGTCCTTTGTGACCTTTGCCATATGGGTGCTGAGAATCAATGCCAGACCTAAACGGTTCTTCTCCTGATAAAGCGCCTGGATATGCTTTTCGCAAAATCCGGCTTCGTCGGTCATGGTCCGGTTATCGTCCTCCATGTAACTGGGACCTAAGGTGTATTCAATGGCATTTCGTTCCAGGTCTTTTTTCATTTTGCATAAGGGACATTCACATTCACTTTGAAACGCGTCATTGACGGGAATGGTGTATAATTGCTCTTTCATGGTTTTCTCCTTTTATGGTATTGTCTCCGGACAGGATATAGCCGAGACGGCTTATACCGGAGCCGATTAAGGATATTATAGCCCGAAAATGGCATGAGGGCAAGGGATATCCGAATGGTTTCCGGTTGACAGGCAGGGAGAGCTGTGTTACTATTCGGGTAACAAATCGATTACCGAAAAAAGGAATTATAATTAAAGGAAAATTAGGAAGACAGGACAAAGGAAATATGGGAGGGATTCTGATATGGGTGATGAAAAAAAGGATGTGAAATCTTATTTTATTGATGCGCTAATTAAAATTACATTGGAAGAGGAGAAGGCACTTCCTGTCGTGAAGCAATGCATTGATGAGTGTCCGGAATGTGCAAAATACTGTGACGGAAATACATCTTTATTACATAAAGCCGCCAGATATGGAACTCCGGAGATGATTGCGTATATAGCCAATGCCGGTGGGGATGTTAATTGTACGGTGGGAGAGTACGAAATCACGCCCATGTTTGATGCCATCGTGGCAAAGAAGATTGATAATGTAAGAAAGCTGATAGAATTAGGGGCTGAAATTGACAGTGATGTATCGGCAACAAGCCCGGTTCTTGCATCTATTGGCGACCATTATACGGATATATTGCAGTTGTTAATTGATGCGGGGGCGGATATTACCTACCAGTACAAGACAAAAGATAACCCATGGTGGGACGCCCTGACCTTTGCAAAATATAACCTACAGGATGAGGCTGTGGAGATTTTGGAGAGGGAATTAAGAAAGAGGGGAATCAACCCGTCAGAGGATGAAGAAATCTTTAAGAGGAATCAAAAAAAATTAAAAAAACCAAAATTAAAAAAACGAAAACCCAAAAAACAAAAACTAAAAAAACGAAAAAAGCAGAAAAACCTTCCAGCTCATGAAGAAGTGGATTACGCAGGATACATAGAGGATCAGTTAGGAGAGATTGTCCAGTATTATGATGCAGGGGATATCTTAGAAGTACTATGGGCCGGCGAGCCTGTGATAGAGAATGAGGAGGTCTCCATATCCGTCTATGGTATTCTGCCTGAGAACAAGGATTACGGAATACTGATTACCTGCGGCATGAGCGAATTTCCCATGGCGGAGACAGATGAGGGGCTTGAGTATGCGGAAGTCATGATGAAGGTGCCAAAGGAATGGATGGAAGACGGGGAGCTTTTGGAGAATCCGGATTATAACTGGACGCTGGAGATACTGTGCAAAACGGCATATCTTGGCCATATGTATGAAGATATGTATGTGAACGAAAAAGTGGTTGTGCCCTATGGGGAACCGGACGAGGTCATCTACTTTGATTCGGATTATGAGTTTACCGGCGTGATGCTGTGCAAAGCGGAGGATATACCAGCCTTAGAGGCAGATGAAGATACGCTGGTAAAATTCTATACGCTGATACCGATTACAGAAGAAGAGGCTAAGCTAGTAAAGGAAAAGGGGAGCGAGGCTGTGAAAAAGATGCTTCGCAGCGGAGAGAAGACAGACCTTGAGCGGAAACCTTTGGTGGAGCCGGAGGAATAATTTGGGAGAATGAATATGAAAAAAATTAAAGTGGTTTTATGCTGTATGATTTTATGTATGAATTTAGGCGGGTGTATGAAAAGAGGAGACCGAATCAGTAAATGGATTGGTTCAGAACAGGATATGTCAGACCAGATTATGGAAGAAATTGTTACTGCATTGGATGCAAGAGATGCAGATGCATTGAAGGAACAATTTTCCGAGGAAGCACTTGGGGAGGCAACTGATTTGGATCAGCAAATAGCCGATTTGATGAATTTTTATCAGGGAAAAAAACAAAGTTTTGAGGGCGATGCAAGTTCCGACACACTCACGAAATATGGTGAAGATGTAGAGAAATCCTTTATTGGTTATTATACCTTAGTAACGGATAAAGAAACATATCAGGTAATGTATGATTATAAGGTGATTGATAAAAAAAACAGAGATAAGGAAGGTATGTATCAACTGGAACTAGTAACACAGGAGATTTATAATAAACAAGTAGAAGAAAACGGAACTTACAGATGGATTGCAAGTGATGAGGGATCAGGTGTGTATATGAAAGGGGAATAATAGTGTAAAAGGAAACATAGTCAATTAGAATTGATACTAAAGATTCTTGACCGTATTATCAGTGGAGGATGAATATGAAAAAAATCAAAGTAGTTTTATGCTGTATTATTTTATGTATGAATTTAGGCGGGTGTGGAAAACCCATGAGCAGAGGGAAACAATTAGCAAGGGAATTAGGTTCAGAACAGCAGTTGGCAGACCGGATGATGGAGGAGATTGTAGCGGCGTTGGATAATGGAGATGTAGAGGCTTTAAAAAGTCTGTTTTCCAAAGATGCGCTGAAAGAAGTGGAATACATGGACGAGCAGATACAGGATGTATTAGACTTCTATCAGGGGAAAAAACAGAGTTTTGAAGGTGATGCAAGTTCCAGTACGCATACGAAATATGGTGAAGATATAGAAAAAGAACTTAAAGGACACTATACTTTGATTACCGATGCAGAGCAATATATGGTTGCCTATCAGTATGAAGTTGTTGATAAACATAATCCAGATCGAGAAGGATTGCTTTCAATGGAAATTGTAACAGATGCTACATATCAGAAGAGAGATTTTAGATGGCAATATGCAGATAATCCGGGAGTTTTTTTGCAAAGGTAATACATGATAGATAAAAAAGTTAGGAAGACAAAGAAAATTGAAAGTATAGGAGGTATTATGATATGAAAGAGGAAAACAAAAAGGATGCCGAATCTTATTTTATTGATGCGCTTATAAACATTAGACTGGAAGAGGAGAAGGCATTTCCTGTCGTGAAGCGATGCATTGATGAGTGCCCGGAATGTGCGAAATATTGTGACGGGAGTACATCTTTATTGCATGTAGCCGCCAGACATGGAACACCGGAGATGATTGAGTATATAGCCAATGCCGGTGGAGATGTTAATTGTGCGGTGGAAGAGTACGGAATCACTCCCATGTTTAATGCCATTCAATCAAAGAAGATTGATAATGTTAAAAAGTTAATTGAACTTGGCGCTCATGTCAACAGTAAAGAATCGGTTAACAGTCCGGTTTTGATGGCAGTGCGCTATGGAACAGACATTTTGCAGTTGATTATTGATGCCGGTGGAGATGTTACTTATCAGTATAAGACAAAAGACAACCCATGGTGGGACGCTTTATCTCATGCTTTATATTATCATTGCGATGAGGAAGCTGATATCATAAGAAGGGAACTGGCTAAATTGGGAATCGACCCGTCAGAGGATGAAGAAATCTTTAAGAGGAATCAGGAAAAACTGCCGGATAATACAAAAGAAGAAGTGGATTACGAAGGATACATAGAGGATCAGTTAGGAGAGATTGTCCAGTATTATGATGCAGGGGATATCTTAGAGGTACTATGGGCCGGTGAGCCTGTGATAGAGAATGAGGAGGTCTCCATATCCGTCTATGGTATTCTGCCTGAGGACAAGGATTACGGAATACTGATTACCTGCGGCATGAGCGAGTTTCCCATGGCGGAGACAGAAGAGGGGCTTGAGTATGCGGAAGTCATGATGAAGGTGCCAAAGGAATGGATGGAAGACGAGGAGCTTTTGGAGAACCCGGATTATAACTGGACGCTGGAGATGCTGTGCAAAACGGCATATCTCGGTCATATGTATGAAGATATGTATGTGAACGAAAAAGTAGTTGTGCCCTATGGGGAGCCGGACGAGGTCATCTGCTTTGATTCGGATTATGAGTTTACCGGCGTGATGCTGTGCAAAGCGGAGGACATACCAGCCTTAGAGGCAGATGAAGACACGCTGGTAAAATTCTATACGCTGATACCGATTACAGAAGAAGAGGCTAAGCTGGTAAAGGAAAAGGGTAGCGAGGCTGTGAAAAAGATGCTTCGCAGTGGAGAGAAGACAGACCTTGAGCGGAAACCTTTGGTGGAGCCGGAGGAATAATTTGGGAGGATGAATATGAAAAAAATCAAAGTAGTTTTATGCTGTATGATTTTATGTATGAATTTAGGCGGGTGTGAAAAATCAAAGAGTTACCAGGAAGAAACGGAAGAAGAACGGGATGTCGTGCAGGAGATGGCAGACCTGATGATGGAGGAGATTGTAGAAGCGTTAGACAATAAAGATGCAGAGGCTTTAAAAAGTCTGTTTTCTGAAGCTGCACTGAAAGAAGCGAAAGATCTAGACCAGCAAATAGCTGATTTGATGGATTTCTATCAGGGAAAAATGACTCAGTTTTTTGGTGGTGCAGGTTGCGATTCACATATGAAATATGGTCAAGAGGTAGAAAAAGAACTTACCGGACATTATGTTTTGATTACTGATAAAGAGGAATATGACATTGAATATGAGTATAAGCCGATTGACAAGTATAATGGTGACCAAAGAGGACTGATTTTAATGGAAATTGTAACAGATGCTACATTTCAAAAGGATGGATTTATGTGGGAATATCCGGATACTCCGGGAGTTTATGTACATCGTAATTAGAGGAAAGGGAGGAAAATTTGACTTTCCCCATTTTTCTGAGAGACAGTTGTAGTCTAAAATAAGAAATGCAAAAACACATCCTAAATGTTATAATTAAATTACCACAA
>CANQMR010000019.1 GCA_947625015.1 uncultured Lachnospiraceae bacterium | reverse complement strand
GTACTAAAGTTCTAATATTTTAATATCGTTGGCTTATTCTGCTTATTTAAATCCTACAGTAAATTTACACTATCTTTGTTGATAAAGGTATTGAATTAAAGAAAGTAAGTATTGTATAATGTTCATGAGCATTGGCTCCTTTCTGGGGTGTTGGTTTGGCGATTGACATTATACCAGAAAAGGGAGGTCAATGCTCATTTTTTTGCAGATTTCCCTTAAAATCAATGTTTTTATTAAAATTTTGAAATAAAAAAATGGGTAGTTTTTGACACTACCATATTATACGAGGAGATTGTAAAATGAAAATATTACATTCTGAAGTAAGCGATACGATTGGTGGTATAGAAGCTTTTTTGTTAAATATATCAAGTAATATTGATTTAAAGCAATACCAATTTGATATAATAACTACAGCAAGGACACCGGCCTATGAAAAAGAATTTACAGAAATTGGTATACCAGTATACAAAATATCATCTGTAAAACATTTTTTTAAATATTATAAAGAATTTTCAGATTTATTAAAAAAGAATCAATATGACATAGTCCACATACATAAAAATTCATTAGCAAACCCATTTTCGATTTTAATAGCAAGAAAATATTGTAAAAAAATAGTAATACATTCACATAATACAAAACCCTCAAAAGGTAAACTAACATTTATATTACACTGGATAAACAGAAGATTATTATGTACAGAATCTTTTCTAAGGTTTGCTTGTAGCGAAGAAGCTGCAAGATGGATGTATGGACAAGCTGTAGAGCAGGGAAAAGACTATTATTTAATAAAAAATGGAATTAATGTAGAAAAGTTTTTGCCTAATCAAAAAATAAGAGATAATATGCGTAAAGAATTGGGTGTTCAAAATGATTATGTATTATGCAATGTTGGGCGATTTACAGAACAAAAGAATCATCATTTTTTAATTGAAATTTTTGCCCAATTTCATAAAAGGATTCCTAAGAGTAAATTGGTATTAGTTGGAACTGGACCTTTGTTAGAAAATATAAAAAAACAAGTTAAAGAGCTGTCTTTGCCTGAAGAGGTATTATTTCTGGGAGAAAGAAAAGACATACCACAAATATTGCAAGCAGCAGATGTATTCGTACTTCCTTCAATATATGAAGGATTGGGAATTGCTGGAATTGAAGCACAAGCAGTGGGCTTACCATTAATAACATCTGATAATGTTCCTAAAGATATAAATGTTACAGGAAATACAATTTTTTTAAAATTAAATGAGTCAATTGATAGATGGTGCGATAGTGTTGTTTCAGGTATGCAGGCTAAAAACCTAAAGAACATTAATTTTATAAGACAATGTTTTGATAAAAATGGCTATAATATTCAAGATACAGTTCATGTATTAGAAAAATTTTATAGTAGTATAACAAAAAATAGTAATAATTAAGCTGTTAAGTAAAGTATTAAAGTTATGTATGGAGTGAAGTTTAATGGTAAACAAAAGGTTTGTTAAAAAAATCATTACAATACTTTTTTTAATACAGCCTATATTAGAAGCATATTATTTTAAAGGTAGATCGGGGACTGTATCAGATTATATTCTGCTTTTTTTGATTTTATGTACTATTCCATTGTTAATGATTAATCATAAATTATCTTTAAAATTTTGTGATTTAGAGTTTTTCCCTTTTTTTCTTTTGATTTTTGTAAATTTTATTAGAATGCTATCAAGCAGTACATTTTCGATAAGTCAATTTTCGGATTATTTAAGAGTTATAGCATATTATTTTATAGTTATTTTCTTGATAAAAAGATTTGGAGATATTAAATTTGCAAAGAAAACGATGGAGATGTTATCCGTAGTGCTTTGTGTTTATTGTTTATTACAATATATATTTATGCTTTTGTTTCGTATATATTTGCCTTCGTACTTCCCTTTTTTTGAACATAGAGCAGACTTGGATCGCGAACAAGCATACATAAATTATCCACAGTATTATCGGCCGCATGCTATTTTTTCAGAACCGGCTCATTTTTGTGAATTTATTTTAATTTATTTAGCATTGCTGTTGTTTGAAAATAAACAAAGTAAATATAGCATCTTTATGCGTGTGTTTACTACCTTTGTTTTATTTGTTACCGGATCATCTACTGGGATAGTTGGTTCTGTTATCTTATGGGGCTTGTATGGTATTTTAAATTATAAAGGGAAACTTAGAATTGGGCGAAACAAGTTATGGCTTTTTTTAATACTCTTTACGGTTGCGATTGTTGTGATTGTACGGAGTACAACATTTTCAATTTTTGTTTCAAGATTTTTGATTTCTGATAGCAGTATTGAAGGGCGTTTGGGGAATGTTGCGAGACTGTTCGGAGACGGATTGAAAAACGCTGTATTTGGATACGGGCTGAATTACGATTACATTATTAGTAGATTTGGTTGGCTACCCGGATATGCTCTCTGTTATGCATATTTTGGAGGAGTCGGGTTGCTTATGTTTTTGTGGGCGCTTTTTAGTATATATAAAAAATTAGGTAAGAATAAAAAAACACAAATAGCATTACTTTGCCTGTTTTTTCTTTTGAATTGTGCAACAGAAATTATGTTATCTCCATATTTGATAGTATATTTATTGTTTATTTTAGGAGAAGAGGAAAGGGATTATGACTCAATCCACGCAATTAGTTAGTGTAGTAGTTCCAGTATTTAAAAAAGAAGATACATTATCTAAGTGTATTAACAGTATTCTTTCACAATCTTATGAGAAAATAGAAATAATATTGATAGATGATGGTTCACCGGATAATTGTGGGGATATTTGTGATGAATACGCTTTATATGATGACAGAATTAAAGTGTTTCATCAAGAAAATAAAGGTGTTTCAGCAGCCAGAGATAAAGGTGTTGAGTTAGCACAAGGTGATTTGATAACATTCGTAGATGCTGATGATATACTTGCTTCACAATTCATAGAAAAATTAATGTCATATTTTGATGATACAATTGATGTAGTTGTAGGGAAAAACCGTCCGTCATCAAAAAATTTTAAAATGACACTATCTAATATTGAAGCAATTAAAAGAATGTTTTTGGATGATAATTTTGGGGTAAATGTATGGGGAAAATTATATCGAAAAAAATATTTAAATAAAGAGATGTTTCCGTTAGGAATTAAAATGGGTGAGGATATGTATGCACTTTTTCATGTTTTAACTCAAGTTAAAAAAGTTGTATATGTATCTGATTCAATGTATATACAACAAAGTTCAGAATTTACATCTTATAACAATGTTAATATAGCTGAATTCTATAGTTCTATTAAACTGTTAAAAGAAATACTGAGTTATGTGAAAAAGAATAGATTAGGGTGTGAAGAATGCATAGATATGGCTTTGGTAAAAAGATGTATATGGCTTATTAATATTATGTGTATTAGAAATGATTTTGACGAGTCACTTTACGATTTGTGTTTAATGAATGTTAAAGATTTTGTAAAGCAGTATTCATGCAGACATAGTTGTCTGTCGTTGAAATATAAAATTGCTATTTTGCTTTTATGCCTTTGCCCCAAATTGTATCTTAGATTATTTTCTTTTGTAAAAAGGGGGGAAGTCGCATGATAAAGATGCGGTTACGAGGGAGATTAGGAAACCAGCTGTTTATATATGCATTTGCAAGGTGCTTAAATGAAAAATACAATCAAAAAGTATTAATATATGACAGAAAGCATGAAAAAGAAGATGCTTGGCATTCTCATTTAGATGGATATAAATTACATACAGACATTTCCTTTACGAGCAATAAAAAAGAAATACTTAGGATGGGATTGGGAAGAAAATTTCTTTATGTTATTGACAAGATTTTGATAAGGACTATGTCGGCTGAAAAGAAAAGAAAATTTCAGTTAAGGAAAATGAGATTTTATGTAAGACATGGCTTATTAATGTGTATGGACGGTTATTTTGATTTACCATTAAATATCCCAGAACAATTATATTGTGATGGTTATTTTCAATGTCCTGTTTTTTTTGATTTTATACGGGAAAGTATTCTGAAAGAATTAGTACCGAAAGAAGAACATACAGATATTGAAAAAAAATTAATAAACCAGATAAACAATTCAAATTCAGTTTGTATAACTATAAGGTTAGGAGATTATTTAAATAATTCTGTCCATCAAGTTTGTACTGCAAATTATTATAAGGCAGCAATGAGAAGGATGAAAGAATTACAACCCGACTGTTGTTTTTTTGTGTTTTCAGATGAAGTAGATAAAGCAAGAGAAATTTTTGATTTTGAATATCCGGTTATTTTTGATGCTGGAAAATCAAAAGACTATATGTCCTTAGATGTTATGTCAAAATGTAAGCATTTTATTATATCCAATAGCAGCTTTAGTTGGTGGGCTCAGTATTTGTCACAAAATCCAGATAAAATAGTTATTTCTCCATCTAAATGGTATGCAGAAAATGTGCCATGTGACATTATGCAGAAAGATTGGATACTTCTGGATTGTTAATATTAGAGGAAGTCTTTTATGAATAGGTGCGTGTTTATAATACCGTATTTCGGAAAATTTAATAATTATTTTCAATTGTTTTTAGATTCCTGCGGATACAATACAGATTTTGATTGGCTGATTTTCACTGATGATAAAAGAGATTTTAAATATCCGCAAAATGTTACAGTTTATTATACCACATTTGAAAAAATACGAAAACTGGTAGAGGATAAAATTGAACTTAAAATAGAGTTGAGTAAACCTTATAAACTTTGTGATTACAGACCGGCTTATGGATATATATTTGATGAATATATAAAAGAATATGAATTCTGGGGACATTGTGATACAGATTTGATATGGGGAGACATAAGTAATTTTATTACAAATGATAAGTTGGATATGTATAAACGAATCTTGGATAGGGGCCATTTTATTTTATATAAAAATTGTCTCGAAATGAATCAGTTATTTTTGATACAAAATTCAGAGACTTTTATAGATTATCGATATGCATTTACAACAAAATATAATTGCCATTTTGATGAGATTTTTACTTGGAATCATATATTAGATGTTTGTGGATTGTCATATTGGACTAAGCCGGTGTTTGCTGATATTAATTGTAATAAATATAGATTTACACTTGTATATGGAAATAATAAAAATTCACCCCAGGTATTTGAATGGAATAGAGGAAAATTGTTTCGCTACTATATTGAAGAGAATACAGTGTGCAAGGATGAATGGTGCTATATTCACTTACAAAAACGGGAAATGTTAAAAGACAAGAATGTTATAGGGCATTACTATATTGTACCCAATAAATTTGAATCTTATAAAAAAGATATAACTATAGAATATATAGTACAAAATAGCCAAGAAAATTTTATATATTTTCCAAGGAGAATACAGAGGATTAAAGAGATATGCCAAAATATAAAAAATGGAGCATTACAATTTCGTTGGAAAAAATATTTATTTAGATTAGGAAAGAAATAAGATGATTAAATTATTAGCAATGTATTTACCACAATACCATGAAATAGAACAAAATAATAGGTGGTGGGAGCCGGGTTTTACAGAATGGACCAATTTAAAGAGAGCAGTTCCTTTGTATCCTAAACATCGGCAACCAAGGATTCCTTTAAATAATAATTATTATAATTTATTGAATAAAGATACTCTTGTTTGGCAAGCTCAATTAGCTAAGGATTATGGTATATATGGTTTTTGTATATATCATTATTGGTTTGAGGGGGTTCAATTAATGGAAAAACCCTTGGAAATTTTATTAGAGAATAAAGATATTAATACTCATTTTTGTTTTTCCTGGGCTAATCACACTTGGACTAAGGCTCCGGGTAAAAAAGACGAAAAAATTTTGATACGGCAAACATATGGGGATAAAGAAGATTGGTTAAAACATTTTAAGTATTTGAATAGATTTTTTGTAGATGATAGGTACATAAAAATAGACAATAAACCAATTTTAGTGATATATAATGCCGTTGATATACAATGTTGGGATGAAATGAAAAAATATTGGAATAAATTGTCGAAAGAAGCGGGCTGGTCAGGAATATATTATATTTCTACCCTCAAAAATGAAGGTGATATCAAAGCCGGAAATGAAGGAGGATTTGATGCTCAATTTGAATATCAACCAACTTTTGGGCTTCGAAGAAATAATAAGTTAAATTATGGATTTTGGTATCATTTTAAGTATAACGTATTAAATCTAAAAATATACAACCATATATCAAAATTTAACTATGATAGAGTGTGGAAATGTATTTTAAAAAACTCAACTAAATCAAAATTAAAAACATTTTTGGGAGCATTTAATGATTGGGACACATCTGCAAGATGGGGCCATAAGGGAAGTGTTATGTGTGATGCTTCTCCTGCTAAATTTTATTATTATCTAAAAGAGCAGATTAGGAGAAGCGAAAAATTAGAAAATGATTTTTTATTTATAACTGCTTGGAACGAGTGGAGTGAAGGAGCTTATTTAGAACCGGATAACGATGTAAAATACGGATATTTAGAGGCTATAAAAAGAGCACTTGATTATTAAGGGTATATAACTGGAATGAAGGAAAAAGATCTATTTACTAAATCGGATAGCTTATGCATATATGGTGTGTCGGTTTTGATGTTAGTCTATCACCATTTATTGTGTGATCCCAAGCGTTTAGAGTATCCATATATTACAATTTTTTCTAATAGTCAAATTATTGCAAACTATTGTCATTTATGTGTTGGGTTGTATGCTTTTATCACAGGATATGGTTTAGCACATAAATTTATTAGAAAAGAATCTATTTTTGAGACGTTATTTGAAAATTTAAAAATTTGTATTTTTCAAATTTTTAAATTTTTTTTGAAATATTGGAAAGTATTTATATTATTTATTTCAATAGGTATTATAATTGGGAAAGTTAATTTTAATATAAAAGAATTTTTGATGAATTTTTTTGGATTTTCAAATAGTTATAATAATGAATGGTGGTACGTAAAACAGTATGTAAAAATGTTGATATGTCTACCATTTTTTGATGTTTTATATAAAATCCACCCTAAATATAGATGGATTATGTTATGCATTTGTACATGCATGATTTTCTCTCCTATGAAAATGTTTATTTTTTACTTAATTAAAAAATTAAATATATACACTTTTATAATGTTTGAAGGATATTTATTTGCCAGGGGAAATTTAATAGAAAAAACATTTAAAAATGCGAAACATTTGTGGTATTTTGTAATTTCGGTGATAATTACTTTTTTAAGAATTATAGTATCGCCTAATATTATGGATACACGATGGGATTGGTTATTTGCGCCATTTTTCATAGTAGGAATTACAGGCATTTTGAATGTATCTTGTTTTGATAGACTAAGAAAAATTTTAAAATTTATAGGAAAATATTCTGTGTATATATGGTTATCACATACCTTTTTCTTGTATTATTATTTTCAAAAGATAATTTTTAAGTGCAAATATACAGGGATTATATATACAATGGTAGTTTTTTTGTGTATATGTATAGGAATTATTTTAGACAAAATAAATATTTTACCGTTGAATAAACTCAAAAATAAGCAAAATTTTTAGGCTCAATATGAAAAATAAATCTATTAGTTACAATTTTATAATGAATGCAATAAAAAATATATCAAGTATTGTTTTTCCTTTAATTACATTTCCTTATGCATCTAGAGTTTTGTTGGTAGAGGGTATGGGAAAAGCAAGTTATGTTGCAACGATTGTTAGTTATTTTCAATTAATTGCAACGTTTGGAATTAATACATATGCAATTTCGGAAGGAGCCAAAATAAGGGATGATATAAAAAAATTGACTAAGTTTACATCTGAAATGATGTTTTTGAATTTAATAAGTACGCTATTATCATATGTTTTGTTATTTTTTCTGTTAATATCTCCAGTATCAATTGGATATCGCTATTTAATATTTATTAGTAGTCTTTCCATTATTTTTTCTTGTATTGGTATGGAGTGGTTTTTTAATATTATAGAAGATTATCGGTATATAACTGTACGATCAGTTATGGTGCAAATATTTTCGTTGATTTTATTATTTTTATTAGTTCATGATGAGAATGATGTAACAATTTATGTGGCTTTGAGTGCAATTTCAACTGCCGGGTCAGGAATATTTAATTTTTTTTATGCAAGAAAATATATATCCGTATCTTTCAACTTAGTAAAAATAAAGGATTTAATTAAATATATCAAACCAATGTGTATAATATTTGGGTTAAGTATAGCATCGACAATATATATGAATATGGATATTTTAATGATTGGACTTGAAAAGGGAGATTATGATGTGGGTATTTATAATACGGCTACGAAATTAAATAAAATAATTGTCAATATAGTATGTTCTTTAAATACAGTAGTTTTACCACGATTATCATATTACGTTAGAAATGTAGGGCTTGAAAAGTTTGAAGGTTTGGTAAAAAAATCAATACATTTTATTATTATGTGCACTGTGCCATCAGCAATTGGAATGATTTTTTTGGCAAAAGATTTAATATATATTATTTCTGGTTCCAGTTATTATGCAGCAGAAAATACCGCCCAGATATTAGGGATTAATCTTTTGTTTTCCCCGCTTAATAATTTTTTGGTTTATCAAATATTTATGCCAATAAGAAAAGAAAAATATCCGTTTTGTGCAATTATATTTGGTTGTGTAGTTAATATAATATTGAATTTTATTTTGATTCCTAATTATTCATATTTAGGTGCTGCAATAGCAACATTAATTGCTGAATGTGTAGTGTGCATTATGTGTTTGTTTTTTGCTAAAAAATTTTTCCCTATTCTTAATATGTTTATAGAATGTTGGCAATATTGTGTGGCTAGCATAACAGTTTTAGTAATATGCATTCTGCAAGTGAAATTTAATATTAAGTTTGTTTTTTTAAGAGTATGTTTAACAGTGTTTTTATCATTTTTTTTATATTTTTTGTCATTAATTTTGCTGAAAAATCAGTTAGTTATTGATATTTATAAAAAAATAATAGCCAAGCTTTATAAAAGAGGGTAATGAAATGACGGACGTTCGCATCAGAAGACGGGATATTTCGATATTGCGAATACTTGCAACACTATTTGTGATTTTATTGCATACGTGTAACACAATAACTAACAATGAAGAAAAATTTGTTTTAACTAGTAAACAACGTAGCATTTTAGAAATAATAATAGATTTGTGTATGTGGGCAGTTCCAATATTTATTATGATTACCGGAGCTTTGTTGTTAAATGAGAACAAGCAAATAACATATAAAATAATTTTTGAAAAGTATATGAAAAGAATACTCTTGGCTCTCTTTATGTTTGGTGTGATTTTTTCTGTTATGGAACAAATTGCCACAGAAAAGACATTTAAATTATCTATGTTAGCTTCTGCATTTTTTGCAGTTGTCAGCGGGAATACGTGGGGGCATTTATGGTATTTGTATATGCTAATAGGATTATATGCAATTTTACCTGTAGTCAAAATCTTTGTAAATAATTCTTCAAAGAAAGAACAGACATATTTTCTTATTATTATGTTTATATTTAGTTTTGTCATACCGTTTGTTGGTCATTTTGTTGATTTTCATTTTGGATTCTATATTCCGGTTACGTCATTTGGTCTTTTCTATTTATTATTAGGCTGGTATTTGGATAAATATGAAATTAAGTTTAATGCTCAAATAAGGTTTATTATGGTGCTTATGATGTTTGCCGTAATTGTTGTGCTGAATTTTAATTTTCCTCAAAAGAGTATAGGATTGATGAATTATGATTCTCCTATTGTTGCATTTATGGCTGTATTTATATTTACTTTATTTAGAGGAATAAAAAGAAAGATTGATAAGGGAGATAGATATGTTACTTATGTTGAACGTCTATGTTTTGGTATGTATTTAGTACATCCGGTATTTACTAATTTTTTCTATAAATTTCTGGGATGGAATCCTTTAACGGTAGGATATTTTCCATTTTCGATATTTGGTTTCTGGATAGTGTTTGTTGTGTGCTCTTTAGTTAGTGCAAGAATATTATATGGAATTATCCCATTGCAAAAGAACATATTATAGCATTTGACTTTAAATTATGTAATCGACAGGAGCGTTCATAATGAAAAAAATTATGCATATTGTTCAGTCTTCCGGAGGAGTGGAACGGTATATTCAGATGTTTTTGCGGCATATTGATACGACAAAATATGAAAATATTCTGGTGTGTTCCCATGATTATAATGTGGAAGAATATGAAGACTTGGTTGTTGCTTTTGAAAATGTTGATATGATTCGTGAAATTAATTTTTATTATGATTTAAAGGCAATATGGGTAGTACATAGATTAATTATAAAATATAAACCAGATATTATTTACTGCCACAGCAGCAAGGCCGGAGCAATCGGCCGGGCTGCTGATTTTTTTATAAAAAATAAAGTAGTCTATAATCCACATGGATGGGCATTTAGTATGGAATGTGGAAAATTAAAGAAAATGTTTTATTGTATAGTTGAACGTTTTCTGGCAGGTTGTACAGACCGAATTATTGCAATATCTAATTATGAAAAACAGATTGCACTTGAAAATCATATTTGCCCATCTGATAAAATACAAGTGATTTATAATGGCATTGATGTATTAGAATATGAAAAAAACAAAATAAATTTTAACGTAACAAGAGCAGATTTAAATATTCCAGACTCTTCATATCTGATTGGTTTTGTAGGTAGACTGACAAAGCAGAAGGCACCTGATATTCTGCTTCGTGCTGCCGTTCAGATTAAAAAAAAGATACCGCAGGCACAATTTTTGATGGTAGGAGATGGGGAAGAGCGGGAACGGCTTGTTCAAATGATAGAAAAATTCAATTTGCAGGATTGTGTCCATATTACAGGCTGGGTGGATAATCCAATGGAATACATCACACTTTTTGACCAGGCTATGCTTTTATCTCGTTGGGAGGGATTTGGTTTGGTATTGGCAGAATATATGTGGGCTGGTAAACCAATTGTAGCAACTAATGTGAATGCAATTCCGAATCTTATTGCGAATGGTGTTAATGGATTGTTGGTAGAAAAGGATAATGTGAAAGAGATAGTTAAAGCCTCGCTTCAAATATTTTATAATAATGAATTGGCAAATTTGTTTGGTAATAATGGAAAAAGAATAGTAAGAGAGCGATTCTCTGTAGATCGAGTTGTACGGGAACATGAAAAATTATTTGAAATTATAAATATTGACTAAATTATCTATAGAATTTTATTTTGAAAAGTTATGTTTGTAAAATAGCTACAAGAATTATTAGGGAATATTAGATATTATTTTTCATATTTTTATTGTATTAACTGTTATACAACTAACTATATATTGCTGCATTTATAATTAGTTTAATTCGGAGAGGGAAGTGCTTTACAATCCGTTGGTAAAAGAAGATTTTATGAAATTTATTTCATCACTTTTTGATGCCAATGTCAAAGTTTTTGAATATATTTCATAAATTTGGCTCTCGGTTCAAAATTTGGGAATCTGTGACACGAAAAGCTCATAAAAATTTAATTGCTTTTACCATTTTGTTTCTGCTACACTTAGGGTAATAAATTTATGAAACAGAAGCTGTAATGGCCTGATTGACACTGATTATTCGCCGGACGGTACGGTGGAGTATAACTGGGCGAAGTTTCAGGATGACTGATTAAAGCGGATACTAGCGGACGCAAGTATCACCATTAACGGGCGGCGTGCCTATCATATAGAGGTGCAGATGGAAAAGGATAATGTTGTAGGCTCTAGCCTCAACGAATATAACGAAGCCCAACAATTACAACAGTGATTATTTTTAAAAGCCTCTGCTGGTCAACAACCGGCAGGGGCTTTGCTATGTTTACGTTAAAACCAAATTACCATCTAAGTTAGATGCAATGACAATCTCCACGAAAAATACTTGTAATACAAGCATATTTCCTTATAACACAAGTTTTACAACCAGCGCTGCCGGATTTATAATATAAATAACCGGAGAGGAAAGCGCTTTACAATCCGTCGAATTTTATTGAATACCAAATCAGGTTGGGGTATAATGTGGGCAAAGCAGTTCTGTTGCGATGTGCCCGTATGTACTCCGCATACAAAGGAGGCGGAATGTTTGGAAACAGAACTTGCAAATACGATAACAATGTACCAGGCGCAGATTCAGTATGATAAGGCAGCGAAGGAACTTTTGGGAAACAAGAAAATTCTTGCCTGTATACTGATTTATGCAGTGGAGGAATTTAAGGGCATGACGATAGATGAGGTTGTGCCGCTGATTGAAGGGGACCCGATCATCGGAAAGACGCCGCTGGAACCGGGATTGACGAATGCCCTGCAAAGAGTGGAGGATGAGATTGCCATAACCGGATCGGAAGAGATTACCGGCTGTGACGGTGCCACGAAAGGGGCGATGGGTTTTGCTGTCGGGAACAACGAAAAAGGCCAGAAGATTGTCGGCCTGAATACAGAGAATGCCGAGCTCAACGAGGGTGTCATTTACTTTGATGTACTCTTTTATGTGCGGATGCGGGATGGCCTGAAACAGATGATTGTCAATGTGGAGGCGCAGAAGGATGAGCCAACCGGATACGACATCATTAACCGGGCGGTCTTTTATGTCAGCCGCTTGATTTCTTCCCAGAAGGAACGGGATTTTACAGAGATGCATTTTAATGACATGAAGCCTGCCTATTCCATTTGGATTTGTATGAACCAGGAGGAGAATAGCTTGGAGCATATCCATCTAAGCAGCGATAAGCTGTTGGGCAATGGCAACTGGAAGGGCAATCTGGACTTGATAAACATCGTTATGATCGGGCTTTCTAAGGAGCTGCCTGATAAGGAAGAGGAATTGAAACTGCACCGGCTGTTAGGCGCATTATTCTCCCAGCAGTTAACGGCTAAGCAGCGGCTGGGAATCATTGAGGATGAATACATAGGAACGATGGAGAAGAAGGAAAAGGAGGTTTATAGCCTTATGTGTAATTTGAGTCAGGGAATAAAAGAAGAAGCGTTGGCAGAGGGAATGGCTTTAGGAGAGGCAAAAGGAATGGCCTTGGGAGAGGCGAAAGGAATGGCCCTGGGAAGAAGTGAAGGTATCGACTTGGGCAGAATGTATATTCTTATATCTCAGGTTTGCAAGAAGATAGCGAAAGGCAAAAGCGTTGAGGTGATTGCCGAGAATCTGGAGGAGGAGCCAGGTACGATTCAGCGGATATACGAAACGGCAAAAGACTTTGCCCCGGATTATGATGTGGAACAAATATATAAAGCACTGAAAGAATAATGAATTTGATAGTGTTGATTGTGAGAGCGGCTGTGCATTTTGCGCAGCCGTTTTTTCATGAATTTACCAAATTTATTTCATAACTTTCTGACGCCAATTTCATTTCTTTTAAATGCATTTCATAAATTTGACACCCGGTTCAAAATTTTGAAATCCATGACACGCACAGTTCATAAAAATATAAGAATAGTTCATAGAGATTTAATTGCATATTTTCCCTATTTTCGGTAGAATTTTCTTATCAGATGCGCAGATGAAATACAGATACGGAGGACGCACATACGGATAAGAAGACACAGGAAAAAAGGATAGAGAATGAAGAACGGCTGCGGGAACGCTTGAAGGCCATGGAAGCCTCAGATGGCAACCCGCATGTTTACGACAATATTTTTAAGACCATGGGCATCCGGGTTCCGAAGTGGAATATCCCCATGGTGAACGAGTTCTTTGGAACCCATTACAGCATGGAAGATGATGTGGAATACCTGTACAATGTAGAGACCAGCATATTCAACAGCTTTCGGATCAAGGACCGGCTTCCGGATTCTAAGTTTAAGGTGGGGGACAGGCGGTATCATTTGGAGTGTGAGAGCAATCCGAACGGAGACATTGCCATCCGCCTTTTTGAGTACGACTGGATGGATGCGGTAAACTTTGTGGAGCGGGAAGAGATGGGAAACTATGTGGTACGGGTGCAAAATTCTGCCTTGCTTTACCTGCGAAGCAACGGAAATACCCCGGAGCATTTTACTTATAAGCTGGTTCTGCCGGGCGGGGAAGAGGCGGTATACCGGGTTCCCATTATAAGAAATCCGGATTATTCCTTAAAGGAAATTTTTGAAAAACAGTTGTATATGATGCTGCCTTATTATATACTAAAGTATGAGCAAAAAACGGAAGAAACGGACGGCAGCATAGAAAATGAGAAAGAAAAGGCAAAGGCGGAAGACCGCATGAAAGAACTGCTTGGCAGGGATTTGGAGGCAATTGAGAAGGAACTAAACCGCCGGGTGAAGGAGCATATGATAAGGGAATATGACAAAGTACTGCTGTTGCAGTTAATGTGGGACGTAAGCAGTCAGGCATTCGTCAAAAGCACGACAATGAAAGGAAGGGTGGACGAATTTATGGGTGGACAGGTTTTAGAGTATGCATGGGAAACGGAATACCGCAGACAGCTTGAGGAAGCAAAAGATGAGGGCAAGGATGAAGGGAAAGCTGAAGGGAAACGTGAGGGCGCTAATCGGAAAATCATATCCCAAATCTGCCGTAAGTTGGCAAAGAATAAATCCGCCGGGATAATTGCGGAAGAATTAGAAGAAGATGACATTGAGTACATTCAACACATCTGCGAGGTGGCGGAAAAATACGCGCCGGATTACGATGCCGACAGGATTTACGGGGAGTTGTATCCAGAGAGTGAAACCGAATGAAAGAAAATTGTCTTAAGTAATAAAAATGAGTAAATTGAAACATTCAATGGAAGATGATATAATTGAAAACATATTTGACACATACTTTATTATGCAAAGAGAGGAATTATCATGAGTCAGTATTCAATTGGAACAGAATGTGTACAGGCCGGTTATACGCCGGGCAACGGGGAACCACGACAGATTCCCATTATCCAGTCCACAACCTATCGCTATGAGACCAGCGAGGATATGGGGAAACTTTTTGATTTAGAGGCGTCCGGTTATTTTTATACCCGGCTGCAAAACCCTACCAACGATATGGTGGCGGCCAAGATTGCGGCCTTAGAGGGAGGAAGCGCGGCAATGCTTACCTCCTCCGGGCAGGCGGCGAATTTTATGGCGCTTTTTAATATCTGCGAGGCGGGCAGCCATATTGTGTCTTCCTCCTCCATATACGGGGGGACCTATAACCTGATTTCCGTTACCATGGCAAAGATGGGCATTGACGTAACTTTTGTGTCTCCGGATTGTACCAACGAGGAGTTAGAGGCGGCGTTTCAAGATAATACGAGAGCTGTATTTGGAGAGACCATAGCCAATCCGGCGCTTACGGTGCTGGATATTGAGCGGTTTGCCAATGCTGCCCATGCCCATGGCGTTCCCCTGATTGTGGACAATACATTTCCAACGCCGGTAAACTGCCGTCCGATCGAGTGGGGAGCGGATATTGTAACCCATTCCACCACCAAATATATGGATGGCCATGGCGCAGCTGTGGGCGGTGCGATTGTAGATTCCGGCAGATTTGACTGGATGGCCCATGCCGATAAATATCCGGGACTGTGTACGCCGGATGAATCCTACCATGGAATTGTGTATGCAGAGAAATTTGGAAAAGAGGGAGCCTATATTACCAAGGCGACATCACAGCTTATGCGCGACTTAGGCTGTATCCAGTCTCCCCAGCATGCTTTTTATTTAAATCTTGGTCTGGAATCCCTTCATGTAAGAATGCCAAAGCATGTGGAGAACGGTCAGGCGGTGGCGGAATTTCTGGCCGCCCATCCCAAGGTGGAATGTGTCAACTATCCCGGACTGAAGACAGACCAATATTATGAGAGGGCGCAAAAATATCTTCCCAAAGGGGGCTGCGGCGTGGTTTCCTTTGAATTAAAGGGAGGAAAGGCGGCGGCAGAGGCATTTATGAAAAAGCTGAAGTTAGCGGCCATTGAGACTCATGTTGCAGACGCAAGAACCTGCTGCCTGAATCCGGCGACGTCTACGCACAGGCAGATGAATGATGAGCAGTTAAAGGCAGCCGGAGTACCGGCAGGACTGATTCGCATTTCCTGCGGCTTAGAGGATAAGGAAGACTTGATTGCCGATTTGTCACAGGCGTTGGATGCGGTTGCGGGATAATTATGTATTGAGGTAGGCGTATGGCGGAAGATAAGCAGAATTTAGATGAGAAAAAACAGGTGGCGGACCAGGTTTGGGCCTGGATTGTCGCATCGGAAGGCGAGGTTTTTAAGACTTATAAGGGTTTGGATTTTTCCTACCATGTAAAGGGTAACGAGATTTTTGTGGACAGGAAAGAGAAATCCAAATCCATTATCCGTTCCTCTGTGGAGATGGCAGTGGCGGAAGCCCTGAAGCTGAAGGAGGCAGGGATAACCGATTATGGACCTAAGAAATTAAAGGTCTTTGGCGCCAGCTATTTGTGGGCGATTTTGAAGAAGTATGGCTTGTAAAAGATACAGTTTATGAATGTGTGGAAAGAGTGATGAGATGAAAAAGAATATCCGATGTATAGTCGTTATGGTATGTATGTTTATTGCATTATGTTTAAGCGCAGGGAACACATCATATGCATATACGGAGGAGGAAAAAGCGCAGGCGAAGGCGTGGCTTTCCGCCCATGGGTACTCTCCGGATATGGGAGGCGCCAGTCAGGCGTATCAGGATTATCTGAATGGTAAATTTGATGAGGAACTGGGAATTACCAGAACGGAACAGACGTCTTCCGAGACCTCGGAGGCTGTAACAGAGACCACCACAGAGATAGAAGCTGTAACAGAAAAGACAACGGAGCAGACGGCTTCATCAGGGGGGAACGCAGACGGGAAAGCGGCTTTAGGTACAGATGACGGCGAAACGGACAGCCAAAATACAGCGGCGGAATCGGTACAGAAAGAAGAAGCCCAAACCACTGAAACTGAGACTATGGCAGAGAATGAAGGGATACAGGAAAATCAGGAAACAGCAGTAAACGGCGCAATTACCTGGTACAGACCGGAATGGGAGACCACATACAAAAATGCAGCGATTGTTATTCTCCTTTCCGTCATGCTGGTAGCGGTATATATGGGATTCCGGCAGCTGTTTAAGTAACCTGATAAAGAAATGTATGCGGTTTAATATGAAAAAGTTGATTTCCATTATAATTTTAATTGGCTGGATTGTTCTGGTATTGTATCTTTCCTATCAGAATGGACAGGATACGGCGAATACCAGTATGGCGTTTACAAAAGATATACTGAATTTCTTGATGAGAGGCGAGCCTGATTGGGAAACCTTGGTGCTGTGGGATGGGAGGTTCCGCCTTGCCGCTCATTTTGGCCTGTTCTTTTGCTATGGTATGATCAGTATGGCTGTGTTATCTGCATGGGCAGACACAACGCTGATGATTACCGGCTTATCCCTATGTTCAGGCGTCGCGCTGGCTGTGCTTTCTGAAGTCGGGAAGCTGTTTATTGCCGGCAGACATTGTGATTTTGGAGAAATGGGGTTAAATGTTATAGGCATTTTTGCCGGAATATTTTTGGGAGTGCTTTGCAGGCAAATATTTTATAGACAAAAACGGGAAGCTGTCTGACTTTGAAGGGATGAGGTCACTTTAAGGAACAGACAGTTTTTTATTTTACAAATTTCTACAGATATGGTATTCTAGGGAAGACTAAAAAATGCATAAAATCACAAGATAATGTTTATTTTATAAAGAAATATGAGACAAATCACGTAAAAAAGATAAGGAGGTTGTAAATGGGCGGTATTGCACTTGTCATTATGGCTGCTGGCATTGGTTCCCGTTATGGCGCAGGAATCAAGCAGTTGCAGAAGGTGGGACCCAAGGGAGAGATTATTATTGATTATTCCATACACGACGCCTTAGAGGCAGGATTTACAAAGGTAATATTTATCATACGGAAGGATATTGAAAAGGAATTTAAAGAAGTGATTGGGCAGCGGATAGAAAGGGTATGTCCGGTAGAGTATGTATTTCAGGATAAGAATGACCTGCCGGAAGGCTTTACCTGTCCGCCGGACAGAACCAAGCCATGGGGAACCGGACAGGCCGTACTTGCCTGCCGGGGGATTTTGGATGTTCCCTTTGCGGTTATCAATGCAGATGATTATTATGGCAGGGAAGCCTTTGTAAAAATGTTCAAATTTTTGTCGAAGCATCAGGACACCCGGAGACAGTATTGTATGGCCGGCTTCCAACTGGTGAATACCCTAAGCGAGAATGGAACCGTAACCCGCGGCGTCAGCCGTATGGATGCAGATAATAATCTGATTGCGATTAAGGAAACCCACGAGATTTCCCGTAATGCGGACGGAACCTACAGCAGCGAGGAGGGCGTAGACTTATCCGACGACACTTTGGTCTCTATGAATATGTGGGGCGTTACCCCGGAATTTATCGATATTTTGCAGGATAAATTTGTGGAATTTTTACAACAGGTAAAGCCGGGCGACGTCAAGGCAGAATATCTGCTGCCTACCATTGTAGGTGAATTATTGGAAAAAGAACAGGTTCAGGTGAAAGTCCTGTCTTCTTCAGACCGCTGGTTTGGCGTTACCTATGTAGAAGATAAGGAGAGCGTGGTAAAGGCTTTCCGGCAGTTGGTCGCTGACGGCGTATACGGGGAAAGCCTGTGGTAGGAAGTAAAGGCGGACTTATGGTGAATTGCTTACAAACTTACAGGAAGTTTGCAATCGGGCATGAATGAACAGCAGGGAGGATTCAGATATGATTTTGTTGACGGGCGGAGCCGGATATATCGGTTCCCATACGGCAGTGGAGCTGATTGAGGCGGGCTATGAGGTGCTGATAGCCGATAATTTTTATAACAGCAGGCCGGAGGTGTTAGATGCCATTGAACAGATTACAGGCGCCAGGCCGGCCTTAGAGGAGATCGACGTCTGCGATCCGGTAAAGGTGGATGCAATGTTTTCTAAGTATCCCATCGAGGCGGTGCTGCACTTTGCCAGCTATAAGGCGGTGGGAGAATCTGTGGAGAAGCCGCTGATGTATTACCGCAATGATTTGGATTCCCTGATTACGGTGATGGAAGCCATGAAAACCCATGGGGTGCATAATTTAATTTTCAGCTCTTCCGCTACGGTATACGGCGTGCCGGAGAAGGTTCCCTTAGTGGAGGGGATGCCGACAGGCTGCACGAATCCTTACGGTTGGACCAAATATATGTCGGAGCAGATTATACAGGATGTATGCTATGCCGAGAAGGATATGTCAGCGGTTATTTTAAGATATTTTAATCCCATTGGCGCGCATAAGTCCGCGCTGATTGGGGAGCGGCCCAACGGGGTACCCAATAACCTGATGCCCTATATTACGCAGGTGGCGTCCGGAGTGCGGCCGCATCTAAATATTTTCGGCGACGACTATGACACGCCTGACGGAACCGGGGTCCGGGATTATATCCATGTGGTGGATATTGCCAGGGGACATATCAAGGCGGTGGAATATGCCATCTCCCATAAGGGCGCCGAGGTAATCAATCTGGGAACCGGCAATGGATATAGCGTGTTGGAAATCGTTAAGGCGTTTGAGCGGGTAAATGGAATTAAGGTGCCATATGAGATTGCCCCAAGACGGGCCGGGGATATTGCAGAGTGCTATGCGGATCCTTCCAAGGCGGAGCGATTGTTAGGCTGGAAAGCAGAGGAAGATTTGGACGCTATGTGCAAAGATGCGTGGGAATGGGAGAAAAAGTGTGAGGCACAGAAAGATGACAACAAATGACAAACCAGTATTTTAATTAATGTATGGAAAATTTTTCTTTAATTTTGGGTACAATTATGGTATAGTTAGATTAGCTATGCGGGCGGTTTTTCTGCCTGCAATATTATAAAGAAGACGGAGGAATAATACATGTTAGTTTCAGCAAAAGAAATGTTAACAAAAGCAAAGGCCGGCAAGTACGCAGTTGGACAGTTCAACATCAACAATCTGGAGTGGACAAAGTCTATCCTGTTGACGGCGCAGGAACTGAACAGCCCGGTAATCTTAGGCGTTTCAGAGGGAGCCGGTAAGTATATGACCGGATTTAAGACGGTTGCAGCTATGGTAGACGCTATGGTGGACAGTTTAGGAATTACTGTTCCGGTAGCCCTTCACTTAGACCATGGTACTTATGAAGGCGCTAAAGCTTGTATCGAGGCCGGTTTTTCTTCTATTATGTTTGATGGTTCCCATTACCCCATTGAGGAGAATATTGCAAAGACCAAGGAATTGGTTGCAATCTGTAATGAGAAGGGACTTTCTTTAGAGGCAGAGGTTGGCGCTATCGGCGGTGAGGAAGACGGCGTTGTCGGTACCGGCGAGTGCGCAGATCCGGATGAGTGTAAGATGGTAGCTGACTTAGGAGTAACTATGTTGGCTGCAGGTATCGGTAACATTCATGGTAAGTATCCGGAGAACTGGGCAGGCTTAAGCTTTGAGACATTAGAGGCAATCAGCGCTAAGACCGGAGATATGCCGTTGGTATTGCATGGAGGTACAGGTATTCCTGAGGATATGATTAAGAAAGCAATCTCTCTGGGCGTTGCCAAGATTAACGTGAATACAGAGTGTCAGCTTTCCTTTGCCGATGCAACCCGTAAGTATATTGAGGCAGGCAAGGATTTAGAGGGCAAGGGCTTCGATCCGCGTAAGCTGTTAGCTCCTGGCGCAGAGGCAATCAAGGCAACCGTTAAGGAGAAGATGGAATTATTCGGCTCCGTTGGTAAAGCATAAGGTTAGCGATATATAGCTCACTATAATGGGGACTATTGTTGGAAAAAGGAGAGTTTTCGAGCAGTGGTCCCCTTTTTATGATAAGGAGAGGCTTGCGATGAGATTGAAGAAAATGTGGTTTAGCTTGATATCAATGGCGTTATTTGCCATGATACTGACCGGATGCGGAAATAAAAATGCGGGAAAAAGCGGCCAGACGCAGAAAAAAGAAGAGACAGAGGAAGCGGAATCGGAAAAGGATATTGGACCTTTAGTGGTTTATACGGATCGTGCAGATATGGTTAAGACCAAATTTGCAGAATATAAGGCAATTTTTGAACAGGATAATCCGGAGACGGAGATTGTGTTTAAATCTTATTCGGATTATGACATGGATGTGTCAGAAGAACTGAAACAGGGAGATGGCGGAGATGTTTTATTAATTCCTAAGGGAATAGAGAAAGAGGAACTTTCTGCATATTTTGACCCATTGGGTACGGTAGAAGAACTTTCGGAAATTTATGATGAAAAATATCTTTATGTTGCTGAGTGTGATGGAGTGGTATATGGATTACCCCAGTATGCAATGCCCCAGGGAATTGCATATAATAAAAAAGTTTTTGAAAAGGCGGGAATTATAGAGTTGCCCCAGTCCCCGGAAGAGATGATAAAATGCCTTAAAGCGATTAAGGCTTCATCGCCGGACGTGGTTCCCATGTTTATCGGCCAAGAAAGAAATGCCAGTCTGGCGTGGTGGCAGATGCAGGCCATTGGTCAGGCGCAGGCATTAAAGGCAATGTCGGCCGCGGATGTCCAAGATGCATTTAATGAGCAGATGACAATAGAGCAGCAGCCTTTTTCTAAGGGTAAACCGGCTTATGATGTTTGCAGACTGTTATATGATGTTGTGAAAAAGGATTTGACAGAAGAGGGGAATACTTCTTTGGGCTGGAAACAGGTTCGGGAGAAGTTAAATAATGGTGAGATTGGCTGTGTTCCGGTGGAATGGAAGGAAATTGCGGCAATAAGAGAGGCGGCGCCGAATCCTGATGATATTGGATATATGCCTTTTCCCTATCATGCAGAGATGCAGTGTGCTGCAACTACGCTGGAATATTGCTATGCAATAAATAAAAACAGTGAAAATAAGGATATGGCAAAAGCATGGATTGATTATATGCTAAAGTCTTCCGGATATGCTAAAAGTGAGAATGCCATTTCTATAAGGAAAAAAGATTCCCTGCCGGATTTTTTGGCAAATTTTGAAAACGCCAGTCTGTTGGTTTATCAAAGTTGGGGAGATACGGATTTTGATAGTTACCGTCAGCTTATAGAGGCGGCCAGACAGGAGGATAAGACCTTTAATGAAACCATGCATGATTTTAATGCCAGATGGAAAAAGAATTTACAGGGTAAAAAAAATTCAGAATAAATGGCGTTTCCGGATTCAAAAAAGGGGCGGAAGATATGGGTGCAAAAAGGGTAACGATGAAAGATGTGGCAGCGGCAGTGGGCGTGAGTATTGTAACGGTATCTAAAGCACTGTCTGGTAAGGAGGGAGTCAGCGCATCTTTAAGAGAGAAAATTGTTACTGTGGCTAAAAAGATGGGTTATGTTGCAAGAAGAAAAAGAGGAATTAGTGATAATTTGACGTTGAATGTGGCAATAATTATTTCTGAAAAATTTCTTGCGGATAATCCATTCTATTTTAAACTATATCCTAAAATATTAATGAAATTGTCAGAAAGAGGATATATTGGAATACTTGAAATCATTCCCAGTGAGATGGAAAGTGTTGGAGAATTGCCTAATGTAATGCGAATAGAAAGCGTTGCGCAGATTATTGTAATCGGGGAGATGAAAACGCTATTTCTGGACATGTTGGTCCAGACCGGAAAAGATGTGCTTTTCTTTGATTTTCAAAAGGAAAAATTCGATGTGGATTGTATAGTCGGCGACAACGAAAACTGTGGTTTTTTGCTTACCCGTTATTTAGTAAAATGTGGGTATAAGCGAATCGGATTTGTAGGAAACTATCTGTATATGCGGAAGTGGCAGGAATGCTTTCTTGGCCATATTAAATATATGATGTTAAAGAATCAGACAATCAACAAAGAGTGGTGGCTTCAGGATAGAGACGCTACGGGAAAAAGAATTGCATTGACGCTTCCTGTTGATATGCCGGAAGCCTTTGTTTGCTGTAGCGACGACATTGCATATCGTTTGGTCGATGCTTTGGAAAAAAAGGGCTATTCTGTGCCGGAAGACGTCGGCGTGGTTGGCTGCGGGGATTATACAGAGTATATCTTTCCCCGTATTGGATTGACCACTTACCGCATGAATATAGAGGAAATGATAGATCAGTGTATTCATATAGTGGAACAACGCGCGCAATGTAAAAAATATCGAAAGGGAACTTCTGTTGTTCATGGGCAATTAGTGATAAGAGATTCTGTAAGAATAAAAGAAACATTATGTAATCGGGGCGACAGGATTTGAACCTGCGACCTCTTAGTCCCGAACCAAGCGCTCTACCAAGCTGAGCCACGCCCCGATACAACTATTCAATTATATACGTATTGGAGGGGAATTGCAAGCGTTTTTTTCAATTTTTAGCGTTATTTTTATTGTTATGTAATTGTGTTTTCGGTGGATTTTGCCAGATTTGCAAAAAAAATTCTGCACATACTACATATATCCTGCTTAAGGAGGGATAGAATGAATGGTGTAGGAGATTTTTATAGTCCTGCGATAGCCAATGCCGGACTGGGAATAGAAGCCTCCGCCCATAACAGCAGAAAGAAACACTTTGAGAAATTGCTTAACAGCGAAAATGAGGTCGATGTTCAGGCAACACTGGATCATTTAGAGCAGTTTTCCTGTGGAGAAGAGATGGAGCGTTTCATGGAAAATACCAGTCAGGATGACTAAGCGGGATAGGCGCGGCTTTGCATATGGAGACAAATCATCTGTATAGGCAGGTCGCGCCGTTACATAAATTTGCCGGAAAGTAAAATATATGGCAAATTGTCTGCGTATCGTCGTTCATCGTGCCGCTGCATAAATTTGCCGGAAAGCAGAATGTCAACTTGAATGTGCTAGCATGGTTGACAAATGGGAATAAATCGGATATACTCCATATATTGTAAACTGTATTTTTAGTATTGGTTGACAATAGAATGAACGACAAAGGAGTATTGCGATGAACAAGACACAAAAGTTATCCACTGCGCAGATGACAAAGATAGGATTTATGGTGGCGTTTATATGCGCTGCTTCGTATTTGAGGATTCCCCTGCCCTTTTCGGTAGGGGCCATTACCGGACAGACATTGGCAGTGAATCTCATTGCCCTGGTCCTGACGCCTATGGAGTCCTTTATCACGATGCTTTGTTATTGGATATTAGGTGTTGTAGGAGCTCCGGTGTATGGCGGTCCCGCCGGACCGGGTAAAATGTTCGGCCCTGCCGGGGGTTATTTTGCCGCCTTTATGGCAGCAGTGCTGCTAATCGGTTTTTTGCGGGGGAGCAAATATAATTTCCGGCGGTATCTGCTCGTTACCGTTTTTGTTGGAATGCCGGTAATCAATGGAATTGGGTTTGTCTGGATGAAGCTGGCGGCGGACATGACATGGAAAACGGCCTTTATGACGGGTTTCCTTCCTTATATTCCCCTTGATTTTGTCAAGTGTTTGGCGGCGGCAGCGCTTGCCAAACCGGTACAGAAGGCTTTTTCCAATCTGGGTGTTTCCTAATTTGGAATTATCTGTTAAACTATATATGCATTTTTGCGGGAAATGATATGAATGAAAGCGAGAGGCGTATATCGTTTATTATGGAAGGAATACATCAGGCAGCAGGGGAACAGAAGAACGGGAAAAACCAAAAGAGGGACTACAATATAGAATGTCTGCGCGTAGTCTCCTGCTTTTTTGTTGTCTGTATACACGTGGCCAATTATTACAGCCGGGGTTATGGTGAAATATCTATGGCCTCGTATGTATTTTCTCTGATGGTAAACGGCGTTGCAAGAACGGCTGTGCCTGTGTTTTTTATGATTAGCGGCAGTCTTTTGATACCGGAGCCGGTTTCACTGAAGAAATGCTTAAAGAGAACCCTTCAGATGTCAGGGACGCTCATTTTGTGGAGCGGGATCTATCTGGTATGGAATGCTTATTATCGCGGTACAGAGTACTCGTTCCGGCAGATTTTGGATCGCCCTGTAAAATTACACCTGTGGTATCTGTATGTGCTGATTGGCATTTATTTGGTTCTGCCGTTTCTACAAAGTATGTTCGACCATATGCCGAAATCGTTATATCCATACTTTGCATTGCTGTGGGCGGGATTTTTATGCGTAAATGAACTGTTGGAAATGCTGCATGTAAATGTGCGCTATCCGGTTCCGATCGTGGGGGACGCCTGTTATCTGGGGTATTTTGTCATGGGGTATCTGGTGAAGCAGAATTTGGAACATGTGCCGCTTAAGGCAAAAAGCTGCGGCCTGTTGTCGGCAGTCTGTCTTTTTATCGCCATCGGCGAGACATTCTTTGCCTCATGGAGCAGAGGCGCTCATGTAGAACATTTTTTTGAGTACCGGAATATATGGATTGCCTTAGGCGGAGTTATGCTGTTTACGGCTGTGCTCAAAAAATCTGACAGGCAGTATGGAGACAGGGTAAAGGCCGGCATAGATTTTATTTCCCGTCATAGTTTTACGATTTATCTCTGCCATGTGTTATTTTTGGATATTGTGAAATTGGAGATGTATCCCCGGAAAATCAGCGCATTTGTCGGGATTCCGGTTTTTGTCACAGGGATTTTTAGCGCGGCTTTGCTGTTTTCCCTGGTGTGGGACGGGGTGCAAAAAAAGATAAAGGATAAGAAAAGGCGTTGGAATGGGAAAGCCGGTGAATAAGATGCGTAGGAGGAGCAGGATGAAAAAGCGGGGAATTATTTTTGACATGGACGGTACGTTGTGGGATTCGGCGCAGGCAGTAGCGGCGTCATGGGCGGAGGTCGTGTCGGATTATTATAAGGGAAAAAAGGTGGTGACGGCGCAGGATATCCAGCAGGTTATGGGACTGACCATGGATAAGCTGGCGGCGGCGCTGTTCCCGGAGCTTTTAGAGTCGGAGAGAATGGAGCTTTTGCAAAAATGCTGTCAGGCGGAGAATGCATGGCTTGCAAAACATGGGGGGATTCTATATGAGGGGTTAGAACCTGCCCTTCAGACGCTGTATGAAACGTATCCTTTATATATTGTCAGTAATTGTCAGAGCGGATATATTGAAGCCTTTCTTACTTATTATAAATATGAGAAATATTTTCAGGATATTGAGTGTTATGGCAATAATGGATTGGAAAAAAGTGACAATATAATCAATATCGTAAGGCGAAACGGTTTAAATGATGCAATATATGTGGGAGATATACAGGGCGACTATGACGCCAGCAAAAAAGCAGGCGTGCGGTTTATCCATGCAGCTTACGGCTTTGGAAGCATTTCAGAGCGGGTTTTAAAGATTGACAGCCTTAAGGAACTGCCTGCCAGAGTCCTTCAGATTTTTTCAGAAGATGAGCTTATGTAAAAAATTGCAGAATCTGCGTATACATTCTTTCATTTGACAAATACTATTGTTAGCTTAGAAATAATTACGTTAAATGGAGGAATGATTCATGAAAGCAACAGGTATTGTACGCCGAATAGACGAGTTAGGACGTATTGTAGTGCCAAAGGAAATCCGGAGAACCCTTCGGATTCGGGAGGGCGATCCGCTGGAAATCTTTACGGATAAAGATGGAGAGATTGTTTTGAAAAAATATTCTCCGATTGGAGAACTGAGTAGCTTTGCACAGGAATATGTGGACGCCACAGCCCAGATTCTTGGCTGTCCGGTCTGTGTGACCGACAGGGACCAGATTATTGCCGTTTCCGGTATGCCCAAAAAGGAATTAATCGGCAAGCCGCTGCATAAGGAGTTAGAGGAAGCGATTAATGACCGGGAGGCCATTATGGCAAAGAAGGGTGAGAAAAAGTTTATTCAGATTACCGGGGAAAATGATGATGTTTATGAGGGAGAGATTGTGCAGACCATTATCTGCGAAGGAGATGCAATCGGTTCCGTCATTATTTTGAATAAAGATGGGAAGAATCCGCTTACGGAGACAGAGCGCAAGGCGGCTGTCATTGCAGCTAACTTTTTAGGTAAACAGATGGAAGGTTGAAGAAAGGCTGGGAAAAGAGAGGAAGGCAGGTTTGTCGAAAAAAATAAAAAATAAGGCAATTTGCACAAACACATTGGGATAAAATGTAGAAAATAGTATACAGGTTCGACAAATTGAATAGATTTTGCCTAAAATTCCCTTGGAAATTTCTACTATTTTATACAAAAAAGCGAAGAATATAGGTATTTGCTTGACAAACAGGGGGTAAACGAGTATAACTACTCTTAGGACTTGCCTTATTTTGGCAAGGATACAAAGCAATACTATTATTTTTAAGAGGAGGAACTATTCCTATGAACAAAACAGAATTAGTTGCAGCAATTGCTGAAAAGACTGAATTATCTAAGAAAGATGCTGAGAAGGCTTTAAAGGCTTTCACTGATGTGGTAACAGACGAGCTGACAAAGGGCGAGAAGATCCAGTTAGTTGGATTCGGTACATTTGAAGTAGTTGACAGACCTGCAAGAGAGGGAAGAAACCCAAGAACTGGTAAGTCTATGAAGATTGCTGCTTCTAAGGCACCTAAGTTCAAAGCTGGTAAGGCTTTAAAGGATGCAGTGAACAAATAATTGTAAACTGATAGGAAGCGAAGAGAGCTGTTGCGTTTGCAGCGGCTCTTTTGTTGTTTATCCGTCTGTTTTACAGCTTGTTTTGGGCTGCCTGATGCGGGCGGCCGGAAGGGAGAACATATGCGACTAGACAAATATTTGAAAGTGTCCAGATTAATAAAGCGAAGAACTGTCGCTAACGAGGCATGCAATGCAGGGCGGGTTATGGTGAACGGCAAAGTGGCCAAGGCTTCTGTAGATATTAAGGTTGGGGATAAAATTGAGATTGAATTTGGCAACAGGCAGGTTGCCGTAGAGGTCACGCAGATCATGGACTCAACAAAAAAAGAAGAGGCAAAAGAAATGTTTCGCTATCTATAGAATATACTGCTATTCCGATAAAACAAGACGGTATTTTTTCGGACTGCCTGTCATAAGATAGGATTATAAACAGTTATGCTATGGCAGGAAGGGTGGTTTTTATGGAAGCGGTACATAATAATGGCAGGGAACACAAAATTACGCTGAATAATAGAGAAGCCGGGGTGGTTACAGGCGTGAACGCAGTAATTTCTTTTGATCCGAATGAGGTATTACTGGAGACGGAGCAGGGAATGCTGATGATTAAGGGGACGGATTTAAATGTGACGAAACTTACCCTTGAAAAAGGGGAGGTGGAGGTTGATGGAAGGGTGGATTCCATGACCTATTCGGATATGAAACCGGGGATAAAAGGTGAAAATGGGTTGCTGAACCGCCTGTTTAAGTAGGTGGTAATATGGCGGATTTAATCTATGACGAGGTGCAGCTTTTTGCGATATGTTTTCTGCTGGGCATGTGCCTTGCGTTTATATATGATGTAATAAGGGTAGTGCGGAGACTGTTTAAGCATTGGGACTGGATGGTCGATTTGGAAGATTTACTCTACTGGATATTTACCGGCTGGTCAGTGTTCAAAACGCTGTTTGTCTTTAACCGGGGGGCGCTGCGGGGATATGCCTTTTTTGGCCTGTTTATCGGCGTGTTACTGTATAGCCTGACTGTCAGCCGGTTGTTTCTGTTTTTTGTGGAAAAAATGCTGCCTTGTTGGAACAAAGGGAAAGTTATTTTATTGAAACCTTTTGTTTTTATGGTCAATTTTGTGAGAAAAACATTGAAAAATATAGCATATCAGGTTAAAATGGCAATTAGAGGAAGATGAGATCTGATTGGAAAACGGGTGAGAGAACGTTGAGTACAAAAAGAAGGAAAAAAAGAAGAAAAAAAAATAAAAAGAAATTCTCATTTATCGCTTTTATCGTGCTGGTATTCTGCATTTGCGTGGGAATACGGACAATAGGGCTTAGGCGGCAGAGCGCGGAATTAGCGGAACGCAGGGCCTCTTTGGAAAAACAGTTAAAGACGGAGGAACAACGGACAAAAGAACTGGAGGAACTGGAAAAATATATGCAGACTAAGCGGTATATGGAAGAAGTCGCCAAGGAAAAGCTGGGGCTGGTATATCCGGACGAGATTTTAATTGAACCGGATAACAAATGAACCGGATGTCGTAAGTTGCGGATTTTTACGTGATATATTGACAAAATTTTTTTGCGGTGTTCTCTATACTGAATCCCATTTAAGGAGGGATGCAGTATGCAATATCGAATAGAAAAAACAGGGATACATATTTTAGCGTTCTTAGTGGCCCGGTGCAGGCTGTTTGGTATGTATCCCTTTATTGTGCCGTTTTTTACGGCGGCTTATCTTCAGGACAGGAGTTCCATGAGCCTGTTTGTGATGCTGATGCTTGGCCTGGCAAGCCGTTTTCAGGGAGAGGCCCTGATAAAATATGGGTTAATTCAGTTGACGCTGCTAATCATGCTGAAGCGGACGGACAGGAATAAAATTTTTTCAAGTAACTATCAGATTGCCATGGCTGCCGGCGTGGTGTTGTGGGCGTTTTCCATGCCGTTTGACTATATGGTTACGGGTAAGGACAATGTGTTGGTTTTGTCTCTGCTGGAAGGGATAATTACCATATGCGGCGTTTTGGTGTTTGAACAGGGATTTGCCGGTCTGCGTGTGGGGACAAGCCGTATGTTTGCCACAAATGAACGGTTTATTGGTATTTTTGCCCTTGTTACAGCCGCATTGTTTGGGTGCCCGGCCATAACCGCGCCGATTAATTTGTTATTTATTGTCTGCGCTTATCTGGTATTGTATGCAAGCTACAGGTTTGAAAGCAGTATAGGTATTGCGTCCGGAAGCATAGCGGGTCTCTGCCTCGCAATTCTGACCAATCATATAGAATGGCTTATGGTTATGATTTTGCTCTCCGGTATGATGGTGATTCTGAAAGAACTTGGGAAAGGCGGTGTACTGCTGGCTTTTTTTGCCGGGTATCTGTTGCTGGGCTTTTTGTATGATTCAAGTTTGATGCAGCAGGAACTGCTAATCAGTGTCCTGATTGCAGTGGGATTGTTTTTATTTACACCGGCCGCCGCATTAAAGCGTACGGCACAGTATAAAGATGGCAAGACCGGATATACGCAGGATATTTTAATTCAGGAGGTCACCAGAGGGCGTATTGAGGATTTCGGACAGGCTTTTCTTGCTATGGAGAGACTCCTGCGCTTTCATGAAGATGAGCGGGATATTACCATACCCAACGGGTTGAGCAATATGTATCTGAGCGGCGATGGAATTTCCCTGCTGAATGCTGTGGAATCCCAAAGCAACCGGCTTTCGGAGTTGAGACGTAATTTTGTGCGGCAATTAGGGCAGGTAGGAGAAATTATTACTTCTTTTCAGGATGATTTGACGGAACGCGCAGTGCGGGCGGAACTTTTTGAGGGAAGAGTTTCTGAAAATCTGTATCATATTGGGGTTATTGTGACGAAAGCGATACTGGTAAAGGATAAAAACGACCGGATAGAAGTATATATAAGCTGTACAACAGAAAAGGAACGTCTGGTCACTGGAAAAACGCTTGCAGAGCGGATTAGCCGGCTTTTGTCTAAACGCATGGTCTGCGTTGACCGGGGAGATGATGTGGTAACGGCAAAAGAGAGCCGCTTTTCCTTTGTAGAGGAAGGGCGGTTTATGCTTACAACCGGAGTGGTGAGAAAAAACCGGCAGGGAGAAAGTCTCTGTGGGGATAATTTTTCAGTGACCAAGGTGGATGTGCAAAAGGCGGTGCTGATGCTGTCTGACGGCATGGGCAGCGGGGAAAGCGCTTATCTCAAAAGCGGCCAGGTGGTAGAACTTTTAGAACAGCTTTTATCTGCGGGGTTTACCAGGGAATTGGCTATCGAACTGTTAAATTCTTTCATCAGTTTTTTAGCGGATGGCAGTATAAGTTCCACATTGGATTTGATTATGATTGATTTGTATACGGGAACGGCGGATTTTATTAAACTTGGCGCATCCACGACGTTTATCAAGCGCAAGGACCGGGTAGAATGTATAAGATCTACCTCTCTTCCGGTGGGCGTATTAGAACAGATAGAATTTGACACCTGTTCAAGAAGGTTATATGATGGGGATATCGTTATTATGGTAAGCGATGGGGTATTGGACAGTATTATATTTGAGAACAAGGAAACATATATGGCGGATTTAATTAGTTCTGTGGCAACAAATAACGTTCAGGTTATGGCAGAGCGTATTATGGAAAATGTGGAAAATATGCAGCGGGGCAGGATGAGAGACGATAGTACCGTTTTGGTAACCGGCGTATGGGAGAGTAAATGAGGGAGCAAATGAAAGAGCAAATGAGAAAGCAGGCGCAGGGATGATTGACAGGATAAAAAGCTATATCGAGAAACATCATATGTTAAACAGGGGAGACGGCGTGGTTATGGGGATTTCCGGAGGAGCGGATTCTGTGGCCATGCTTTTGGCATTTTGTGCGATAAAAGAAGAGTACGGACTGCGTCTGTATGCCGTTCATGTAAATCATGGTATCCGTACGGAAGCGGCAGAAGATGCAGACTATGTAAAGGCTCTTTGCGATAACAATGATATACCTTTTTACCTTTTTGAAGATAAGGTGAAAGAAATGGCAGCCACGCAGAAAAAAACGCTGGAAGAAATGGGCAGGGAGTATCGTTATCAGTGCTTTTATCAGATTATGGAAAAAGTCGGAGCGACTGTACTGGCCACTGCGCATCACCGGGGAGACCAGGCAGAGACCGTACTGTTTCATATTATACGTGGGACGGATTTGTCCGGCATGGCCGGTATCCGGCCGGTGGCGGAGAGGACAGCAAAGTTCGGACGTTTTTCTTTGATTCGTCCGCTTTTGTGTTGTGAGAAGACAGAACTGGTCGGGTGGTTAGCTGCCAAAGGGTATGCCTGGCGGGAAGATAGCACGAATCAGGACAGTACATATTCCAGAAACCGGCTGCGCAATGAGGTATTGCCATCGTTAGAAAAGGTACATGCCGGTGCGGCAGCCCATATAGCAGATTTGGCTGGAATTATGTGGGAGCATGAAAAATACTTTTGTAGAATTGCTTTGAATTATGTGGAAGAGCATGTTGAAAATCGGGAGGAGTACGTTTGGCAGACCGATCGTCAGATTTTGTCAGAGCAGGATGCGCTGGTGGCCAAAGCCGTCATTTACGAACTGTTAGGACGCGCAGGACAGGGGAAAAAGGAGTTTACCAGAGAGCATGTGGAGGCAGTCTATGGATTGCTGGGGAGCCAAAGCGGAAAAAAAGTTATGCTTCCAAAGGAAATTGAAGCGGTTGTATCGTATGAAAATCTGATAATCAGGAAATGCTTTAGGGGAGCGGATACGCAAAGTCCGATGCGGGAATTTGCAGATTTTCAGGAAATTATTTTGTCCCTGGACAAATTAAAAAAGAGCGGAAAGGAAGAAAAAGTCTCCCTGCCTTTGGGAAGAACTCTGCGGCTTAGCTGCCAGCCTGTAAGCGGGCTTACCGGAGAGCAGTATGAAAATATGTTAAAGAATGTCGGAAATTCCAAAAATAACTATACGAAATTGTTTGATTGTGATACAATAAAAGATGCGTTGTGCATAAGAACAGCCCGGAGTGGGGATTATTTTATCTTTAATGCGGTAGGCAACAAAAAAAAGCTGTCGAGATATTTGCTGGATATGCAGATTCCTGCGGATGAGCGGCAACGCATTTTAGTGCTGGCCTGTGGGAACGAAGTGCTTTATGTCCTTGGGGGACGGCGATGTGAAAACTTTAAGATAAGAAAAGAGACAAAGCATATTTTAAAGGTGACGTACGAAGGAGAGTAACGTAATGAAGCAGATTGAGGTATTGATTTCAGAAGAAGAGGTTGAGTCGAAGATTTGTGAACTGGCAAAGCAGATTAGCGTTGATTATGCAGGAAAGGAAGTTCATCTGATTGCCATATTAAAGGGCAGCGTGTTTTTTACCTGCGAGCTGGCCAAGCGGCTGACGGTGCCGGTAACGATGGACTTTATGACGGTATCCTCCTACGGGGACGGTATGGTGTCAGCAGGGCAGATTACAATAAAGAAAGAGTTAGATGAGGATATTGACGGCAAAGAGGTACTGATTGTCGAGGATATTGTTGATTCCGGCCATACGTTGATGCATTTGAAGAAACTTTTGCAGGGCAGGAACCCCGCAAGCCTTAAGATTGTGACACTGTTGGATAAACCGGACTGCCGGGAGGTGGAGATTAAGCCGGATTACTGCGGTTTTGTAATTCCCGACCGATATGTTGTCGGGTATGGTTTGGATTATGCGCAGCAGTACCGGAATCTGCCATATATTGGAGTGATAGATCAGAAGTGACAAGAAGGAGCAGAAAATGAACAAGAACGTGAGAAGAAGCATGATTACCTATTTAATATTGTTTGCCTTGATCATCGGCGTGGTATCCCTGATTCAGACCAGCAGCCAGAATGTGGATTTGTCTTATACCGAGGCGGCCTTTGAAAAAGATATGAAGGCGGAAGCGGTAACCGGGATTTATGTGCAGCAGAATGCCGAGATTCCTACCGGTACGGTGGAACTGACGATGAAAAACCATTCTGTTGTCCGGTTTTTTGTGTCTGACGTCAATGCGTTTCAGGCGTTATACAATGATTTGGTAGAGCAGTATGATTTAGAAGTGGAATTTCAGATGAGCGATGTGGTGCGGCCGAGTTTTCTGGAGAAAATGCTGCCTTATCTGTTGGGATTTGTGGCGATTGTGGTTATTTTTATCATGTTTGCGGGAATGCAGAGCGCCGGCAGCGGCGGGGGCGCCATGATGAACTTTGGCAGAAGCCGGGCCAGAATGATTTCCGATGCAGATAATGAGATTACCTTTGATGATGTGGCAGGTCTTCGGGAGGAGAAAGAGGATTTAGAGGAAGTGGTAGATTTCCTGAAGAATCCGGGTAAATATGTAGATTTAGGAGCGAGAATCCCTAAGGGTATCTTATTGGTGGGCCCTCCGGGAACAGGTAAGACGCTGCTTGCCAAGGCGGTGGCAGGGGAAGCCCATGTGCCGTTCTTTACCATATCCGGTTCGGATTTTGTGGAGATGTTTGTAGGTGTGGGCGCTTCCCGCGTCCGGGATTTGTTTGCAGAAGCCAAGCAAAATTCCCCCTGTATTATATTTATTGATGAGATTGACGCCGTTGCAAGAAGGAGAGGTTCCGGCCTTGGCGGCGGTCATGACGAGCGGGAACAGACATTGAATCAGATGTTAGTGGAGATGGACGGCTTTACTGTCAATGAGGGAATCATCGTGTTAGCGGCCACCAACCGGGTTGATATTTTAGATCCCGCAATCCTGCGTCCGGGGCGGTTTGACAGAAAGATTGCCGTAGGCAAGCCGGATGTAAAGGGCCGGGAGGATATTTTAAAAGTCCATACCAAGAACAAGTCTTTAAGCGACGAGGTTGACCTTGGAGAGATTGCCAGAACGACGGCGGGCTTTGCCGGGGCGGATTTGGAAAATCTGATGAATGAATCCGCTATCAATGCGGCGAAATCCGACCGGAAGTTTATTATAAAAGAAGATATTGATAAAGCCTTTATCAAGGTGGGAATCGGTACGGAGCGGAAATCCAGGGTGGTTCCGGAATCCGAGCGGAGGATTACGGCGTATCATGAATCGGGGCATGCCATTTTATTCCATGTGTTAGAGGGAACCGGACCGGTCTATGCGGTATCCATTATCCCTACGGGGCAGGGTGCGGCAGGATATACCATGCCTTTACCGGAGAATGACAATGTGTTCAACACAAAGAATAAGATTTTACAGGATATTAAGGTAAGTCTTGGCGGCCGTATCGCCGAGGAAATGATTATGGACGATATCACCACAGGCGCTTATCAGGATATCAAGGAGGCGACCAAGGCGGCAAGGGCCATGGTAGTGGAATACGGTATGTCAGAAAAATTAGGCCTGATTAATTATGAGACCGATAATGAGGAAGAGACCTTCGTGGGGCGCGATATCGGGCATCAGCGGATGTTAGGGGAAAAGACCGCAGCCGCCATTGATAAGGAAGTGAAACGGATTATCGATGAGTGCTACGTCCAGGCAAAGGCAGTCTTAGAGGAGAATATAGAAATTCTTCATAAATGTGCCGCCAGACTTTTGGAAAAAGAGCGGATTGACAGGGAGGAGTTTGAGTCCCTGTTTGAGGGATAAAATACGGATATATTGTTGAAAGTGTATGATGAATACCAAGATTTTGTGCAAAATAGACAAAAAATAAAGATGAGAAAACGAATCTGTATTTTTCTATCGGCTAAATGCACAAAAGAATGTGAAAAAAAAATAATTGTTTGTGAACACTTTCATCCGAAAATACGTATAATAATACTTGTAACCCCCCAATACATTATATAGTTTTTTTGCTACACCCCATAAGTAACAAAAAAATACCTTCTCCAGAAAAGGACAGTCGAACGGTTGGCTGTCCTTTTTGCTATGCATTTTTAGTTGATATATTGTCAAGAATCATGTAAAATAATGAAGAACACAGACATGGAGGTTGATTATGGGTTATTCATTCAGAAACTTTACCAAGGCGCAGAAGGCACAGACCTATTTTTTTCAGAATAAGCCGGCGCTCCGTTCTGATGTGCTGTTCTGTGATGGGACTGGTGACTATAGAATCCCGGCGGAGCCTATGCCGGGAGATGCGGTAACGCTTAAGTTCAGGACGGCCACAGGCAATGTGGATCAGGTCATCCTCATTTGCGACGGCGTGCGCTATGAGATGAAGATTGCGGAGTCTGATGAGGCGTTTGATTACTATTCTGTTGAGATTCCGCCTATCCAGAAAGAGAAGGTGGAATATTATTTTGAGATTATATCCGGCAATTCCTGGTGCTTTTACAATAAGATCGGGGTGCAGACGGAGGTAAACCCAACCTATAATTTCAGCATTATGCCGGGTTTTACCACGCCGGACTGGGCCAAGGGGGCTGTCATTTACCAGATTTATGTGGACCGTTTCTGCAATGGGGATACCACCAATGATGTGCTGGACAATGAATATTATTATATAGGTGATACGTCCAGAAGAATTACGGACTGGGAAAAATATCCGGACGCCATGGACGTCCGCTGTTTCTATGGCGGAGATTTGCAGGGCGTCATTAACAAGCTCGACTATCTTCAGGATTTAGGGGTGGACGTCATTTATTTAAATCCCATTTTTGTTTCGCCCTCCAACCACAAATATGATATACAGGATTATGATTATGTGGACCCTCATTTTGGAAGAATTGTAAAAGATGAGGGAAAATGTCTTGCCGAGGGGGATAATGTCAACAAAAATTCCACCCGTTATATTACCAGAGTGACGGATAAGGCCAATTTAGAGGCCAGTAACGAGCTGTTCTGCCGGTTGGTGGAAGAGATTCACCGCCGGGGCATGAAGATTATCTTAGACGGCGTGTTTAACCATTGCGGTTCCTTTAATAAATGGCTGGACCGGGAGCTGATTTATGAAAACCAAAAGGGTTATGAGAAGGGGGCTTATCCGGCTGCGGACAGTCCTTACCACAGCTTTTTCAAGTTTTTTGACGAGAATGCCTGGCCCTATAACGCCAGTTACGACGGCTGGTGGGGGCATGACACTTTACCTAAGCTTAATTACGAGGGTTCCGAGGAACTTTATCAGTATATTCTGCGTATCGGGAAAAAATGGGTTTCCCCGCCCTTTAATGTGGACGGCTGGCGGCTGGACGTGGCTGCGGATTTGGGCCATTCCGAGGAATTTAACCACAAGTTCTGGCGGGATTTCCGGAAGGTGGTCAAGGAGGCCAATCCCAACGCCATTATTTTGGCGGAGCATTATGGAGATCCATACAACTGGCTACAGGGAGACCAGTGGGATACGGTTATGAACTACGACGCTTTTATGGAGCCGATTACCTGGTTTCTGACCGGCGTGGAGAAACATTCCGACGAATTCCGGGGGGATTTGCTGGGAAATCCGGACGCTTTTATCGGCGCTTTAAGACACCATATGAGCCGGTTCCACCAGCAATCCTTAGAGGTTTCCATGAATGAGCTTTCCAATCATGACCATTCCCGTTTCTTAACCCGGACCAACCGGCGTGTGGGGAGGACGCATACTTTAGGACCGGAGGCGGCCAATGAGAATGTGAACAAGGGCGTGCTGCGGGAGGCTGTGGTATTTCAGATGACCTGGCCGGGAGCGCCAACCATATATTACGGAGACGAGGCCGGACTGTGCGGCTGGACTGACCCGGATAACCGCCGGACCTATCCCTGGACGAAGGAGGACAAAGAGCTTATCCTGTTCCACCGGGATATGATCAAGATTCATAAGGAACGCGAGGTGTTAAAGCGGGGCTCGGTTATCTTTTTACATGGCGCGCATAAGCTGGTGGCTTACGGCCGCTTTAACCGCCATGACAAAATGATTGTGATTCTCAATAATAATTATGAAGAGGTAGAACTGAATCTGGCAGTTGACCGGTTGGGACTGTTAAACGGCCATGAATTGAAACAGATTATGTTAACTACCGAGGAAGGATATATTTTGGAACCGAAGATGTACCGGGTGGAGAATAATCAACTGTATCTCCAGGTTCCCCGGATTTCGGCCATGGTTCTTGAGGCGCAGTAAAGGCGGTAGAATTGAACAAAAAAATTGAATATTTTCCAAAAAGGTTGTTCAGTGTGACTCTATATTTTTCTCTTTCAGGGTGCTATGATAAGGGCAAATAATATGCCACTGGTTTTAAGCGGCTGAAATGCAGGAGGAAGAGAAAATGATGGCACAGATTTTAGCAATTGTCATTTTCGTCGCAATGTTTATCCTGATTGTCATGGATAAAATAGAACGGCAGGTTATTACGTTGGTATGTGGTTTGTTTACACTGGTTTTTGTCTTTGGACTGGGCATGCACAGCATGGAAGCGGTCTGGAAGACGCTGAATATCGGAACCATATTCAAACCGGAATTCTGGTATGCGGCAGGGGCTGCGGAGAAATCCTCCGCAGGGATTAACTGGGCAACCATTATCTTTATTGCAGGTATGATGGTAATGGTGGAGGGAATGGCTAAGGCAGGCTTTTTCCAATGGCTCTGTATGAAGTTAGCCCGTCTGGTCAATTATAAGCCGATTCCGCTTTTTATCGCATTTATGCTGATGTCGGCAGGTCTTTCCATGTTTATTGACAGTATTACGGTAATTCTGTTTTTGGCAGCCGTTACGGTGGAACTTTCGAAACTGTTGAAAATTGATCCGGTTCCCATGATTTTAGCGGAGATTTTCTGTGCCAACTTAGGCGGTTCTGCAACGATGTGCGGAGATCCCCCCAATATCATTATAGGAACCTCTCTCGGATATGCCTTTTCTGATTTTTTGACCAATACCGGATTGATTGCAGGGATTTCCCTGATCGTGGTCGTGGTATACTTTTATCTGGCATGCCGCAAGGAGCTTTTACAGGAGTCCGGGCAGGCTGTCGATTTGGAGGCTCTGCCGGACCCGGCGGAGGCCATTCAGGATAAGAAAAGCTTTGCAATCAGCTGTGTAATCTTTGCAGCGGCGGTAGTTATGCTGATTACCCATGCCCAGACCGGGCTTACCGTAGCCTTTATCGGAGCGGTAATTGCGCTGATTACCCTGATTACAGCGGGAAAGGGAGCGGTTCAGCTGTTGAAAAAGGTGGACTACAAGACGTTGTTATTCTTCATTGGTCTGTTTGTGGTAGTGGGCGGCTTAGAGGAGACGGGAACGCTGGAATTGATTGCTGATTTTATCGGGAAGATAAGCGGGGGCAACTTAAAGATGATGGTGGCAATTATTCTATGGATTTCTGCCATAGCCAGCGCATTCGTGGATAATATTCCCTTTGCGGCGACGATGATACCGGTGATTAAAAGTCTGTCGGCGGCTACGGGAGCCAATCTGGAAACCTTGGCCTGGGCGTTGTCCATGGGAACGGATATCGGCGGCAGCGCTACGCCAATCGGCGCTTCCGCAAATGTGGTGGGAACCTCGGTGGCAGCAAAGAACGGACACCCCATTGGATGGGGCAAATATTGTAAATTGGCGGCGCCGGCAACCATAATTGTGGTGACATTGTCCATGATTTTAATTTTTGTACGGTATTGTTAGAAACGGAGGTGCGCTATGGGAAAACAGATGCTTATTTCAATCAGCCGCGAATTTGGCAGCGAGGGACATACCATTGCCAGAAAAGTGGCTGCGGATTTGGGTATTACCCTCTATGACAGGAACATTTTAGAAGCGATTGCAGAGGAAAAAGAGACCAAAGTGGAAAAGTTAGAGCAGTTTGACGAGGTGCCGAGAAATATGATGCTTACCAGAAGCGTGGGTGAGCATACCTCCTCTATGGAAGATCATCTGGTCAATATGCAGTTTGAATTTTTGCAGAGAAAAGCAGACAGTGGAGAATCCTTTGTTGTGGTGGGACGGTGCGCGGAGACGGCCCTAAAGGGAAGGGACGGACTGATCAAGATTTTTATATTGGGCGACAAGGAGGAAAAACACCAGCACATCAAAGAATATTTCCATATATCCGACGGGGAGGCCACCGCCAAGATTATCCGGCATGACGCCAGAAGGAAGCTTTATCATAACCGGTATTCGGAGTTTAAATGGGGAGATTCCAGAGGATATGATCTGTGCATTAACAGCAGCCGGTTAGGTGTGGACAAGACAGTTAAGATTATAGAAGAATATATAAAAGAAAGAATGTAGCAAATATACCGTATCAGCGGACTTTCAGTTAAGCAGTCCGGACTGGTGCGGTATTTTTTGTATTTTGCCCTTGCTTTTTTATGTAAATTGTTTTACAATATCACAAGATGTTGTGCCAACATTGGGGATATGGCACATGATTTATGTAATTGTTGATATGCCGGAATAGGAAAGGCTTTGTGTTTTACGTTTGGAGGAAGGAATATGAGAATTATTAAGCGCAGCGGGACGGAGGTTGCATTCGATATTACCAAGATTGTTGCCGCAGTCGAGAAGGCTAACAAGGAGGTAGTAGAGACGGACCGTTTGACAACAGAGCAGATTAAGGAGATTGCCAAGAAGGTAACATTGACCTGTAGCAGTATGGACCGCACGTTCAGTGTGGAGGAGATACAGGATCTGGTGGAGAATGAGATTATGGCAAGCCAGGCCTTTCAGGTGGCAAGGAAATATATTACCTACCGCTATACCCGCGCTTTGGTTCGTAAGGCTAATTCCACAGACGAGCAGATTCTAAGCCTGATTGAGTGTAATAACGAGGAAGTGAAGCAGGAAAATTCCAACAAGAATCCGATTGTCAACAGTGTGCAGCGGGATTACATGGCCGGGGAGGTCAGCAAGGATATTACCAAGCGTTTTCTGCTGCCGGAGAAGATTGTAAAGGCTCACGAGGAGGGAATTATTCATTTCCATGATTCGGATTATTTTGCCCAGCATATGCACAACTGCTGTCTGATTAACTTAGAGGATATGTTGCAGAATGGTACGGTTATCAGCGAGACCATGATTGACCGCCCCAAGAGCTTTTCTACAGCCTGCAATATTGCCACCCAGAGTATCGCCCAGATTGCCAGCTCCCAGTACGGCGGACAGAGCATTACCCTGTCTCATTTAGCGCCTTTTGTGGATGTGAGCAGGAAAAAGTATCTGAAGATGGTAAGGGAAGAATTTAATGCGGCGGGACTGCCTCTTGACGACAGCCAGATTGCCAGCATTGCCGAGCTGCGCGTCAGAGAGGAGATTAAGCGGGGCGTGCAGATGATTCAGTATCAGGTAATTACCTTGATGACCACCAACGGACAGGCGCCCTTTGTCACCGTACTGATGTATTTAGACGAGGTGCCGGAGGGACGCACCAGAGATGACTTAGCCCTTGTGATAGAGGAAATGCTGACACAGAGAATATTGGGAGTTAAGAATGAGAAGGGAATCTACATCACTCCTGCGTTTCCGAAGCTTATCTATGTATTAGAGGAAGATAATGTACGGGAGGGAACCAAATACTGGCCGTTGACCCAGTTGGCGGCTAAATGTACGGCAAAGCGGATGGTTCCGGACTATATATCAGAAAAGATTATGAAGAAGTTAAAGAAGGGAGACTGCTATCCATGTATGGGATGCCGCAGTTTCTTAACCCCTGACCGCTTTACGGAGGCAGGAATCGGGAATATTGCCAATGCAAAGAATTACATTCCCGGACAGCACAAATATTACGGCCGGTTTAACCAGGGCGTGGTAACTTTGAATCTGGTGGATGTGGCCTGCTCCTCCGACGGGGATATGGAGAGGTTCTGGAAGATTTTGGATGAGCGTCTGCAACTTTGCTATGAGGCGTTAATGTGCCGTCATAACCGCCTGAAGGGAACCCCTTCGGATGTGGCGCCCATTTTGTGGCAGCATGGCGCCCTTGCCCGGTTAAAGCGTGGCGAGACCATTGACAAGCTGCTCTACAATGGGTATTCTACCATTTCTTTAGGCTATGCCGGACTTTGCGAGTGTACCCGGTATATGACCGGATTTTCGCATACCAATCCGGAGGCGACGCCTTTTGCCATGGAGGTAATGCAGCGGTTAAATGACGCCTGCGATCAGTGGAAGGAAGAGACCAATATTGATTTCAGTATCTATGGCACGCCGTTGGAGTCTACGACCTATAAGTTTGCCAAGTGCCTACAGAAGCGTTTTGGCAAGATTGAGGGCGTGACGGATAAGAACTATATTACCAACAGTTATCATGTTCATGTGACAGAGGAAATCGACGCCTTTGATAAGCTGTCCTTTGAGGCTAAGTTTCAGGAGTTGTCGCCGGGAGGAGCCGTCAGCTATGTGGAGGTTCCGAATATGCAGAACAATATCGATGCGGTTCTTGCTGTGATGCAGCACATTTATGACAACATCATGTATGCGGAGTTAAATACCAAGAGCGATTACTGCCAGCGGTGTGATTATGACGGAGAGATTCAGATTGTATCTGATAAAGAGGGAAAACTGGTATGGCGGTGTCCTAACTGCGGCAATACAGATGAGGATACCATGAATGTGGCAAGGCGTACCTGCGGATATATCGGAACCCAGTTCTGGAATCAGGGCCGTACCCAGGAAATCCGGGAGCGGGTGCTGCATTTATAGGATAACGGATATTTTATTAGCATGGAAATGGACGAATTGAAGAAAGGTATTACCAATGAGAGTAGTAGGTGCAATTAATCATTTTTTGGTTCCTTCAATGCTGATTGCTCTTTTCCTTTGTGGAATATGGCTTCTTTGTTCTTATGTCAAAAAAAGGAAAATAGATATAAAATTATGGGGAATTAGATATGTTTTTATTACTTATATAGCAGGCGTTTTTATGGTTACAGATGCTTATAAAGTTTTTATAGAGGGATTCCCGACGTTTTTTATGGAGTCAAATTTAATTCCTTTTTTCAATACAATAACCGATATTCTGGCTAATCCGCTTGGCTCAATAGAACAAATAGGTTATAATCTTATCTTATTTATTCCATTTGGCTTTCTAACAGTAATTTCTTTTCCAGATTGTAAATGGAAGTTGAGAAAAATGGTTATTATATCATTTATAGTGGTATTGGTAGTAGAAACATTGGAATATTTCTCTGGAAGATATATGGATATAGACGATATTTTTATCAATATCTGTGGTTCAATTTTGGGATATGCTATTTATAAGATAGTAAATCAGACGATATATCGATATAAGGAAAATACATAAGATTTTAAGGTCGATAGAGTTATTGATTTGAAAAAGGGGAGCAGCCTCATAGGACTGCTCCCCTTTTAAATTAAGAAAATCACATTCTTTATAAAGAATTAAATTAGGCTACAACGGTTACATTTACTGCCTGTGCGCCCTTTGGTCCCTGCTCGATATCAAATGTTACGGTCTGACCTTCGTCTAAGGTCTTAAAACCTTCTGCTACGATACCAGAAAAATGTACGAATACATCCTCGCCTGTTTCGCTGTTGGTAATGAAACCGAATCCCTTAGTTGAGTTGAACCATTTGACTGTACCTTTGTTCATGAAAAAGTACCTCCTTAAATTATGATTGTATTGATAGAGGTAAATGTGAATACCAAGACCAGCGAGTGAGTTGGTATCTTTTAACGCTTTATAAATACAAGCACAGTTTAACATCAATAAAAATGGAAGTCAATAATATTTTTGTGAAATACGTTGAAGAAATGCTTGAAATATAGTATAGTATATATAAAAGTTGGCTCTCAGACAGTATTTCACAGTACAGAATGGAGAAGGTACAGATGAAAAAGCATATTATTATGGCAGGATTGTGTATAGGCATATTGGCTGGGTTTACCGGCTGCCAGAAGGATTATTACGGCAAAGGAAAGCCCTTTACCATGAGCACATCCGAACTGCCGGGATATCACAATGACGCCATTATGGCACTCAGCGCAGACAATTATGAGCGGTTTATGCATGCCAGTTATATCCGCGTGACAGATAAATTTGGACAGATACAGAAGATTAAAATCAGTGCGAATATCAAGCGGCATCAATGGGATTTTGCCAATCTGGATAACAGTGGGAATTTTAAGAATTATGTGGAAGCGGACGGCTCCATAAAGAAAGTGGGAATTGACGTTTCCGAGCATCAGGGCGCTATTAACTGGGAAAGTGTTGCCGGTGCGGTGGATTTTGCCTTTATCCGGCTGGGATACAGAGGATATACCAATGGCGGTTTGGTTATGGACGCTTATTACTCTGCCAATATGCAGGGGGCCGCGGCTGCCGGCGTGCCGGTGGGAGTGTATTTTTATTCCCAGGCGGTTACCTATGACGAGGGCGTGGAGGAAGCTAATTATGTGCTGAGCCAGTTAGGGGATTACAGCCTTGCCTATCCGATTGTATTAGACCGGGAGGACCCTATGCAGGAGGACGCCAGAACGAACAATCTTTCTGTAGAGGAGCATACCCAGGCGGCCCTTGGATTTTTGGAAACCATTGCGGCTTCCGGGCGGCAGGCCATGATTTATACCAACCGTACCTATTATGCCCTCTATCTGGATTTGGAGAGGGTTTACCAGTATCCGGTATGGTTTGCCCAGTATGCGGATGAACCGGACTGGCCTTATGAATTTTCTATCTGGCAATATACGGAGAGTGGGGAGGTTCCGGGTATTGCAGGTTCTGTTGACCTGGATCTGGAAATGATGCCGCCGCAGTAGAAGCCTCCGGGAATGATATTTATAGAAACAGGAGGTGATGGAGGTGTCCTGGAATATGGATTTTGAGCTGAGCGCGCTGATTGTATTGCTTGTGCTCACATATTTTCAATTATTTGGACATCGGGTTCCGATTAAACGCAATCGCATATTTCTATCCATCACATTGGTAGAGCTGTTTGCGGTTTTGTGGAGCTTAACCGTAAGAACGTTGATTTGCAGCCGGGGCGTCTCGGCTTTTGAAAAAATGCATATGTGCATTGGCATATATTATATGCTGGTCTATGGCGTGGTTTTGCTGGTCATGGCGTATTTTACGACCTGGACAGGGCGCAGCCTTAAGCGGGAGCGCTTCGGCTATCTGCCTGTTTTGCTGCCGGTGGCAGTCTATGCAGAGGAGATCATTCGGAATTTTATAACCCGCCATCTATATAGCTATGATGCGCAATGCGGCTTCTTAGAGGCTGCCGGTACGGGAATCCTTAATGCGGTAGTCGTCTATTGTCTTTTGTTCAGCCTGATATATTGTATGCTGCGGGTCAAGGGCAATGCCTTTGCCAGACTGATGGTTATATCCGTACTGGCGGTTCTTTTCGGCGCGGCCATGGTGGCGCAGAGTATGGTAAGAACCGTAATTTTCCTTGACTTTATTGTGGCGGTTACGCTGGTGGTCTTATATTCTGTCATGCAGAATCCCTCGGATATGCTGGACAATAATACCCATGTGCTGAGCCGGAATATGCTGGATGAGATTTTGTCTGCGGATATTGATGCGGGCAGGTCCTTTAATCTGGTTGTGCTGGCGTTGGATGAATTTAAGTTTGTCAACAAAACCTTTGGCGTGGCAGTGGGAGATATGATGCTCATGCAGGTAGCTAATTATCTGAGCGCCATCGGCCGTCATGGGCTGGTGTACCGGTATGGTTCGGATCAGTTTATTCTACAGTTGTATGGTGATGAAAAACGCTTACAGACCAAGATTGAGCTTGTCAGGGAACGTTTCCGCCACCCCTGGATTACAGAGGAAGTGTCTGTGATGATGAGTACGACTGTCTGCTGTGTCTGCTGTCCGGAGGATGGTAACGAGTTAGAGAACCTGATTGACGTCGTCGACTATTCTGTGCTGTCTGCCAAGAAGATGGGAAAAGGCAATATTGTCTATGCCAGAGATTTGGATTTACATTCAATCAAGAAGGAAAAGGCCATTGAAAAAGCCATTGAGGAGGCGATGGAGCAGGATACGGTGGAGGTATATTATCAGCCGATCTTTAATGTGGAACGGCAGTGCTATACCTCGGCGGAGGCTTTAGTCCGGATTCAGGATGACCTTTTGGGCAATCTGCCGCCGGAGACCTTTATTCCTATCGCGGAGAGAAACGGTTCGATTATCCGCTTAGGCACCATGATTTTTGAAAAGGTGTGCCGCTTCATTTCGGAATACAATTTAAGAGATACGGATATTGAATACATAGAAGTGAATATGTCTGTGGTGCAGTGTATGCAGCGAGGCTTTGTGGAAGCGCTGAATGAGATTATGGATAAATATGGCGTCAGCCATGACCAGATTAATCTGGAGATTACGGAGACGGCGGCGGTCAATTCCCTGACGATTTTACAGGAGAATATTGAGCAGCTTTACCAACAGGGAATCCGCTTTTCCTTAGACGATTACGGCTCCGGTTATGCGACAATCGGCTATATTCACCAGCTGCCCTTTGAGATTATCAAGCTGGATAAGCTGATGGTGTGGGACGCCTTTGAGAATGAACGGGCGGGAATTACGCTTAAGCATACGGTGGGAATGCTTAAAGAGCTTAAGCTGCGGATTTTAGCAGAGGGCGTGGAGACAGAGGAACAGAGGGCAAGACTGAGCAGTATCGGCTGCGATTACCTTCAGGGCTGGTATTATTCTAAGGCGGTTCCGGAGGGCGAGTTTGCGCAGCTCATCAAAAAGGTAAGCTAAAGAATATTACGACATCGTTAAAAAGTGCTTGACATCTTTGTACCCATAGTGTATATATTGATATATACAGTCCATATACAATTTGTTTGAAAGGAACGAAGGAACAGAATGATAGAGGTAAGAGGGGTATCAAAGAAATTAGGCGGATTTTATCTTCGTAATTGCACATTTACCATTCCGGCGGGATATATCTGCGGTCTGGTGGGGCCAAACGGAGCCGGCAAGACAACGTTGCTGCATTTACTCTTAGGCTTATATCAGGCGGATGAGGGAAGCATAGCGATAGACGGCATGGTTTACAGCAGCCGGGAAAAACAGATACATGATGAGACAGGGACTGTATTGGCGGAGGATTTGTTTGAACCCTTTCTTACTTTAGAACAGAACGGGGACTATTACGGAAAGTATTATTCCTATTACAATCGGGAACAAATGGAAGAATATCTTAAGGTGTTTGGCTTAGAGAAAAAGAGAAGGTTTGGAATGCTTTCAAAGGGAGAGAAGGTAAAATGCCTGTTTGCCTTTGCCCTGTCCCATGCGCCCAAGCTTTTAATCTTAGATGAGGCCACAGGCAGTTTTGATCCGGATTTCCGAAGCCGTTTTTTTGAGATTCTGAAAGAGTATATTGCAGACGGAACCAAAAGTGTGATATTGGCAACTCATTTGACCGAAGATCTGGACCGGATTGCCGATTATCTCATTTATCTGGAGGAGGGAAATCAGATTTTTGCAGAAGATATGGAAACCTTTCGCAGCAGATACCGAATAGTAGCGGGAGAAAGCTATAAGATTAAGCTGCTGCCTAAGGAGCGGATTGTCCATATGGAGGAAAACAACTATGGTGCAAAAGCATTGGTAATACATAATCGGCAGGGGAATTATGACAGCGCTCTTCAGGTGGCAAGTCCCTCTATCGAGGAGTTTATGTATTTTTTCTCTAAGAGGAGGAAGTGAGATGTTTAGGAAATATATACGGGATTATATACGGGATTATATGGATACATACCGGCTATATTATATGAAACAGTTATGGGGAGATAAAGAGAAAAGAGAGCTGTTATTTTTTTTGATGTTCTTGAGCATTTTGTTGATGCTTGATTTGAAAGCAGCCCTGAAAGGGAAAGGCATAATTGTCCTGGCCATATTTGTGCCTATGTTTTTGTCTTTCTTTTCCGGGCTGCTGCGACCAATCAGGCCGGGCAAGATGATGTACTTATGCCCTATGGACAGGAAGGAACGCAGGAGTTATATCTATGGTTCTTATTATTTTCGGATTATTCTGCATATGCTTTTTGCAGTGTTGGGAATTGGTGTGCTTGTCCTCTTTTTTCGTTGTGATATGCTGTCGGTTCTCGAAATATTGTTAAATGATTTTATGATAACAATATATATCATGCCTGAACAAAAAGTAGTCAACCAATGGGAAATTTCAAAGGAAGAGCAAATGAAGATTTTCCCGCAGGAAATGGCCATTATTTTAAACAGTATACAGGCGGTATTTATCGCTAAAGAGCAGGAGTATGCCGGAGCGGTATTTTCATCTAACGGAGACGGGCATCATTTGATCGGAAAAGGAATTATTTTATTGATTTTTTTCCTCATAGAGCTGCCGCTTTATCTGCAATACAGAAAATATGTTAAGAAGGAGTTAGAGGACGCAGTTTTCTTTGAAGGAGGTGCAAAATGAAGATTGTAATCCTTCCCCAGGGAACGCTGGCGATTTATGAGCAGATTGTGAATCAGTTAAAAAATGCGGTTCTTACCGGAGAATTAAAGGCGGGAGAGGCGCTGCCTTCCATCCGGTCATTGGCGGCGGATCTGGGCGTCAGCGTGATTACGACAAAACGGGCATATGAGGAGCTGGAAAAGGAAGGGCTTATTCGTTCTGTTGCCGGAAAGGGTTTTTATGTCTGTGAATACAATACAGATTATCTGAAAGAAAAACAGTTGATGATGTTGGAAAAGCGTTTGGGAGAAGTCATAGAGGAGGCAAAACAGGCCGGGGTTTCCTGTGAAGATTTTGTGGACATGGCACAGACGCTATATAAGGAGAATTAAAATGAGTAAAGAACAGGCGATATTATCCTTTGAGAAGGTTACCGGGAAAAGGGGAAAATTTAAACTTAAAAATATTAATCTTGAGCTTAAGCCCGGCTACCTGTATGGGCTTATAGGAAAAAACGGCGCAGGGAAAACCACATTGATGAAGTATATTGTGGATGAAAAAATCCGGTATGAAGGCCGTATCTGTTTGGACGGGGAAGATATTCGGGGGGATCATGCCCGGATTATGAATAAAATTGGCTTTGTATCTGAGGAACGGCCATTTTTAGGGGATTGGACTTGCGCGCAGAATGCGGAAATTCTGGGCGGGCTGTATGATCGGTTTGATATGGAAACATTTAGGGAAACCATGGACAAGATGAAGTTGTCTGAAGGAAAAATATATAATAGAATGTCCAGGGGAGAAAAATTGAAATTTCAACTGGCTTTTGCCATTTCCCACTTTCCTTGTCTTTATCTGTTAGACGAGGTAACGGCGGGAATGGATTCAGTATTTCGTCTGGAATTATTTGAAAAAATCCAGCATTTAATTATGGATGAAACCTGCTGCGTTCTGATGACAAGTCATATTTTGTCTGAGATACAAACAAAAACGGATTATGTGGGAATAATGGAAAGAGGGGAGTTGATTCAATTTGGAGAAAGCATGGATGTTATTGGAAGAGTTTTTTGAGCGGAAAAAAACATGGGAGTATGTCATCTATAACATGCTGGCTTTTATTTTTATCGGCATCTCTATGCTTATATGGATTATGCCCTATCAGGTATGGCAGGCAGAGGATGAGCCTGTGTTCTGGATTTTGTTTGGTTTCATGGAAGTGATAGGACTTGATTGTTATTTACAGAAATTCACAACTTATAAAGACAATGGACAGATAAAGCAGATAGATGAACTAATGAAATATCTTCCTGTTTCCCATAAGCAAATCGCCAGATACAGGCAGAAAAAGCTGGCAAAAATATGTGTGTGGCTTACCTGTATATCCATGGTCTGTCAAACTGTCTTTGCGACTATATTCCTGCACACATTTTCAATAGGGAACATTCTTATCCCTTTGGCGTTTAATTTTATTCTGCCCCTGCTGCCGGAGAAAGGACGGTAGATCTTGCAGATGAGCAGACAGAGGAAATACCGTAATCGGTTAAAAAAACGGCCCGCTTATGAAAGCAGGCCGGTCTTTTTCTTTGTGCGGTTAGAACCGGAAATCCCGTTTGCCGGAGTGAATGTCGCTTAAATGCTCCTCCACAATGGATCTCACCTTTGGATTGGGAATGTTGTCAAGTTCTTTTTGAATTAACTGCATACCAATCTCTACCGTATCCGGAGAAGCATAATCCTCTAAATATTCCTTAAGCGTCATCAGTGCATTTGGCAGACAGCAGTTCTGAATCTGTCCGCTCTTGCAAAGGCTCATAAAACGGTCTCCGGTACGGCCTTCCCGGTAGCAGGCGGTACAAAAACTTGGCACATAGTCCATTTCCATCAGCCATTTTACAACTTCGTCTAAAGTACGGTTATCGCTTACATCAAATTGTGAGGAGTCCTCATCTTCCGGCTCATCCTCGTAATAGCCGCCGACAGAGGTTTTAGAACCGCCGCTGATCTGGGAAATGCCTAAGTGAAGTACCCGCTCCCGGCATGCCTTGCTCTCTCTGGTGGATACGATCATGCCTGTGTAGGGAACCGCAATACGGATGCAGGCAACCAATTTGGCAAAGGTGTCGTCGTCAATACCGTTGTCAAAGGTAGAGGGATCAATGTCGTCAGCCCGGCGAATCCGGGGTACGGATATGGTGTGTGGGCCTACTCCATGGACAGCCTCTAAGTGCTCGGCATGCATCAGGATTCCGGCAAATTCATACCGGTATAACTCTAAGCCGAATAATACGCCTAAGCCCACATCATCAATTCCGCCCTCCATGGCGCGGTCCATAGCCTCTGTGTGGTATGCGTAGTCGTGCTTTGGTCCTGCCGGATGTAAGTGCTCATAGCTTTCCTTGTGGTAGGTTTCCTGAAACAGAATGTAGGTGCCGATGCCGGCCTCCTTAAGTTTTCTGTAATTCTCAACGGTGGTAGCGGCGATATTCACATTTACCCGGCGGATATCCCCGTTTTTGTGATGTACGGAGTAGATGGTCTTAATACTCTCTAAAATATATTCAATCGGATTGTTTACCGGATCTTCGCCGGATTCAATGGCAAGCCGTTTGTGTCCCATATCCTGAAGGGCAATCACCTCGTTGCGAATCTCCTCCTGCGTCAGCTTCTTGCGGGGGATGTGCTTATTTTTTAAATGGTAAGGACAGTACACGCACTGGTTGACGCAGTAATTAGACAGATAAAGCGGGGCAAACATAACAATCCGGTTGCCGTAAAAATCTTTCTTAATCTGTTCTGCCAGCTTGTAAATCTGCTCGTTTAACTCCTCGTCCTCGCACATCAGCAGCACGCTTGCGTCCCGGTGGGAAAGACCTTTACGCTCCTTTGCCTTTTCCAAAATCTGGAGAATCAGCTCCCGGTCGTTTTTGTGTTCGTCACTGTAGGCTAAAGTGTCGAGAATCTCCTGATGATCAATAAATTCTTCTGCTTTCATTGAACTTGGGTTATACATACACATTCCTCTTTTCGTAATAAAATTATCTTATCTTAATTTTAAATCCGGAGAGTCCCCCCGGTCAATAGCTATTTTAAAGTGAATATTTTCCATGCGGTTTGACATGCACTGTATGCACTGGGCGGATTCGTCGCCTGTGCAGATTTTGTTGTCGTAGAGAGCATATTGCTTTCTTACCGATACCGGAGATAAATTCGGCATTACCACATTGGCGCCCGCCAATATGCCCTGTTCCCTGCCGGTGGGGGATATGGTGCCGAGGGCCGTCGTGGAGGGAAGCAGCAGCGTAGGCTGCATCAGCCGCAGAATACTGAGCAGTAAAAGGGTGTCCTCCAATGTCCCGTCAGGACGGTCCGCAAAAGGCGTGTCCTTATGGGAGATGAAAGGCCCGATTCCCACCATATGGGGACGGAAATTCTGGATAAACAGTAAATCCGCTGCTAACATTTCCTTAGTCTGTCCCGGCGAGCCTACCATAAATCCGCAGCCTACCTGATACCCGATCTCCTTTAAGGCGCACAGGCAGTCCATGCGGTTTGTATAGGACATGGAGGCGGGATGCAGCATTTCATAATGCGTCCGGGTTGCCGTCTCATGTCGTAGCAGATACCGGTCGGCTCCTGCGTCAAAAAGCGCCTGATAGCTGTCTTTCGAGCGTTCGCCTAGGGACAGGGTAATAGCGCAGTCCGGGTATTTTTCCCGAATGGCGCTGACAATGTCCACCATGCGTTCATCTGTAAAATAGGGGTCTTCCCCGCCCTGCAATACAAAGGTACGAAATCCCAATTCATACCCCTGCTGGCAGCAGGACAAAATCTCATCATAGGAAAGCCGGTACCGTTCCAGGTTCCGGTTACTGCACCGGATGCCGCAGTACAGGCAGTCATTTTTACAGTAGTTGGTAAACTCAATCAGCCCCCGGATAAATATCCGGTTGCCAAAATGCTCCCGCCGCACCTGATCGGCTTTCTCTGCTAACCGGCTTCGGAGTTCTTCGGAATTGTTCTTTAAAATAACCGTAAACTCTTCTCCGGTTAAAGGCGTATGGTTAAGCAGTTTGTCAATGCTAATTGCTAAAGTTGTGTTCATTTTCCTGAATCACCTTCTCAATGCGTTCCTTTACCATGTCGGCGATATCTGAGGTTTTCATGCCCTGGTATTCCTCGTAAGGAATGGGGGGCAGAATATGTAACTGCACATCCACCTTGCGGGTGGAGTTGGTGTCAAAGGGTAAGTAGCAGTCAATAATGGCAATGGGTACAATGGGACATTTGGCTTTGGTGGCTGCCTTAAAACTGCCGCTCTTAAATTCCCCTAACCGGTTGCCGTTCTTAGAACGGGTGCCTTCGGGGAAAATCAGGAAATTCCGCCCTGCCTTTACCTGATTGGCTACTTCGTTGATTACCTGAAGCCCCTGCCGCACATCCTCCCGGTCCATAAAGAGACCGCCCATAGTCTGGATGAGCTGGCGCAGACCGAATACATTGTAGGCCTCTTTCTTAATTACTACGCCAAAGGAGACAGGATTTAAATAAACTAATCCCATGACGTCAAATAGTCCCTGATGGTTGGGGTACATGATATAGCCGGATTCCTTTGGAAAATTCTCCAGCCCGTAGCCATGCACATTTACATTTCCGCATTTGCAGCCGTAATAGCCAATCTTACGGATTAATTTATATTTTTTTTCTTCACTGACCTTTTCGTTGCCGGCTGTAGCATAATACATCAGGGTAAAAAACACGAACGGTACCCGGAAAAAGTTGCGCAGTATCATCATTGTAAGGCGTTTGGCCATATTGAAATCCTCCCCTTTATAAATCTACATCCCAATATCCCTCTAAGGTTGCAAAGTAATCCTCCGGCGTCTCTGCCCGGCGGATCATAACGGCGCTGCCGTCCTCCCGCAGTAAAATCTCAGCGGACTTCAGTTTGCCGTTGTAGTTATAACCCATGGAATAGCCATGGGCGCCGGTGTCGTGAATCACTAACAAGTCGCCGATGTCGATCTTTGGCAGCTTCCGGTCTATGGCAAATTTATCATTGTTCTCACACAGGGAACCGGTAATATCGTATATATGGTCCGCAGGGGCGTTTTCCTTGCCCATAACCGTAATGTGGTGGTAAGCGCCGTACATGGCCGGGCGCATGAGATTGACGGCGCAGGCGTCCACGCCGATGTATTCCTTATGGGTGTGCTTCTCATGAATGGCCCTGGTTACCAGATGGCCGTAGGGAGCTAACATAAAACGGCCGAGCTCCGTATAGATTGCCACGTCTCCCATACCGGCAGGAACCAAAATCTCCTCATATGCCTTCCGGACGCCTTCTCCGATGGCGAGAATGTCATTGGGCTCTTTGTCCGGCGTATAGGGAATACCCACGCCGCCGGAAAGATTGATAAATGTAATGTGGGCGCCGGTCTCCTGCTTTAATTCCACAGCAGTCCGGAACAAAATTCCCGCTAAAGTCGGATAGTAGTCGTTCGTTACGGTATTGCTGGCAAGAAAGGCATGCATACCAAATTCTTCCACGCCTAACTCTTTTAAACGCCGATAAGCCTCCGTCATTTGCGGACGCGTCATACCGTATTTGGCGTCTCCCGGATTATCCATAATGGTATTGGCAATGGCAAACTTGCCGCCGGGATTGAACCGGCAGGACATGCGCTTTGGCATACTGCCAAGGGCATTTTTCACAAAATCAATATGGGTAATATCGTCTAAATTAATGGTAGCGCCGAGCTTGGCGGCCAACTTAAATTCCTCCTCCGGCGTGTCGTTGGAAGAAAACATAATGTCTTTTCCGTCAAAACCGCACTTTTCCGACATCAAAAGCTCCGCCTTAGAGGCGCAGTCCGTACCGCAGCCCTCCTGCTTTAAAATCCGGAGTATGGTGGGATTGGGCGTAGCCTTTACGGCAAAAAATTCCTTAAAGCCCGGATTCCATGAAAATGCCTGCTTTAGCTTTCTGGCATTTTCCCGGATGCCTTTTTCGTCGTAGAGATGAAAGGGCGTAGGGTATTCTTTGCAGATGTCCTCAAGCTGCTTTTCGCTTACAAATGGTGTTTTCATGGGTTCTATAATTCCTTTCGCGTTCAGTAAGATTGCTATAATAAATATCCATATAATATAGTAGTATTTTTTGCGGATTTGTCAAGGAAAAAGAAGGCTGTATTTTGATTTTTGTTGAATCGTAATTTAGGTTGGGGTATAATGTTTGCAAAGCGAAGTTAGCAATAATGGAAGCTGCATACACAGGAACAGGGAATAAAGGCTTGACCATGCAGGGAGGGTATATGAACAAAAAAGAGATAAATGAGATTAAGAAACAATTTACACCGGAGCGGTGTACGATAACGAGGATTTGCGGCTGTTATGTGGACGGAGAGAAGAATAAGAAGACAGAGCTGGCCCAGTCCTTTCTGACTTTGACAGAGGAGGAAAATTTCAAGTATTTTGCGATATTCCGGAGCACCCTTTCCGGAACCTTGGGGAAGAATCTGTTAAACATGGAGTTTCCCACAGAGCAGGAAAAGGAGGGCGGCACGCAGGAATTTTTACTGCGGTTAAAAAATTCCAGGCTGGAAGACGACAGGCTGGTGGAGGAATTTTATGACAAGGTAATTGCAGCTTATAATTATGGGGAGAATTATTACATCATTCTGGTGTTTGCTTCCTATGATGTGCCGGGACAGACGACGGACGGCATAGAAAACGAGGACGCTTCCGAGTATGTGTATGAGCATCTGCTCTGTAGTATCTGTCCGGTTAAGCTGACGGAGGCGGGACTCGCCTACAATGAGCGGAATAACAGTATAGAGTGCCGGGTGCGGGACTGGGTGGTCTCTGCGCCGGCCCATGGCTTTTTATTTCCGGCTTTTAATGACAGAAATTCGGACATTCATTCCCTTTTGTATTACACCAAAAATTCCGAGCTGATGCAGGAGGATTTTATCGACCGGACTTTAGGCTGCGGAGCGCCGCTTTCCTTTAAGGCGCAAAAAGAGACCTTTCAGGATATTATCGAGAATACTTTGGGCGAGCAGTGCGATTTTGAGACGGTCAAGACGATTCAGGAGAATCTGAATGAGTATGTGGAGGTGCGCAAAGACGCGCCGGAGCCGCCGGAACTTGACAAGATGGAGATGCGCAAGCTGTTAGAGGACAGCGGGGTAAAGGCGGCGGCCATAGAGAATTTTAACACCGCTTTTGACAGTATTGTCTGCAATGAGGAGCAGCCAAGGTTTGCGGCGGCAACTGTGGCGAGCACCCGGAGCTTTGATATCAAGATGCCGGACGTGGTTATCAAGGTAAAGCCGGAGCGGACGGATCTGGTGGAAACCCGGATGATTGACGGCAGGCAGTATATTTTAATTGAAGTAAATGACAGCGTGGAAGTGAACGGGATCAATGTGCGGAATGTGGACATGGATACCGGAGAGATTCAGTAAAGGAAGGAAAGCATATGTATAAACAGGTGTCAAAACTGATTGTGTACAGGGATTTGGGAGAGGACAGCATTTTAAAAAGGCTGGCGGCAATTTTTGAGGATTTTGACTGGTATAAGGAAAATGTGCTGGGGGATTCCTCTGCGTTCAGCGCCTCTAAGTTGGAGGAGCTGAAGGATAAAAAGCATATTACGAAGGAGAGCCTGATTACCCGCATTTACGGGGAGATAAAAAGGCTTTTGGATTTGGCGACAGAGTTTGGCTTTGACGATAATCTGTGGCATAACTACCTGACGTTTTTGCTGATTACCAATGAAAATTCCTTTACGCTGACCAGTGAGAAGGTGGGAGCCAATAACGGCAGCGTCAATCATTTTGCCAGAAATGATTTCCGTATGTTTAAGGAGCTGTTTGACTATAATTTCTATGAGATAGAGAGGGAGTTAGGCATTGACTGCTTCTCCACGATTTCTGATTACAAGGCCATCAAGAAAAAGGAGCGGATGTACAACTACAATGTGTCGGAGAAGGTGCGTTCCCTGTCCAAACGGCTGGAAGAGTGTGAGGACGAGGACGGCTTTTTTGATGCGATAACCCGGTTCTATGCGGATTACGGCGTGGGGATGTTCGGGCTTAACAAGGCGTTCCGCATACGGAATATCGGCGACAGGGTGGACATCTATCCCATTAATAATACAGAGAATGTAATGCTAAAGGATTTGGTGGGCTATGAGATGCAGAAGCAGAAATTGATTGACAATACAGAGGCTTTTGTGGAGGGCAGACCGGCCAACAACTGTCTGCTGTTCGGGGACTCCGGCACCGGTAAATCCACCTGTATCAAGGCTGTGATTAATGAGTATTATGACCGGGGCCTGCGGATGATTGAGATTTACAAGCATCAGTTTAAGGATTTGTCTACGGTGATTTCCATGGTCAAGAACCGCAACTACCGGTTCATCATTTATATGGACGACCTGTCCTTTGAGGAGTTTGAGATTGAGTATAAATTTCTCAAGGCTGTCATCGAGGGCGGTGTGGAGACCAAGCCGGATAATGTGTTGATTTATGCCACCTCTAACCGCCGGCATTTAATCCGGGAGACGTGGAATGACCGGAGCGATATGGAGCATGCCGACGGCGGAGAACTGCACCGGTCTGATACCATGCAGGAGAAGCTTTCTTTGGTAAACCGGTTTGGCGTGACAATCAGCTTTTCAAGACCGAACCAGAAGGAATACTTCCATATTGTGACCGAGTTGGCAAAGCGGGAGCCGTCCATTACCCTGACGGAAGAAGAGCTGTGCAGGGAGGCAAATAAATGGGAGCTTTCCCATGGAGGAATTTCCGGGCGCACTGCCCAGCAGTTTGTTAATTATCTGGCCGGAAAAGGCGGTCAGAATGAATAAAGCACACAAGGAACCGGCAATGACGAAAAGTCCCGGCGTGTGCGTTGATGGAATGACTTTGAAAATTGAGTACGGAGAGGCGTAAGATTCAGAATGAAGATAGTGTTGGCGGCCTTAAATGCAAAGTACGTCCATTCCAATCTGGCGGTATACAGTTTGGCGGCATATGCAAAGGCGCAGATGGAGAAATTGCAGACGGAACAGGAGCAGTGGAAGGGCACGCAGGCCGAAATAGAAATGCCGGAGATTTGTGTCCGGGAGTACACCATTAACAATAATCTGGATTATATTCTGCAATCCATTTACCGGGAAAAGGCAGATGTTGCGGCCTTTTCCTGTTATATCTGGAATATCCGGGAGGTGCTGGAGGTGGCAGGGGGACTTGCAAAGGCGGCGCCGGAGATTTCTATCTGGCTGGGCGGTCCGGAGGTCAGTTACCAAAGCGAAAAGCTCCTCCGGGAAAATCCTTTTTTGTCGGGGATTATGTCAGGGGAAGGGGAACAGACTTTCTATGAATTGGTAAAGTTCTGGAGCCGGGAAGAAGGATACGGCTTGAGGGATTTGCCGGATATGGACATTGATGCTGCCGCCGGAAGTGGTGATATCGGAGACGGCGGCGCCGGGCTTATAGATATTGCCGGAATTGTCTATCGGGACAGACAGTCAGGGGTTCGGAAAACCCCGCCCCGGGACAGGATATCCATGGACGACATTCCCTTTATCTATGATGATTTGTCCCGGTTTGCAAACAGGATTTTATATTATGAGACCAGCCGCGGCTGTCCTTTTTCCTGTAGCTATTGCCTGTCCTCCGTTGACAGGAACATAAGGTTTCGAAGCCTTTCCTTAGTGGAACGCGAGCTTCAGTTTTTTTTGGATCACAAGGCGCCCCAGGTGAAATTTATTGACCGCACCTTTAACTGTAACAGGGAGCACGCCCTTGCAATCTGGCGTTATATCTTAGCTCATGACAATGGGATTACCAATTTTCATTTTGAAGTGGGCGGGGATTTGCTGGGCGAGGAAGAGCTTTCTCTGTTTCGGCAGATGCGGCCCGGCCTGATTCAGTTAGAAATCGGGTTACAGTCCGTTAATCCGAAGACATTGAAAGAAATACGCCGTAGCATGGATATAAGGAAGCTTAAGAAAAATATGCTTGCCATTCGGGAGTTTGGAAATATTCACCGGCATTTGGATTTGATTGCCGGTCTGCCTTTTGAGGATTTCTCTTCTTTTCAGCAGTCTTTTGAGGCAGCTTATGAGATGAAACCGGACCAGTTGCAACTTGGCTTTTTGAAAGTGCTGAAGGGTTCTTATATGGAAGAAAAGGCTGAATCGTATCGGCTGGTATACCAGGATGCACAGCCTTATGAGGTGATTTCCACTGCATGGATTTCTTATGATGAGATTCTTGTGCTAAAGCAGGTGGAGGAGATGGTGGAGGTCTACTATAACAGCGGACAGTTTGCCAATACGCTGGATTATCTGGTGCCCTTTTTTGATTCTGCGTTTTCCTTTTATCGGGCGTTGGGAGAGTATTACGACAGGGAACGGCTGTACGGGATTGGTTTTAAGCGGGAGGCCAGATACGGGGCGCTGCGCGCCTTTGCCGGAGAGCGGCTTTCGCATTGCTGCCGCCATATTCCGGAGAAGACGCCGGACTGCACAGGCTTTTCGCAGGAGGAATTAGATGCGCGCCTGACCTTTGACTATTATTTAAGGGAAAACGCCAAAAGCCGTCCAGACTGGGCGGCAGGCGGCCGGATTGAAAAGGAGGAGTATCAGGCGTTTTTCAAAAACAGCGGCACAGAGGAAATCCGCCTTGCCTGTGAAGACTATGATTCCAAGGCGGCGGCAAGGGCCATGCACATAGAGAAGCTGCCGGCGAAACTGGCGGAGGCCTTAAGGCAGCAAGGGGCTGTTGGAAGAGGGGAAGTGAAGGGAAAAGAGGGCTGCAAATACGCGCTCTTTGACTATGAACATAAAAATCCGTTGACCGGTAATGCGCTGGTAACGGTGCTGAATCATTTGTAAAGGGGATTTTAAATGAGCGAGAAGATTTTAATTGTGGATGACGAGAAGGAAATTGCAGATTTGGTGGAGGTCTACCTGACGAATGAGGGCTATGAGGTATTTAAGTTCTATAACGGGGCGGATGCGCTTTCCTGTACAAAAAAGGAGAATTTAAGTCTGGCAATACTGGATGTGATGCTGCCGGACATAGACGGCTTTGCCCTCTGCCAGAAGATACGGGAAAACCACCTGTTCCCCATTATTATGCTGACCGCAAAGGTGGAGGATATGGATAAGATTAAAGGTCTTATGCTGGGGGCGGACGACTATGTGACCAAGCCCTTTAATCCGCTGGAGTTAGTGGCGAGAGTCAAGACGCAGCTTAGACGGTATACCCGCTATAATCAGGCGGAGGAAGGACTTTTTGAGGAGCTGGATGTGCGGGGCTTACATATTTCCAACAAAAGCCATAAATGCACGTTGAACGGAAGGGAACTGACCCTGACGCCCATGGAGTTTGATATTTTGTGGTATCTGTGCTGCAATAAGGGCAGGGTGGTGTCCTCGGAGGAGCTTTTTGAAAACGTCTGGAAGGAAGTGTATCTGGATAACAACAATACGGTTATGGCGCACATTGCAAGACTGCGGGAAAAGATGCAGGAACCGGCTAGAAAGCCTAAGTATATAAAGACGGTCTGGGGGGTGGGCTATACCATTGAAGACTAAATCTGCTTTGGAAAAATGGAAACTCGGCTTTATCTTAAAAAGTTTTTTTGCGCTTGTGTTATATCTGGCCGCAGGTTTGTTTTTCTATAATCTGTTGATAAACTGGTATCATAAATGGGTATGGTATGGAACGGAACCGGTATATCTGCTGATTCACTGGGCGGACGAGAACCGGTATCTGGTGATTTTCATGTATCTTTTAATCGGGCTGGCTGTGATTTTATTCTTCGGTTTGCGGAAGGTATTTTCCTTTCTGCATGAGGTGGCGGACGCCTCCGGGCAGTTCTATCAGGACGGCAGCCGCTTAATCCGCCTGTCGGCTCCGCTTCGGGAGATAGAGGAGCAGATGAACCAGGCGAAGCTGGATTTGGTGGAGCAGCAGCGGATTGCCAGAGAGGCGGAGCAGCGGAAAAATGATCTGGTGGCTTATCTGGCCCATGACTTGAAGACGCCCATTACCTCCGTTATCGGCTACCTGACGCTCCTTAAGGAGGAGCCGGAGATTTCTCCGGAAACGCGGGCAAGGTATACGGGAATTGCTCTGGATAAGGCGGAGCGGCTGGAAAACCTGATTAATGAATTTTTCGATATTACCCGTTTCAATATTTCTAAGTTAGAGCTTACCCTCTGCCGGATTAATTTAACCCGTATGCTGGAGCAGACGGCCAGCGAGTTTTTGCCTGTGCTTGATGAAAAACAGATGAAATGGCAGTTGGATTTAGAGCCGGAGGTAGAGCTTTTGTGCGACCCGGACAAGCTCAATCGGGTATTTGACAATCTGGTGCAAAATGCCGTCAACTACAGTTATCCGGATTCGGAATTGTTTTTGTCCTTACGAAAAACCGGGGAGCAGGCAGAAATGATATTGAAAAATCATGGTCCCACCATTCCGCCGGAAAAGATTGGACGGATATTTGAACAGTTCTTCCGTCTTGACAGCTCCCGTTCGACTAAGACCGGCGGGGCCGGCTTAGGGCTTGCGGTATCCAAAGAGATTGTGGAACTGCATGGGGGACATATTGAGGCGGCAAGCGCGGACGAAAGCATTACCTTTACCATTGCCCTTCCCTTAGAAGGTCAGAAAATTGTATGATTTGGTTCAGAAAAAGATAAGCATTTTACCACGATATACGCAAATACGCAGATTCCTGTTTTGATACAATTTTTTTGTATCAGGCAGGAATTTTTTTGTTTGGAGGGATAAAGATGCGTATCATTGAGGTAGATGAAAAACAGCGGGACGAGGAACTTTTGCAAAGGCAGCGGGATAAGGAGCGCGAGCAGGAGAGAAGGAGGCGGATTGCCGGACGAAAGAGGAAGCTGATGCTGAAAAGGAAGCGCCGCCGGAGACGGCTTGCCTTCATTGGGCTGCTTTTGTTGATTGCATGGGTGACCGGCGGGATATTTCATGCGCTGCTGGCATTTTTCGGGGAAGAAGAAGCGGAGAATCTGCCGGATTCTAAAGTCACCGTTTTTCATAGGGAGAAGAATATCAAGGAGACGGCGGCGTGGAAGGCGGTAGCGGAAAACCCGTCGGCTTATCCCAAAGATATGCTGGAGATTTTGGAGAACCATCCGGAGTTAGAGGAGTTTGTGGAAAATTACCGCACTGCGGAACCGGTGGCAACGGGCGGTCTTACCCAAAAGGAAAAATCCGATTCACATCCCCTGCTGATTCAATGGGACGCCCGCTGGGCTTATGTGCCCTACGGCGACGACTGTATCGGTCTGTCCGGCTGCGCCCCGGCCTGTCTTTCCATGGTTATTGTGGGGCTTACGGGAAATGATAGAGCGACTCCGGACGCGATCGGGGAATACAGCATGCAGCAGGGGTTCTATGTGGAGGGAACCGGAACTTCCTGGGATCTGCTCACCGAAGCGCCCGGACATTACGGCCTGTCTGTGGAGGAGCTTTCGCTAGATGAAAGCCTGATGAAAGACCGCCTTGACAATGGAGAAATGATTATCTGTTCCATGGGTCCCGGCGATTTTACCACTACAGGCCATTTTATTGTCCTGTATGGATATAATGAAGAAGGATTTCTGGTAAACGACCCCTTCAGCCGGGAGAGGAGCGGCAGGGCATGGGATTTTGATGATATTGGTTATCAGATTCGGAATATGTGGGCGTACAGGGAAGACTAGTCGATTTTTATGCAAATCCATGTTATATTAAAAATGAACCTTACAATGAGTCGCAACAATTACAGGTATAAGCAGGGAGGTGAGGTTTTGCGGTCTTGTGATATTGGTCTGCTGGTGGACCGGTACGGCGACAGTGTATACCGCTATTGCAGGAGCATAGCGTTTACGCCGGAGGAGGCAGAGGATTTGTACCAGCAGACATTTCTAAAGGCATTAGAGATGCATAAGCGGATATCCTTAGATAAGAATCCCAAGGCATATCTGATGTCCATTGCCACCAATATTTGGCGGAACCATAAGAGTAAATATGCAAGGCGGGAGAGAATCGCACCGACCGTATCCGGCGGGCAGATACAGGCGGATACAGGAGAGGAAGATATTTTAGACAGGGTGGTAAGGGAGGAGCAGCTGCAATATCTGAGAGACCTTGTGGAGCGGCTGCCTGATAAGCAGCGGCAGACGGTAAAGTTATTTTATGCCGGAGAGCTTTCCCTTGAGGAGATTGCGCACATTTTGAAAATCCCTAAGGGGACGGTAAAAAGCAGGCTGCATACGGCAAGGGAAATCCTGCGGAAAGAAATGGAGGGACACTGAATGAAAGAGGATATGATAGAGGATATGTTAAAAAGCGCATATGCAAAAGAGGGTGTTCCTGACGAGGTGAATGCAAGGCTTAAGCGGGAACTGGCAAAGCGCAGGGAGAAACCGGCGGTTTCCCTGTGGTGGATGCCGGCTACGGCCTATACCGTTATCTCGGCGGTCCTTGGGCTTATTTTGTGCCTGGTTTATCTGGTGGTAAACATTCAGGGGAGCAGATGGCTGATGCCTAATCTTTTGCAGCTTATAAGCGAATGTTGGCTTAAGCTCAATCTGATTTTCATTGTCTTAGGAACGGCTGTCAGTTGGATTGTCACTTTTGTGGGCGTCTGGAAGGGAAACCTGATTCAGGGCGCCAGAATATTTTAAAAGGACGCCGGTATCGGTTTTCTTATATTGATATGCTTGTACAGAAAGGTTTGGAGGTAAGATTATGGCAGGAATTGCAATTTCTATTATTTTAGGAGGACTGATTTTTATTGCGTGGATTGCATTGTTTGTGCTTCTGGGCGTATGGACCTACCGGGACGCCCGGAACAAGGGGATGAATGGAATTTTATGGACAGTGGTGGTTTTATTGGTTCCCAGTCTGATTGGACTGATTATTTATCTGATTGTCCGCATGGATAATCAGAAGGTAGTCTGTTCGAACTGTAACCAGTCCGTCAATGGAAAGAATAAATTTTGCTCTAATTGCGGGATGGAGCTTAAACCGGTTGTGGATATGACAGGACAGGCCGAGGCGTTTAAAAGTTCGCAGCGCAGGTTGTTGATTGCATTCTTTTCCACATTAGCGGCTGTCGTCATCATGGGGATTATGATGGTGGCGTTTGCGATAGCCGGTACATTGCAAATTGCAGGGGATGCGGTAAAATGGATTTCGCAGTTGGATACGACAGAGTGGGTGGATACCATGGAGGACGCCTTAGGGGATCTGGACATATTATTTGATGAGGATGCAGTCCATATAAGCGTTCAGAATGATGAAATTATCATTACTGACAATGAGGGCAATGAACTTATCCATATTGCCGGTGATGAATCGGTAGATGTGAATCTGGATAAAATAAAGGAACTGTTAGAGGAGTACGATATCGATTATGACGAGAGCCTGGATGAAGAGGAAATAGAAGAGGAAATCCGGCAGGAAATAAAGAAAGGGGTTCGGGATGCTGTGAGTGATATCATCGATTAAATATGCGCAAAAAAATTAAAATTATCTTGAGTTTCCGCAAACTGTAAAAAAATTGAGTATATCTTCCTAAACGTACCAATCTGCAAAATTTTTGAATA
>CANQMR010000018.1 GCA_947625015.1 uncultured Lachnospiraceae bacterium | reverse complement strand
TATTCAAAAATTTTGCAGATTGGTACGTTTAGGAAGATATACTCAATTTTTTTACAGTTTGCGGAAACTCAAGATAAAAGAATATTGCAATCCAAATTTGCATATGCTATAATGCCGATAGGCAAAATGAAATAAGCATAATGGGTTATACCAAAACGAAACCCCGTCAGTTGCAGCTGTCGGGGTTTCTTCTCATTTTACGGTTGAGCATCCGAGGTTAGTTGTTGTCATTCTCTCCGTCTAACCATTTGCATATGTAATAGGCGGTTACACTTGCCAATACGGAAAGAATAAATGAAATAAGCACTGGATTGCACCCCCTTTCCGTTGCCGGATTGGGTTTGACAACAACGATATTGTAACATATTATCTAACCACATTTTTAGATGTTAACAGTCAGGACAATCCCTTTAAAATCAATGCCTGCAACCATTGCTTGACAAATTTCAAGGCAAACTTGGTAGCCGCAAATAGGAGGAAACTGTAATATGGACAAAAAAATGAAGGAGGAAGTGAATATGAATTTAGGAGAAAAAATATTCAACGAACGCACGAAACTTAATTTGTCCCAGGAACAGTTTGCAGAACAGATGAAGGTCAGCCGCCAGGCGGTTTCCAAATGGGAGACAGGACAGTCCCTGCCGGATTTGGATAAGCTGGTGTTGATGAGCCGGATATTTGGCGTGACAACGGATTATCTTTTGGGAGAAGACGGAGATACGGAGAGCCGGGAGGAGATATTAAATAATGGTTTCGCAGATTTTTCAGAGGAAGAAATCAGGAAAGACATGCAACCGAAGCAACATGAGACCAGGTATGTTACGGATGACGAGGCGGAAAAATACATTAAAACACAAAAAAGATGTGGCAAAGGCATTGGCATTGGCGTTGTGCTCTGTATAGCAGGCATTGCCGCAGGAACTTTCGTGGAAGCATTGCCGTCCCTGTTTGGCATAGCTGCCTTTGAGGACCTTATGGGAGTTGTCATACTTGTAATGGCTGCAATCGCTGTGCCTTTTTTCATTGTTTCCGGTATGACAATGGACAAATGGGCATTTATGAAGAAAACCAATATCAGTCTTTCCGGAGAGATGAGAACGAGGCTGTATGAGGAAAGAAATCACCAATACCATTGCTTTGTTATAAAGATTGCAGTGGGGGTATCGCTTTGTATTGCCGGCGCAGTCGCAGCAACAGTTTGTGGTACGCTGCCCAATGTGTCGGACAATATCTGGTTATCTGATGAAATGGGCGGAGCATATATGCTCCTTCTGATTGCAGTGGCTGTATATCTGTTTATTACCGGAGGAATAAATAAGGAAACTTATGATGTTCTTTTGCAGGAAGCTGGATTTAGCCGTCAGAAAAAAGCACAGCGGAAATGGAAGGAGGACAGCCGGGTTTACGATATAGTACCCTCTGCGTACTGGTGCGTGGTTACTGCCGGATATCTGGCTTACAGCTTCATTACCGCTGACTGGGGAAACAGTTGGATTGTGTGGCCTGTGGCGGGCTGCCTTTATGGGGCGGTAGAAGCGTTACTGCCGCTATTTCATAAAGGAGAAAATAAATAAAGTAATTGATTTGTAAATACACAGTCAATATGGTATGATGGATTAAATTTTAATTCGGTGGTGTACGGTACATATGATAGCGGAATCCTTTAATAATCTGTTATACCTTTTGGGATTTTTTGCTGTGCGGTTATGCGGGGAGAGGTAAATAAATGTATAAGTCAACAATGTTTAAAATAATGATTTTGAGTGTATGTTTGTGTTTTGCAGGCTGCGGGAAAAAAGACGGGATTAAGACGGATGCGGTAGAAGATAATTCCTATACTACAGAGGATTTATTTTTGTTGGCAGAGAATAGTGAAGTTTATATGGAACTGTTGCAGGACCATATTTTATATAATACTTCGGGGCAGTCGCTTATGCTGTCTGACCAGGACGGGAAGAATGTAGTTGACCTGTTCCAATTAGAGAGTGGAAATATCATTTATGCAGTTGGACAGACAGCGTCTCAGAATATATTGGTATTGACGAAAAAAGAGGATAAGGAAGATGATCAATATGAATGTATAGAAATTGACCTGACAGGACAACAGAAGGAAACGCAAAAAATGGAAGAGGTATCATTTTCCCCTAAAAGCATTGTAAAAGATAATCAGGGCAGACTGATTGTCTTATCCTGGGAAGGTGATATTTTTGTATATGAGAATAGCGATAAGGCTGGCAGGAAAATAGAAAAAACAGGCTTTGTGGAGAGTATTTGCTTAGATGGGGATGGACATGTCTTATTTGAGGAAAACAAAGAGGATGTCAGCCATGTCGTTAAACTGAAGGAAGATTTGAAGAATGAAGAGGCAGAAATAGTATTAAACAACGATGGAATGACAACAGAGATTTTTGCAGGCAAAGACGGGAAAACCTATTTTTGGGAGGAAGACTATCTGTATTGTTTTGATTTGATTCAAAAGAGGACAAGGCCCGTTTTACGCTGGATTGATGAGGGCATAGAACCGGATTCCATTCGGAAAGTCGGCGTATCTAAAGAAGGTTATATATGCGTGGCGGCAGACGATGGCGGGCAGTGCGCAATCAAAAAGATGATGCCGGTTATAAAGACCAATGCTAATAAAGAAGAACTGGTATTGGCATGTGTGGGATTAAATTCGGTAATCCGGGAGCAGATACTTAAATTTAATAATGAATCAAAGAATTTTAAAATTTCGATTAGGGATTACGGCGAGGAAGAAGACCCCTATCAGGCATTGAATATGGATATCATTGCAGGGAAACAGTTTGATATCATATGCATGGAAGGGTTGAATGCAGATAACTATATAGAAAAAGGGTTATTAGCGGATTTATCAGGATATATCGATGAAAATGATTATGTGCCCGGATATATGGAGGCAGTCAAAGGGGATGGCGGCATCTATCAGATATCCCCGTATTTCACCATTCTGACAATTTTGGGTAAGGCCAGCGAGGTGGGAGAGAAAAGCGGATGGACAAGCGAGGAAATGATAACATTTTTTGAAAATAATAAGGACCGGCGGGGATTGCTTTACTATGATGAAAGCGACCTTTTAGGAGTTTTTATCTGGTCCGGTCTGGAAGGTTATCTGAAGGAGGATGAAAAGGGAACGCATTTTCAAAGAGAGTCTTTTCAAAGGACATTAAAATTTATTAAAACTTATCAGGATTATGCCCTGAAAGAAGAGAATGATTCCGATATTCCGTCAACGGATATGGTCTACTGCGGGGATTTGCTGCTCTTAAAGGCAGGAATTTGTTCGGGAAATGATTATAGGGCATATAAAACCATGTTTCATTCTGATATAGCGGCAAAGGGATATCCCACCGGAGAGGAAAAGGGAAATTATATGTCGCTGGGGATGCCGGTTGCTATTTGCTCAAAATCTAATCGAAAGGAAGCTGCATGGGAATTTATTTCTTATTTATTGGAGGACCAGACACAATACAACCTGAAAAACTATGGTTTTCCGGTAAAACAAAAGGTTTTTGAACAACTGTGTGACGAGTGGTGTGGAAAAGAGAAATCAGAGGAGGCGGAGCTGGCAATTACGATTGAGGGCAGAGAGAAAAAAGTTCCTTACTTAGACGAAAAAGAGGTAAACGATTTGAAAAAAATAATCGCATCATCTGCAAGGCTGTGTGCGGACTCCCCGGAATTGACAGAAATTGTACAAGAAGAATCCCAACTGTATTTTCAGGGGCGGCAAGACTTGGAAAATACTTGTAAATATATTGAAAACCGAATTGATACTTTTCTGGAAGAAAGGAAATAACGGAAATACAGCGCTGTCTGCACAAAAAGGGTAAAAGAGGGGGACAAAAAGATGAAGAACAAAAAGCAGGGTATCATTGTCATAGGGCTTTTATTGCTGCTGGTTTTTTTGATGCTGTTGAGTTATCTGTTAAAAAGAAACGATTATGAAGTGATAGACGAGAATGTAGTGGAAGATCTAAGCTGGGAAAGTTTCGGTAAGGACACAGCAGTCTGGAAAAATCATGTGTTATTAGGGGACAGGCAGGTTATATTTGAAGCGGATTATCAATACCAGTGCCTGTGTTATCACAATATGGATACCGGCGTTACCGTACCCCTATGCACAGTGCCGGATTGTGAACACAATAATTCGGATATTTGTATGGCAGGGTTTAATTTTGGGATTGAATCCGAATGTATCGTTCCCTATGAGGGTAAAATATATGGGTTTTGCTGCAATACGCTTACGAATATTTCCGTTTACCGCATGAATCCGGATGCCACAGACCATGAGTTTGTAACAAGGACGGGAACGGCGGAGGGGCAGTACAGCTCGATAGAAGATATACAATATTATGTAGATGGCTCTAGTGTGTATATAACCGTAACAGTTGGAAATGAAGATGGAGTAAAAATGCTGGAAAGTGGGTATATGTCTGATCATCCCTGCAAGATACAGATATACCGGTTTGATTTTAAGACGAAGAAAATCGAAAAACTATATACCAGTGAGCAGGAATATTATCAGGCCTTTGCCGAAATCCGTTACATATATGACGGGGTGATTTATTATGATTTTTCAGCTATGGTTCGGCCGCTTGAGGAGATTTATGACTTAAATACCGATGAATTGTTAGATCCGGATAAGCCGGATGAAGGCCCGGAGGAGGTGCATGCCTTCCGGATAGATACGGGAGAGGATAAGGTGGTCGAAGAGTATGGCTATATGGATTATATTGGGCATAAGGGAGATGTGTATTATTTCTGCGACTGTGATGAGATGCTTATGATGTCCGGGGATATCAGGGCGGAGAATTTAAAAACCGGCGAAAAGAAAACTCTGCATATCAGCGAATTGGAGAATAAAAACCGCACGCAATATTATATACGCCGCTTAGAGGGCAGCTTTGTAGTGGATGTTCAAGGGGAAAGCGCAGGGAGAATGATATTTTATAATGAGGAAGGCGTGAAGACACAGGAAATTGACAATTGTGAATTTTTCATTATCGGGGAGCATCAGGATATGTATCTGCTTAGCGGGGGAAATATGGGTGTAGCGATGTATGCCTACATTCCCAAAAAAGAGATACAGGATGTCAACCGAAAAGCGGTTTGTTTGGAGGAAGAACCCTAGATGGAATTAGAAGTATCAAATCTGACCAAGGAATATCATAAGGGGATAAAAGCGTTGGATTCCTTCAGCTTTACCTTTACAGAAGGCATATACGGCCTGCTTGGACCCAATGGGGCAGGCAAATCCACGCTGATGAATCTGTTGTCGGATAATTTAGAGGCGGACAGTGGGGAAATTTTATTCGACGGCAGGGGAATAAAGGAGCTGGGGAAGGAGTACCGCAGGGTGTTAGGATATATGCCGCAGCAGCAGGGCTTGTATCCCGGCTTCACACTGGAGCGTTTTTTATATTATATGGCGGCTCTGAAGGGATTGGATAAGAAGAAGGCGGGGGAGCAGATTCCAAAGTTGATGAAGCTGGTAAACCTTCAGGAAGCGGCGGGAAAAAAGCTGGGAGCCTTTTCCGGTGGTATGAAGCAGCGGACCCTGATTGCCCAGGCGTTACTTGGAGAACCGCAGATTATTATCTTAGACGAGCCGACAGCCGGACTTGATCCGAAGGAGCGAATCCGCATAAGAAACCTGATTTCCGAAATCTCTTTCCACAGGATTGTGATTATTGCCACCCATGTTGTACCGGATATTGAGTTTATTGCAAAGGAAGTTATTCTATTGAAAAATGGGGTGATGGAAGCCTGTGAAGCGCCTGCCGCCCTCTGCGCGGAAATGGCGGGAAAGGTATTTGAGGTGTGCTGCCAGGAGACGGAATGGGAGAATGTCTGTGAGAACCGGGTTGTCAGCAATCTGACCAAGCAGGGAAATCAGGTCTGTGTGCGGCTGCTGTCAGAGGAGAAACCGGATTTTCCTGATGTACGGGAAGCGGCGCCTTCTCTGGAGGATGTGTATTTATATTATTTTGATGAGGAAGCGGCATATGGAGCTGTTGTATCTGGAATTTAGAAAATTATATGCAAACCGGTTTATCCATGCATTGTTTTTTATTGTGTTTGCCCTGAATATCATAGTTTCCTATTATGTATATCAAGATAAGGGAAATGGGAGAATTATGTATCCGGCTGCCGCTTATAAGCAGATTTATGCCGATATGGAGGCCATGGGCATGGAAACCGGGTACGGTTTTTTGAACAGCGCGTTGGAGAAGCTGTCGCAGAGCCAGTCTCCCGACGGGAAGGTCACTCTGGAATATACAAACAGCAATGAGGAGGAAATGCTGCTGCTGTCGGAGGTAAGGCAGAATATCTGGCAATGTCTGCATTATGATGAGTATTTGTCGGATGTTGAAAAACAGGCGGAGCAGACATTGCGTTTTGGGCTGGTTGGGGCTTTCAGTATGCGGAATAACCAGCAGACCATACGAGATGTTCAGAATATGTATGGAAGGAAGCTGGAATATGGCCCGTCAAAAGGCATTGAGTTATACAGTAATATCCTGTCCACAGATTTTTTTGTGCTGCTGTTTTTACTTGCTGTGGTGGTGCAGTTGATAACGGGAGAGCGGGATTCCCGCCAGCTTATTCTCTATAAGACTTCCTATAAGGGACATATGGCTCTTGCCTTGGCAAAGGCGGGAGTGGTTATGATAAGTGCGGTTTTGTCTGCCCTGCTGTTTTGGGGAGTTAATTATATTATGGGGCAGAGTATATATGGTTTTGGCGGTCTGGCAAGGCCAATCCAGTCGGTAAATGCGTACATCGGCTGCCGTTTTTTTATTTCCGTCCGTCAGTTCCTTCTCCTGCATTTTGGCGCAAAAATATTGGTGTATCTCTGCTTTTGCGCCGCCGCAATGCTTGTGGCAGTTAAGGCGTCCCATTCGGGCGTGATGTATTTTGTTATGGCGGTAATCTGCGGCGTCTGCGCCGTTTGCTATTATGGAATCGGCTCCACCAGCCGGTTTGCCTTTTGGAAATATATGAATCTGTTTGGCTTTCTGAAAAGCGGCGATATCATTGGTACATATCGGAATCTGAATGTGTTCGGCGTGCCTTATTCCTATCCGGCGCTGTTTTTGGCAGCCGGTGTTTTTCTGGTAATCATTTTATTTTATGCTGCAATTATGTTGTTTGACGGGCAGCGGGAGGCGGCTGTATGCCAGCGGGAAAAGGGAATGTGGGACACGCCCGTTTCCGTTTCGGGAAGGAGCCGTTTCCTGTTTATGCATGAAGCCTATAAGCTCTTTGTCAATGGAAGGGTTTTGGTTGTTTTAATCTTATATGCGGCTTTTGTTGTGATGACATGGAAACCGGTTACGGAGGAATTTTATGTTCCGGGGGATGTGTATTATGACGCTTATATAGAATACCTGAAAGGGCCGGTATCAGATACCTCCAATGCGTTTATCAACCGGGAGGCGAAAAAGTTTGAACGGCTTCTTATGGAGGAAGCAGCAGGGAAAACTTCCAATGCATCCGCTTATATTATGCAGTCCTATGACGCCTTTATGCGGATTAAGGAATTAAAAACCCCCTATCTGAAACGGACGGGGGGAGAATATCTGCATGATGCGGGATACCGTCTTCTTACGGGCGACTATATTGCCAATCAAAAGGATGTAAAGCTGGGGCTGATTGCGGTAATCCTTCTGATTTTTCCACTGGCCTATATTTACGGAATGGAGTACCAGCAAAATACAATCGTTCTTCTGCGCTCCTCCTGCCGGGGAAGAGGGGCGGTGCCCGGAGCGAAGATATTCCTGGGCCTGTTGGTGATAACGGCGGTATATCTGCTGACCTATGGCGCATTTTATTACCGGGTTTTGGCAGAATACGGAACAGAATCCATACATGCGCCTGCCTGTAGTTTGGAAAATCTTGAAAATATACCGGCGGCAGTCAGTTTGCTGCAATATCTGGTGTGCATTGCGGTAATGCGGTATGCGGGCCTGATTCTGGTAATGGCATTGTTATATTATCTGTCCTCTAAGATTAAGAGTGTCATAGGAACCTGCGTTGTGGGAATCCTTCTTTTTATATTGCCGCTGGGCTTTGCCTATTTGGGGATTCCGGGCGCAGATTATTTTCTGTTGAATCCATTCCTTTTGGGAAATGTGTTCTAGCGTGCCGCTATAGAAAAATCACATTAAATTATATAAATCCCCATAGAAATCCGGATAGGAGATATTGACACATTCCGCGCCGAGAATCTCTGTATCTCCCTCTGCCAGCCCACCGGCGATGGCAAAGCTCATGGCGATACGGTGGTCGGCCATGGAATCAATGGTGGCGCCATGCAAGGGCTTCCCGCCCCGGATAATCATGCCGTCCTCTGTGGCTTCAATATCTGCTCCCATGGCGGAGAGATTTTTTACCATAACATCAATTCGGTTGGATTCCTTGACCTTAAGCTCCTGCGCGTCCCGAATGACGGTGGTGCCGTTGGCAAAGGCGGCCATAATTGCGATAATCGGGATTTCGTCGATAAGCTTCGGTATCAAATCCCCTTCTATGGTGCAGCCATGCAGGGAAGTGGAAGATACCGTAATGTCTGCAACAGGCTCGCCGATATCGTTCTTTACATTGGAAAGCGCAATGTCCGCCCCCATAGCCTTGCAGACAGTGAGAATACCGTCTCTGGTGGGGTTAATCCCCACATTTTTAATGGTAATTTCTGAATTGGGCGTAAGCAGTCCAGCCGCAATAAAGTAGGCGGCTGAAGAAATATCTCCCGGAACATCAATGCGCTGTGGCGTCAGCTCAACTGCCGGTCTGACAGTAGCGGTAGTTCCCTCGCTTGTTATATCCACGCCAAAAGTCTCAAACATCAATTCCGTATGGTTTCTGGAAAGATACGGCTCTGCCACGCTGGTTTCCCCTTCCGCATAAAGACCTGCCAGCAAAACGGCAGATTTGACCTGGGCGGAAGCTACAGGAGATTCATAGCGGATTCCCTGAAGCCGTCCTCCGGTAATGGTAAAGGGGGCGCAGTTTTCCGTCTGTAAGCTCTTGAATACAGCCCCCATCTGTGAAAGGGGCGTCATAATCCTTCCCATGGGGCGCTTTCTTATAGAGGCGTCTCCGTCTACCGTAGAGGTAAAAGGCTGGGCGGCAAGAATACCGGACATCAGCCTTGTGGTGGTGCCGCTGTTGCCCACATCCAGGGTAGAAGCAGGCTCTGTCAGCCCATGAAGTCCCTTTCCATGAATCCGTACCGTACCCGCAGCCGGATTATTTTCAATCTCGATTCCCATTTTTTCAAAGCAGGAAATGGAAGAAAGGCAGTCGGCCCCCTGTAAAAATCCGGTCACCTCTGTGGTGCCCTTTGCAATGGAGCCAAGCATAATGCTTCTGTGGGAGATGGATTTGTCTCCCGGAACGGTAATTTCTCCCTGTAAATGATGAATATGTGGAACTAACATAGTGTATCCCCTTTTCTGTGTTATTTTAATTGGTATTTGCGTCATTTGTCTGTTTTTCGTACTTGCGCTGTATTGTCCGGCCTGTACAATTTATAAGAGTAAATACATCACTCATCGCTCGTAAACCTGATACCCCTTATCCTTTAACAGGGCAGCCGCCTTTACCGCAGCCTCGTTGTCATAGAAGGACAGCCGCAGCACCCCTTCATTATCTTCTCTGTTATGGGTAATGCCGATATTTTTCAGGCTGATTTCAGCCTCGCCAATGTAGGAAACCGCTAAAGCCAGCGCATTGGCTTCGTCCGGAATATCCACATAGACGTCATAATTCATGCGGATTACGCCGGTGGCGTGTTCCGGAATGGAATTTCGGTAACTTCTGGCGCTGTCAAAAAAGGAATAAATGCCTCTGGCGTCTTCCGTCTCAATGGCAGTAATCATTTCCTCTAACTCCCGGATAAATGCCCGGAGTCCGGCGGTGACATTTGCCGGGTTGCTTAAGAGGATATGCTCCCAGACCACAGGGTTGGAGGAGGCAATGCGGGTAATGTCCTTGAAACCGCCGGCGGCCAACTGCTTTAACATACCGTTGTCATCTTCCCTATCTGCTACCAGATTGACTAAGGAGGAGGCGATAACATGAGGAATATGGCTGATGTAAGCCGTAATCTCATCATGCTCCTTTGGACTGTATATAAGGGGGATAGCCCCTAAATCTTCAATAAATGTGGAAAATTCCGTCACTTTTTTTGAATCAACCGTATCGGAGGGGGTGATAAAATAGTAGGCGTTTTCAATGAGCCGGTCATTGGCAGCCTCGTAACCACTGCGCTCAGAGCCCACCATGGGGTGCCCGCCGATAAAGAAGTCTTCTAAGTGGTTGTCGTGGATGGCCTGACAGATATCGCTCTTTACGCTGCCCACATCGGTCAGAATACAGGAGTCCTTCATGCTTCTCTTTAATATAGGAAGATATGCGATATTGTAATGGACAGGCGCGCATAAAAATATATAGTCGCAGTCCTCCATCGCTTCTATGGAGGTTACGGTCTTTGTCAGGGTATGTTCCCCTACTGCCGCTAAAAGCGCTGACTGGTCCACATCAAATCCTAATATCTCATAATCCGGAAAGATACGGCGGATGGATTTGGCAATGGAGCCGCCGATTAAGCCCAAACCAATAAAACCAATACTTGTGCTGTTTGTCTTTTTCATTGTCTCACCCCATATTCCATGTAATTCGTTTATGCTGTATCTTATTTTAGTCGGTTCTTTCCAATGTGTCAACACTTTAAATTGTTAAAGCAGCAATCTAACAATCCCGCAGGGCGGCAAGCTCCGTTTCCGTCAGCCTCCGGCACTCACCGGGGTTCATATCGGAGGGCAGGGCAAGGTTTCCAAAGGAAATGCGGCGCAGAAAGGTGACCTTTTTGCCAACCGCCTGAAACATCCGCTTGACCTGATGAAATTTGCCCTCCTGTATCGTTACATTAATATAGGAAAGGTTTTCTTCCGGATTTGTGTCCAGTATGCTGAGCCGGGCGGGAAGGGCGGTATCTAAATCCTCGTCGCCCACAGGCACCCCTTCGGCAAATAAGGACACATCTTCGTCCGTTACCAGTCCCTCGACGACGGCGTAGTAGGTCTTGTCCACATGCTTTTTTGGGGATAAGAGCCGGTGCGCCAGACTCCCGTCATTGGTAATCAGCAAAAGCCCTTCTGTATCGCGGTCAAGCCGGCCTACGGGAAACAGGTCCTTTCGCTGGCTGTCAACTAAGGACAGGACGGTGGGATGAACATTGTCCTTTGTGGCGGACACATAGCCCATAGGTTTGTAGAGTAAATAATATTCGTATTCTTCCAGATGAATAATTGTTCCCTGACAGGAAATAATATCCATATCGGGATTGATTTTTAAATCCGGTGTTACATTTGTTGAGCCATTGACAGTCACAAGCCCCCTTTTTATATAGGCTTTTACCTGGGAACGGGTTCCCGCGCCGGCGTCTGCTAAGTATTTGTCCAGCCGGAAAACAGGCATAGGAATTACCTCCTTTGTGAAATTTATATAAAATTTACAAATAATACTGTAATTTTTGTGAAATATCATTAATGTAATAGTATCTTAACATATTTGCAAGGAAATTCCTACGTTTTTGGAGAATAAATTGCTTTTTGGTCGGATTAGGATTAAAAATGCAGGGTTGACATTTATTTTGTTAGATGATATATTACAAATTGTAACAAGTTTGTAACATTTTAGGAAATTAATAGCTTGTCAATGAATATCAACTTAGTATGGGCGGGGCAGTAATCAAGCTGAAAGTTGATGGAGGAAGGTAAGATGCGGCATAACAGAAGAGCTGTAATGATAGAGCAGTATAAGCTCTATATGAAGAAGCACATTTTTAATGGAAGATATTTTGTGCGGAACTTACAGATTTTTATGTGTGTGGTGGTAGTAACCGCTTTGGTTATCGGCGGTTTTATGTTGGGAAATTCTGAGCCGGATAAGACGGCTTCAGCAGACATATCTGTAGATGTGAAGGATGCGTTGTTTGGAAACAGTGAAGAAGCAGGCAGCGTAAAGAGTATATCAGATACTACGGAAGCTGCGGCAACAACGGAAAAGGAAATGACAGTTACTGAAGAGGCGGCAACAGAGACGGTGACTGCACAGGCAGCAACGGAAGAAGCAACGGTTCAGGCGGCAGAAGCGAAGGAAGAAGAAGGAAAATTCGCAGATAAATGTATTGCAGATGTAGAAGAAACCCTTAATATAAGAAAAGGACCGGACAAGGAGACAGAGTTTGTCGGTTCCATGAATCCGGGAGCCATTGCAACCGTTCTGGGAACAGAGGGCGAATGGACAAAGATTAAGTCTGGTGATGTAGAGGGATATGTATTATCAGAATATGTCAAGACCGGTGAAAGCGCTGAGAAGATGGCGCAGGAATATGTAACCCTTCGAGGAACGGTTTTAGAAGACGGCGTGAATATCCGTTCGGAACAGTCAACGGATGCGGACATATTGGTGGTATTAGATAAAGATGATACGATTACCGTATTGGAGAATACAGCAGATCCGCAGGAAGACGAGAACGCAGACGACGGAACGGCAGAGAGCGAGACAGTGGTTCCGGCCATGGCGCAGGAGAGCGCAGCACAGGCGGGAATTACGGAATCTGTTGAGGCGGCGGTGAATGAGCAGGGCGAACAGCCGGCAAAGCCGGAGGAACAGCAGGAAATCACATGGCTTCCGGTTATGTTAGAGGATGGCCAGACCGGATATGTATCCGCCGACTTAGTAGATGTAGATGAGTTATATGAGATAGCGGTATCCGCTGAGGAATTAGAAAGACAGGCAGCCGAGGAGGCAGCCAGAAAAGCGGCCGAGGAAGAAGCGGCAAGACAGGCGGCTGCAAGTCAAAGCCAGTCATCTGGAAACAGCAATTCTTCTAGTAGCAGCGATTATCAGGGGGAGACTACAACGCCGGTAACGGCTACTGAATCAGGTGAATGTTTGGGAACATTTACGGTAACTGCTTACTGCGGATGCAAGAAGTGCTGCGGTGGCAAAAAGACAGCCAGCGGCACAACGCCGACGGAAGGACGGACAATCGCTGCGGACACAAGCATCTTACCGTATGGAACACAGGTTGTCATTGATGGGATTGTGTATACTGTAGAAGATTGCGGAAGCGGTGTAAAGGGCAATCATATTGATATCTTCTTTGCAACGCATAAGAAAGCGGTAGCCTTCGGAAGGAAGACGCTTAAGGTATATAAGTATTAATGCGGATAGTTATATCAGGGCATTTCAGTTCATTCTGGAATGTCCTTTTCTTATGCCCGAAAAAATGTTACACTATACTATATTTGAGAGAAGGATATCAAAAGCATGAGGGATAAGAAGATTTTATTGGTGGAAGATGATTATGCGCTGGCTATGGGTACAGAATACGCATTACAGGCGGAGGGCTATCAGGTAATTCATGCGGGGAATCTGGAAGAGGCCAGAAAGGCGCTTAATTCCCAACTGGATTTAATTCTGCTCGATGTGATGCTTCCGGATGGGAATGGATATGATTTTTGCTCGGAGCTGCGGAAAAAAGACAGGGAGATCCCGATTATTTTTCTCACCGCAGTGGGGGAGGAAGCGAATATCGTACAGGGATTGGATTTAGGCGCAGACGACTATGTAACAAAGCCCTACAGGGTAAAAGAACTGTTGTCCAGAATTGCGGCAAATATCCGGCGCAGTGAGCGGGTGGATAAAGACAGGGAGCCGGAGGTATATTCTTTTGGCAGCCACAACTTTTATATCCGGGAGTTTCGGCTGTTAGACGGAACGGAGCCGGTAGACTGTACGCCCAGCGAACTGCGGCTTTTAAAGGAGCTGGTCTGCAATGAGGGACTGGTATTATCAAGAAACCGTCTTATGGAGAAGCTCTATGATACGGAGAATGCCTTTATTGACGATAATACGCTGTCGGTCTATATGAAACGGCTGAGAAGTAAGCTCTCGCAGGATGCAGGCTATATTGAGACGGTCCGGGGAGTGGGATACCGTTTTCGGCGGGAGGATAGTGCAGCTTATGAAAAGTGATTATGAGCGCATAAGGTTTAAGAGGAGTTATTGGCTGGGGGTGGCCGCGTTGACGGCTGCGCTGGCAGCGTGGCTGTATTATGCCATGAATGGGTGGTCATGGAAACTGTCGGCTGCTCTTATCCTTGTTCTGGTTTTTGCTTTGGTTATCTATATCAGGATATACCGGATCATGGATGGTGTCTATGGTGATATGGAAAATATATCCGGTATTATGGCGGAGCTTATGGACGGAGAAAATCCTCTGCCGGAGGAGGAATACCGGGAGGGAACGATTGGACTCTTATACACGAATTTTTATAAGCTGGTAGAAATGCTGCAAGAGAGCCGGAACCGGGAGATACAGGAAAAGATTTTCTTAAGGGATATCATTTCGGATATTTCCCATCAGTTAAAGACGCCCATGTCTTCCCTGACCGTCTTTGTTGACCTGCTGTTAGAAGATAAGGTGGAGGACAGGGAAAAGCAGAAACAGATATTAAGCGAGGCGGCAAACCAGTTGAGCCGTATGGAATGGATGGTTCTCTCCATGCTGAAGCTGGCGCGGATAGAGGCGGGTGCTATTCAGTTTGAAAAGAAAAATGTGATGCTTTTGCCCGCTTTAAAGCAGGCCGCAGAGGGAGTGCAGTTTTTGGTAAAGGAGAGGGAACAGGAATTATCGGTTGTCTGCGCTTCGGATATAAGCCTTGTCTGCGACGGGGACTGGCTGGTGGAGGCCCTTATCAATCTGTTAAAGAATGCCTCTGATTATTCCGGTTCAGGAAAACGAATCTGGTTAGAAGCAGAGCAGACCAATGTGTATACCAGAATATATGTGAAGGACGAGGGAACGGGAATTCCGGAGGAGGAACTGCCCAATATCTTTAAGCGGTTTTACCGGGTGAATCAGGCAGTGAATCCGAACAGCGTGGGAATCGGCCTTTCCCTGACAAAGTCCATTGTGGAAGGCATGGGAGGCAGTATTCAGGTGAAAAGCGAAGTGGGGAGCCATACCTGGTTTGTGCTGACCTTTGTGCAGTAGGGGATTTTGAGAAAATGAGATTTGATTATATAAATGTGATAAAAATAATATTAAAATAAATGTGATGGCCTTTTGACATGGAAAAACATCACAAAAAACGCCAATATGAGGGCAAAATTAAAAATGTGAAAATCAGGCATGTGGTTGTTTCTGATTGTGTGGGAATTATTTATGCAAAAACAGGATAAAAAAGGAGGATGAATTTATGAAACTGGATTTGACGGAGGTATATTATGCGCTTTCTTTTTCATTGGACGCTGTGGAGAAAGAGCTTGTGGGAGTCACGACACATCACGCAAAGCGGGTGGCATATTTATCCATGCTTTTGGGAAAACAGTTTGGAATGGCAGGAGCGGAGCTGTCGGATTTGGTTGGCTGCGCACTGCTGCATGACAATGCGTTGACGGAGTTTATCAGGGAGGAATACCAGCAGGGAAAGAGCGGCGGAGAAAAGCTGCCGTTTAGCCGGCATTGTGTGATTGGTGAGGAAAATATACAGCTTTTGCCTTTCCGGACAGATGTCACAGATGTAATCCTGTATCATCATGAGAATGCAGACGGAACGGGCCCCTTTGGAAAAAAGGCGGAGGAGACCAACAAGAAAGCCCAGATAATTCATCTGGCAGATACGATTGATATGGAATGGGACCTGTCGTCACTGAAAGAGCAGGAGTATGCGGAGCTGTGCCGGAAACTTCTTGAAGATAAGGACAGGCGTTTTGCTGCGGATTGCGTGGAGGCGTTTTTAGCGGCATTGGATTTTCAAAAACTTAGGGAAATGCAGACCGAGGGCATAATTTATTGCCTGAAAAAAGAACTTCCGGAGGAGTATGACGAATATACGGATGAAGAAATCCATAATATAGCGGAATTATTTGCCAGAATAGTGGATTATAAATCTTCCTTTACCAAGGACCATTCTCTGGGCGTTGCGCAGAAAGCGGAGATCATGGCAAAGGTCTATCAGTATCCTCCGGAAAAGGCAGTCCGCTATTATTTTGCGGCGGCGCTCCATGATATCGGAAAACTGATTATTGATAATCAGATTTTAGAGAAAATCGGGAAGCTGACCGAAGAAGAATTTGGACAGATGAAAAATCATGCCGCCGCCACATATGAAATCCTGCGTCAGATTAAGGGATTAGAGGATGTTACGGCGTGGGCGTCCCGTCACCATGAGAAGCTGGACGGCTGCGGGTATCCTTTTGGCATGACCGCCAGCGAATTAAGCAAGGAAGACCGGCTGATGGGCTGCATTGATATCTATCAGGCGTTGACGGAAAAAAGACCTTATAAGGACGGTTTAAGCCATGAGAAGACGATTGCCATGATGCGCGATATGGCGGAAAATGGGAAGATTGATAGGGAAATTGTAGAGGATTTGAACCGCACTTTAAGTAACTGCCTTTAGCATTTTTAGGATTGCCGGGCCTTTAAAGGCAAAGCGCAGGGGCTTATCCTATGGAAGCCCAGTTTAACAGCGCATTCTGCACGCCGGCATAGTAGGTTCTGCTGACCGGAATGGTCTCATGGTTTTTAAGCTCGATACCGTACCGCCAGATAGAAGTGATGGCGGGCAGGGAAACAATATAACTGCGGTAGCACCGGACAAACTGCTGCGGGGGCAGCTTGGAGAGCAGGGAGTTTAAGGGCACTGAAATATGAAGGATGCTGCCGTCCGCCATGTGGATTGCCAGCTCCTTGTTGTGGATGTCGAGATACAGTACATCATCTATCCGGAAACTGACGGAGTGGGAGGGTGAGCTTAACACAATGGTCTGCGTCTGGTGGCGGCGGTAAGCCCGTTTCAGGGCGTCCTTCAACTCTGTCCGGGATACCGGCTTTAAAAGATAGCCGAGGGCTTCGACCTTGTAGCCTTCCGGGGCGTAGTCCCTTGTGTTGGTAATAAAGATAATGGGGACCTGATTGTTCTCGGCGCGGAGCTTTTGCGCAAACTCCAGTCCGGTCTGCTTCTCCATTAAAATATCCAACAGCAAAAGGTCCATGGACGCGCCGGGAGTATGCAGGTAATCGTTCATTTCCACTGTGCTGTGAAAGGTGCGGATGCTATGCTCCACGCCCATTTCTGCTAAGACCGCTTTGGTAAGCGTCACAATATTTTCTAAAAAAATCGGTTCATCATCACAGATTCCAATATCATACATCATTCAAATTCCTTTCAGCTTGCGGGGGGAGGTGCAGAGGTTGGCAGTAACGGTAAAAATGTTGTCTTTTATGTCGGCGCGGAAAATGCCGTTATATTTTTCGGCAATGCGCTTCATAATCGGAAATCCATAACCATGGGCGGTCTCGTTGGATTTATTGGTGTCAAAACCGCTTCCGGCAGGATTGAGTAGGGCCGGTTCACAGGGATTTTCACACAGGAAATACAGAAAATTCCCGCTTTGGCGGATTGTCAGGGAGAAATGCCGCCGTTCTTCCTCCAAGCCGGAAACGGCTTCTAAGGCATTGTCTAACATATTGGAGAGAAACTGACACAAATCCATATCCTCCATTAATATGGGGTGGGGGACCTGAATGGAATACCGGCTTGCAATGTTCGCTGTCCGGGCCCGCTTTTCATATTCCGCCAGCATGGAATTTAAGAGAATATGGGGGGTATAAAAAGCGTCCGTATTACCGGCGTCAATCTGGGAAATCCGATTGAGATAATTTTCGGCGCCCTGATAGTCCTGATTCTTGAGCAGGATGGAAAGGGCTGTCATATGGTGGTGGAACTCGTGGCGCAGCTCCCGCTCCTTATCGGTGTTTTCCGCCATGAGCTTGTAGTGGTTGACGGCAATTTCCAGAGAAGCCTGCTTGCTGGCCTGCTGCTGGATTGTCTGTATCGCGCGCAGGATGATGGCCGTAATAATCAGCATGAGAATACACATCGCCCTCGTGAAAACAGAGAGTATCCGGTTCGGCGTCCAGCCGTTGCTTATGGGAATCTGGTAGAAAAGGAGCATAGCCATAAAGAAAGTGCCGGGAATCAGCGTGAACCATTTCCATACTTTCGGCTCAATCTGGCTGTCAAAGGCGCTGCGGACGAGTTTCATCACTCTCAACATAGGATAAAATAAGATTATGGTGGACACAAGCTGGGCCAGTAATACGCCGGTGTCGTACAGATATTTTACATCAACAAACCAGCCGTGTATCATGGAAATCAAAAAGCCGTAATTTAACGCCAGGACAACAGTATAGAGCATATGGTTGACGGCTGCCCGGGTGCAGAGAAAAAATAAGGCGATTAAAATGCCCACTGTCAGCAGAAAAATCAGATTCAGCGGAAGAAAAGAGTTGTAGGCGCCGGAGGGAATATCCATAGCGACATACATGCAGGTAAAAATGACAGACATAATAATCAAAATGGCGCTGAGGATTCCGATTACCCGCTTTTTGGGATAGCGGAAATCATCAATAAAGGGATAAATACAAAAAAAGGCGCAGGGTAAAAGCTGCAGATAGAAACCGGCCAGGCTGTGCAGGATCGCCGACACCATGAAAAACACCTCCTAAACACAAGGGATAATACCAATGCAGGTACGATTCCCCTGCCTTTTTATAATAATATAGGAAAACCGGCCTGTCAATGGAACGCCCCCGAAAAACGCTTTCCGCTTGCACTCATAAAATGCATTTCACGCAAATTGCTTGAAAGTTTATTTTAATATGTTAAAATTAAAAGTTGGTAAAATATGATGATTACGGAAGGTGTGGTATAAGCCATGAAGAAGAGAAATATATGGATAGCGCTTATCCTTATGGCGGCGGCGCTGACAGCGGGCTGCACAGCCGCTAAAGAGGGCGGGGGCGCCATATTAGAGAAGGGGCAGTCGGATATCGCCTATGTGCAGGAGAAGGGAACCTTGGTTATCGGCATTACGGATTTTGCCCCCATGGATTATAAGGAAGGGGAAAAATGGATTGGCTTTGATGCGGATATGGCAAGCGCCTTTGCCAAAGAGCTTGGAGTAACGCCGGAATTTAAAGAAATTGAATGGGACAATAAGACGCAGCTCTTAGAGGACGGCACAATCGACTGTATCTGGAACGGAATGACGATGACAGACGAACTTCAGGAGAGCATTTCCTGTTCGAAGCCCTATCTTTCCAATGCGCAGGTTATCGTCATGCGCAAGGATAACCGGCAGGAATATGAGACCGTAGAGGACTGCCAGCATCTGTTGTTTGCAGTGGAGACGGGTTCTACCGGGGAGGCGCTTCTTCAGGAGAAAAATTACCGTTACGCAGCCTTTGAGACGCAGAAGGAGGCGCTGCAAAGCGTATGCGACGGCGAGTCAGATGCGGCGGTGATTGACATTATCATGGCGGCCTACTATACGGAAAAGGAAGAGGGCTTCCGGGATTTGGAATATCAGCTTAACCTAAATGATGAAAAAATATGCGTGGGATTGCGCAAAGATTCCGACCTGACAGAGAAGGTGGACAGTTTCTTTGCAAAATCAAGGGAGGACGAAAGCATTTATGAGACTGCAAAGCAGTATGGAATAGAGAGCGCCGTTTTAGAGCAATAAGAAAGAATTATGACATACATAGGAAAAAAGGAGGAAATCATGGAAAATATTAGCGAAAAACAGTCTTTTGCAGGGAGCATTAAGGGGAGGATTATTCTTTGCGCAGTTGTGAGTACGATTGTGATTATTTTGGCGACTGCGGGTATCAGCAGCGTGGTACTGCACAGCGCCCTAAAGACCAGCGAGCATAATACGCTGATTTCAGAAGCGGAGGGAACCAGCGAGATTATTGATGAATGGCTGAAGGGACAGGCGCAGATTGTGGAGACCATGAAAAGCGCAATCGAGAATATGGATAAGAACGATAAAGAGGCGATTATGGATTTTCTGGAGGTCAATCTGGCAAAAAATGAAGATGCGCTGATGTATTACTGCTGCTTTGGCTATAACGGCGGCGTGCTTCCGGCGGACCATTCCACCCTTGACCTTGACCCCACAACGAGAGACTGGTGGATAGACGCTATGGCGGAGGGAAAGCTGATTTATACGGCGCCCTATACGGATTTTGCCACAGGACAGATGATTGTCTCCATTGCGGTTCCCTGTGAGATTGGGGGCGAGCAGGCGGCTGTCCTCGCGGATATTACCATTGATAATATGCTTGCACTGGTAAAAAATGTAAGTGATGATAAGAGCATACAGACCTTCCTGCTGGCAGAGGACAACAGCGTGATTACCCATGAAAATGAGGATTATCTGCCGAAGGAGGAAGGCAATACCATTTTGACAGATGAATTGCAGATTGATTTAGAGGACGACGGCGTTTCCACATTTACCGACTATGACGGCAGAACGAAATACAGTATTGTAAAGCCGGTGGCAACTACCGGCTGGAAGCTGGGCATTACTCAGGATACCTCCGTAATCCGTAAGAAGGTGAACCGGAACCTGATGCCGCCGCTGATTGTGGATTTGATTCTGCTGATTGTATCGGTTATCGTGCTCAATATCATAGTTACCCTTATGTTAAAGCCTGTAGGCGAGCTAAAGCGGTTTGTCAAGGAAAAGGTAATCGGTATTGCGAATTGCAAGAGCGACAAGTCCGAGGTAAAGGAGATTAGCTATCTGATTGGGGAACTGGAGGAGAGGGTTATCTCCACTATCCACCAGACGCAGCAGGAGACGGTACATATTCAGGATATGGTGTCAGGCACCAATTCCCATGTGGCAAAGATGAGCGGCAATATTATGGAAATCAGTGCCATTATGGAGGAGACCGGAGCTAGCGTGGCAGAGCAGACGCAGAGTATCGGCAATATCGACGACACATGCAAGACGGTGACTACGGCCATTGACGAGCTTGCGGAAAATGCGCAGACAATTACCAGCCGGGCCAATGAGATTATCACTAGGGTAGAGCAGATGGTTCCGGAAGTGCTTCAGGATAAGGAGGGCGCAATTAAAGTTACCATAGACAGCCGGGAGAAGCTGAAGACAGCCATTGAGGAGACAAAGGTAATCGGACAGATTGTTGAGGTGTCCCAGGCTATCAGCGCCATTGCCGAGCAGACCAATCTGCTGTCCCTAAACGCCTCTATTGAAGCCGCAAGGGCAGGGGAGTCCGGCAGGGGCTTTGCTGTGGTGGCAGAGGAGATTAAGAACCTAAGCGAGACGACCAGCAGCGAGATTGAAAAGGTAAATACGCTGACTGGCAAGGTGATAAAAAGCGTGGAGTCCCTTTCCCAAGCAAGCAACCAGATTATTACATTTTTGGATGATGTTGTGATGAAGGATTACGACAAGCTGGAGACATTGGCAGATAACTATAAGGAGGACGCAGCCTACTATGCTCAGGTCAGCAATACCCTGAATGCGAATACCAATGCGCTGCGCAGTTCCATTGCCAATATCAATAATATTATTGGTACGATTAATCAGTCCCAGCAGGAATTAGATGAGGCTGTGCAGTCTGTAAATGACAATTTGCAGGAGATTACTTACGCCAGCGAAACGGTTTCCGACGAGACGCAGAATGTGATGAACAGCATATCCTCTTTGCAGGATACGGTGCAGCAGTTCCAGGTGGGATAAAGATAAAAAGTGGTCGTGTTTCGGCGGAAGGGCCGGAATCCAAATTAATAATTTTGTCTATAGCAAAAGGGATATTCCATGATGTTGTTTTGGAATATCCCTTTGTTATATTCAATGCAGACAGTTGTTCACGCCTGTTGTCCTGTATGTTCTTGTTGTTTATCCTGTCTCTGATAAAATCCGTTAGGATTTTTGCTGGTAATTAATCTATTGGTCACTGGCCGCTTGTTTTGGCCAACCTGTTACAGTAACAGTTTCGTCACAATCAAACTTAGTCAGAGCGTTATTATTGCTTACATCGAGGGTGGTTAGTTTGTTCACAGAACAATCCAAAAAAGTTAAAGAGTTATTTTGTGTTACATCGAGACTAGTTAATTGATTCCAACTACATTTTAAATAAATCAAAGCGTTATTTTTACTCACATTAAGATTAGTTAATTTATTATCGGAACAATCCAAAGAGGTTAAAGAAGTATTTTGAGCCATATCAAGGTTGGTTAATTGATTATAAGCACAATGCAAGTTAGTCAAAAAGATACAATTACTCACATTAAGGCTAGTTAACTGATTGTAGTAACAACGCAAATCAGTCAATTTGTTATTTTGGCGTACGTCAAGGTTGGTTAATTTATTATTGGCACAATCTAAAGAAGTTAAAGAGGTATTTTGAGTCACATCAAGATTAGTTAATTGATTTCTGCTACAAGACAAAGAAGTCAGAGAAGTACATTTGCTTACATCAAGGTCAGTTAACTGATTATTGTAACAACGTAAATCAGTCAATTTGTTATTTTTGCTCACATCAAGGTTATCTAACTTATTTAGAGAACAATTCAAAAGAGTTAAAGAGATAGAGGTACTTACATCAAGGTTGGTTAATTGATTAGCGGAACAAGTTAAAAAAGTCAAAGAGGTACAGTTGTGCACATTAAGGTTGGTTAATCGATTTGAGTCACAGCGCACTTCAGCCAATTTGTTATTTTTGCTTAAATCAAGGCTGGTTATGTCGCATGCAGAACAAAACAAAAAAGTTAAAGCGGTATTTTGAGTCACATCAAGACTGGTTAACTCATTCGTCCAGCATTCTAAAGAAGCCAAAGAGGTATTTTTACTTACATCAAGATTGGTTAACCGATTGGCACCGCAAAGCAAAGAAGTCAAAGAGGTATTTTGGGTTACATTGAGGTTGGTCAATTGGTTCTGGTAACAATCCAAAGAAGTCAAAGCTTGATTTTTACTTACATCAAGGTTAATTAACTGATTATGGTTACAATACAATTCAGTCAAAGCAGTTAATCCCTCAAGTGAAAGACTTCCTTGTAAATTGCAATTATTCCAATCAATCCCTATTAACCGTCCATTTTCATTCCAAGAATAGGTAGAATCATTTAAATCTGTAGGTACTTCAGCACCCTTTGAAATTTGTTCCTGAATAATTTTCTTCAAAACCGCTACATCGGTGGCATTTTTTTCTTGAGGTTCGGGTATGGGAGTATCCGGTGTGTCAGGAGTACTAGGAACTTCTGGCGTTACAGGAGTATTTGGCGTTGCGGGGGCCTCAGTAGTTGAATTATCCGCCGTAACTGTGATTTTGCAGACGGCCTTCTTGCCGGTACCGTCTGCTGCTTTTGCAGTAATTGTTGCCGTTCCAACGCCAACTGCTTTAATAGTTCCGTTTTTAACGGTTGCAATTTTTAAGTCAGAAGAAGACCACGCAATCGTCTTTTTCCCGCCGGAACTCACTTTGACCGTTGCCTTGAGTTTAACGGAAGTGCCAAGCGTTAACGTGGCGGATGTTTGATTTAACTTAATATCTGTCACTTTTCCTTTTATAACCTTTACGGTTACATTTGCTTTTTTTCCACTATTGAGTTTGGAAGTGACTGTAACCTTTGCAGTACCTGTGTTTTTGCCTGTAATCACTCCCCTGTTATTGACAGTGGCTATTTTCGTGTTGGAGCTTTTGTAGGTAACCTTCTTATTTGCCGCTTTATCAGGCGTAACGGTTACTGTTGTTTTCAAGGTAGCCTTTTTTCCCTTTGCGAGATAAATGGTCTTACTTCCGGTTAATGAATTAACGGCGGTGATTTTCTTTACTTTTACCTTTCCTGCCGCCTGCGCTTTACCGCCGGGTACGGATAACATACTTAGCAGTAATGCCATAGCCAGAAATATTGCGTTTAGTTTCTTCAATTTTTTCATAAGCTATTCTCCTTTATTTAAAAATATTTCTATAATGATTGTATCAAAATTTACAAAATATAGCAACATACAAGTAATACAAATGTATTTTAATAATATTGCAAATGAATTACTGAAAAAACATATGATTTGTAATACGATTATAATATAGGAGGTATGAACCATGGCAATTCAGATTAAGTCTGACAGGAAAGAGACAGAAAATAAAACGGTGCGTTTTCCGGTAGATTTGATTGCGCGAATTGAGGAAGTGATGCGAGATAAAGATGTTTCTTTTACCGGATTTGTTTTACAGGCGTGTGAATATGTTTTGGACGAGTTAGACAGGGAAAAGGAAATATCTTCATAGAACATAATATCTATTATAAGACGATAAAAGGACGCTCTAAAGATTTGTGTATGGAGTGTCCTTTTATATGTGTTATAATAATCAATAATCCTCGAAAGTATTTGATAGCGGAGAGATTACTGTGATTGAAATATCTGTCTGGTTAAAATTATAATGGAAATAAAAACGAAAATGTCATTAGATAAAACAGAGGAGTGATAGGTATGATGTATCCATTTTTGACACTGGAAGATAATACAGAAATTGTTCATTCAGAGCAATTAGAGAATGGTGAGGTAAAGGTTTATGTAGAAACACCGGATGAAAAGGATTGCTTTCATAATATGACCTGTTATCTGCCTTCCTACAGACTGGAGGTTAATGGCTATACAACGGAAGATGTTAATTACTATCTGGATATCATTAAATCAACGGCTCATTTGATTATTGAGTTTTCAAAAGAAGGAGGTTTTATGAATGTCTCAGATTTTTAAAATAGGTTCTTATTAGGTATATTTGGGGCCGATATAATGCGGATTATAGAAGCCCGAAGTGATGAAGTTATACAAAAATGGATTTCGTTCTTTGGAACGGATACTTATTACTGTTGATATAATTACTGTTTAATTTTCTGTTAGGCAATCACAGAATGGGGGTATAGAACGGAGATATTTAACCAGATTACCAGATAATAGAACAAGGGATATTCCAATGCATTATTTTGGAATATCCTTTAATTATTTTTGTTACCAGTTGAAAATCCTAGCAGGTATTCGGGTGTGGTATCTAAAAGTTCTGCAAAAATTGATACTTCGTAATCGGCAACAAAGCGTATTCCTAATTCTATTTTGGTAATAGTATTCTGAGTAAGTGAGTCATATCCTGCAAGTGTAGCCAGTATTTCAAGTTTTTTAGTGGATAGATGTTTTTGTTTACGAAGTTCTCTTATTCTAATACCACATACATTTTTACGGTCTTGATTATACCAAAAAGCTTTCATTATGTCACCTCTCACAATATGCTTGTTAAGAATATTTTCCTTGATTATATAAACTTTGTATACTAGTATTATTCTTAACAAGAAGAAATATTAAAAAGATAAATTTTCTATATCTAACAAGATGAAAGTGAGGAAAAGTGTATGAAACAATTAAACAAATTAGCAATGATGGCAATGCTTGTTATGATGGGTTTACTTGCAATTTCATATCATGCAGAAGCAGCAAAGAAAGTTACTGTTAAGAGTGTCAAATCGCTTAACTCTTTAACGGGAAGTAAAACCATTTATCTTGCAAAGGGGAAAAAGGTTACCTTGAAGACGACTGTAACCGTCACACCGAATAAGTCGGCAAATAAGAAGGTTACCTATAAGAGTTCCAACAAAAAAGTTGCTACCGTTAACAGCAAGGGAGTGATTACCGGCAAGAAAGCCGGTACGGCAAAGATTACAGTAACCTCTAAGAAAAATCCTAAAAAGAAAGCAAAGGTAACTGTTAAGGTTGTAAAGGGCAAGGTTACGAGTATCAAATTAAATAAGACTTCGGAAACACTTACTGTAGGTGACAGTACAAAGCTGACTGCTACCGTTAAAACAGGCAAAGGCGGCAAGAAAAATGTTGTATGGATAACTTCTGATAAAAAAATTGCAACTGTTAAAAATGGCCTCGTAAAAGCCGTTGACGTTGGAACAGCAACAATTACCGTTAAGGCAACGGACGGTACAGGTAAAAAGGCAACTTATAAGGTAACCGTTAAGGAAAAATCTACAACAACAGAAAACTCCAATACAACAGAGACACCGACAGAGAAGCCGACAACAGAAGCGCCAACAGAAAATCCCACAACAGAAACAACGGAGGTTACTCTACAAAATACGGAGGGAAAAAACGCTCAAGATGTGGCAGTTTTGAAAAAAATTATTCAGGAACAAATTTCAAAGGGTGCTGGAGTATCTACGGATATGAATGATTATACTTGGAATGAAAGCGGACAGTTAACAGACATTTTTTGGAATGGTTGCCATTTACAAGGAAGTCTTTCACTGGAGGGGTTGACCTCTTTGACTAGCTTGAGGTGTAGTAATAATAACTTAACTAGCCTTGATGTGAGCAAAAATGTCTTTTTGACGAGGTTGGATTGTGATAATAATCAGTTAACTAGTCTTGATGTGACAAAAAATACCTTTTTGACCAGTTTAGGTTGTGGTAATAATCAGTTAGAAAAATTGGATATGAGTAAAAATATAGCATTGGAAAGTTTAAGCTGTTGTAGTGACAAATTAACAAGTCTGGAATTAGACAATAATATAGCATTGAAAGAATTAGTCTGTGGGGGTACTTCATTAAAGAATCTGGATGTAAGTAAGAATACAGCATTGGAAAGTTTAAGGTGTGAAGGATGCAATTTGACTAATTTGGATGTAAGTAAAAATACAGCGTTGGAGGAATTATCCTTTTGGAAAGTTTTGTTGGAAAGGGTGGATGTAAGTAAGAATACAGCGTTGAAGGAATTATACTTTTGGGAGGTTCCGCTGGAAGCGTTAGATGTAAGTAAAAATATAGCATTGGAAAGTTTAAAGTGTGGAAGATGCAATTTGACTAATTTGGATGTAAGTAACAATGCAGCATTAGAATACTTATGGTGTTGCGACAATCAACTAGACACTTTGGATGTAAGTAAGAATACGAAATTAAGCGACTTGTATTGTGATGGTAATGGGCTCAAAAGTCTGGATTTAACTAACAATATGGAACTAATAGATTTGTCGTGTGGCTATAATGGTTTAACAGAGTTGGATGTTAGTGCCAATACGGAATTAGAATATTTAGGTTGTGCGGATAATCTGTTGACAAATTTGGATGTGAGAAACAATACGAAATTAAGAGACTTGGATTGTGACGGTAATAGGCTCAAAAGTTTGGATGTTAGTGCCAATACGGGATTATACCGTTTAGATTGTGCGAATAATCTGTTGACAAATCTGGATGTGAGAAACAATACCAAATTAGAAAACTTGTCTTGTAACGGAAATCAACTGACCAGTTTGGATTTAAGCAATAATATTAATTTGGATGATTATAGCTGGGATGAGGATGTATTAGTAACATTTCCTCAAAACCTCAATTGACATTTTGCCAATTTCAATGGAAAAAAGATGTTATAACTATATTTAAAAATTACCCTAAATCATACAAAATTGTAAGATGACGGAGATTTGGGAAAAGGTCTGTTTTTGGGGATGTTTAAAGACTGGAAATAAAAAATTACACAGGATTTACACAGATTGAAGGGAACTTCAATACGATAAAAAAAGCAACTTTGGGATTGAAAGAAAAGCAAGTCTTAAAGTTGCTTTTTATAACTCTATTATTTAAGTTTTAGCTATTGCAAAACCAGTTTATTAACAGTGAAATAAAAATATGTCCCAAAATGAAAAAATATGTCCCAAACTGTTGACATAAATTCATATTCGTGTATAATGTACAATAAAGAAAAAATTAAGCAAAGGCGTGATGTTATGAAAAAAAAGAATGTCATTAATTTAATAAGATGTTATGCGGAGCATAATGATTCTGGATTTCGAACTGAAGCTTATGAAATTGCAAAAGATTTTGAACGGAGTGGTGACTATCAGCTTGCTGAGTATATTATGGCACTAATGTCTGATGTTAATACATTTGTTCCACAAATGGGCGAGAATGACTATGCGATGTTTGAAAGAGTTAAAACAGACGCTGATGCATTATATCTACCAGAGGCGATTGCACAGGATTTATTAGGGATTGTACATGCTGTAAATCATCATGCTGGAGTAAATAAGTTTCTATTGCAAGGTAAGCCCGGAACTGGAAAGACAGAAGCTGTAAAACAGTTGGCCAGAACTATGAATCGCGAGATATTTATGGTTGATTTTGCAGCAGTTATTGATAGCAAAATGGGTCAAACGACAAAGAATATTTCAATGATGTTCAAGGAAATGAATAGCTTTGTGCATCCAGAACAGGTAATTGTTTTATTTGACGAAATCGATGCAGTTGCATTAGATAGGACGAACTCAAATGACTTGCGCGAGATGGGACGTGCCACGTCTGCTATGCTAAAAGGAATGGATTATGCAAATGATAGCATTATTATAATTGCTACTACAAATTTGTATGATCATTTTGATAAAGCTTTAACACGCAGATTTGATGCAATAATTGATTTTAATAGATATAATAAGGATGATTTGATCATGGTAGCAGAAAAGCTTCTGGAGAATTATTTGAGAAAGTTTCAACTGGCAAATAAAGATATTCGATTATTCCGAAAGATTATGAATCAAATTGTAGATGTTCCATATCCAGGTGACTTGAAAAACATGATTAAGTCAGCGGTGGCTTTTAGTGATCCACAGGATGGACTGGATTATTTTAGAAGATTATATTATGCAGTTTTTGGAGATACACCACATGATATTTTAGCCTTAAAAAAACAGGGTTTTACAATACGTGAAATAAGTGTTTTGACAAAAAAATCTAAAAGCAGTATCGATAGGGAATTAAAGGAGGTTGTCAATGAATAATTTATTAGAACTAAGAGGACAATTCATGCATAGAAAGCGTCCGCCTGGATTTGGACCATTAAACCTCCCAAAGAATTCTGTGGTCACAGAAGATCATTTAATTAATTTGAGGAATCAACTATCTAATGTTTTAGCAAATTGGGAAGAAGATAACACAATACAGGGAGCCTTGGTAAGTGTGCATTATAAAACAGTTATCGCTAAGAGTAATCGTATACAGAGTCTGCTTTCTGATAAGGGAAAGCATCCCAATGAATCTATTAGAGGAGCAAAGTTTGTTTGGGATGATACACCAAAAGGAGAAGTTCAAAAACATGTATTTACACATTTTGTGTCTTTAGATGCTATAAGAAAATCTATAAAACAGTTAGATATGGCTATTATGGTGGTTCATAAAGATTTCAGAGGGCAAATTACAGCAAATGATACAGAAGAAATTAATTCGGGTAAATATAATAACTCGATGATGTCAAAATCTGCTTTTTTGCGGATTGTTTTAGATGCAAATTATGTGGAATATTTTGCAGTAGACAGGGTGCTAGATCCAATTGTAGGTGAATCAATAATTACAATATATAAGACAGGTGTAGACACACAAGTTTTGTTCAGTAAATTTGGTATTGAGTTGACAAATGGAAAAATGATAGACGAAACTACTTTACGTTTGGATCAAAATGAAATTGAAATACTTCAAAATAATGCATCTTATTTGATTGCAATGAATGTAGTAAACTTCTCTAAATTGTTAGAAACTGATAACAAGGGGATTTTAATAGAAGAAAATTATGGAAAACGCAGTATTGTTGCTCCCCAAAATGAACCAATAGTTGGTGTAATTGATACAAGGTTTGATACGCGTGTATATTTTAGTGAATGGGTTGAATATGAGGAGATGTTAGATGAAAGTATTGAACCTGTACCAGAAGATTATTTCCATGGAACAGCGGTTTCTTCAATTATTGTAGACGGTCCAGCGTTTAACCCTATACTGGAAGATAACTGTGGGCATTTTCGCGTAAAACACTTTGGCGTGGCGATAGCCAAAGGGTTCAGTTCTTTTGCAATCCTTAAAATGATTAAGGATATTGTAGCGAAAAATAGAGATATAAAAGTCTGGAATCTGTCTCTTGGATCAGCGATGCAGATTAATCGTAACTTTATGTCACCTGAATCAGCAGAATTAGACCGTATTCAAAGTGAATATGATGTGATTTTTGTTGTGGCAGGAACAAATAAAAAAATCACCGATGGTAACAAAGAGGTTCGAATTGGAGCGCCAGCCGATTCACTAAATTCTCTTGTGGTTAATGCTGTGGATTTTTATGGCAGAAAAGCATCTTATACCAGAATAGGACCAGTGTTATCCTTTTTTTATAAGCCGGATGTGAGTTATTATGGTGGTGATGGCGATGAAAAAATTACTGTATGCGAACCAAATGGAATGGCGCATGTGTCGGGAACATCTTTTGCCGCACCATGGATTACAAGGAAACTAGCGTATTTAATTTATAAGTTGGGATTAAGCCGTGAGATTGCGAAAGCTTTAATTATAGATTCAGCGGCAGGTTGGGAACGCAAGGATAATGAGAGTTATGCAATAGGCTACGGGATTGTCCCTAAGAAAATAGAAGATGTTTTGCAATGCAGAGATGATGAGATACGTTTTGTAATCAAGGGAACAATAGATGAATATGAAACATACACTTATCGACTTCCTGTACCACGAGATAAAGATGTACATCCGTATTATGCCAGGGCAACTTTGGTATATTTCCCAAAAAGTAATAGAAATCAAGGCGTAGATTACACTAGCACGGAGATGGATATTCATTTTGGAAGATTGCAAGAAAAAAATGGTAAAGCTACTATTAAATCGATTGATAATAATATGCAGGCAGATGAGGGATTGCATACACTGTATGAAAAAGATGTCCGAAAATTCTATAGGAAATGGGATAATGTAAAGCATATTAGTGAGAAAATCAAAGAAAAACCTAGACCGCGGAAAGTATATAATTCCGGTATGTGGGGACTTTGCATCCGCGCGAAAGAGCGTCAAGACCCCAATGCAGGTAATGGATTAGCGTTTGGTGTCGTGATTACTTTGAAGGAAATGAATGGTATTAATCGAATGGATAACTTTATACAAATGTGCATGATGCATGGATGGATTGTGAATGAGTATGATTTAGATGCATTACAAAAAGTATATGAAAAGGCAGAAGAAGATATTGATTTTGAATAGAACTTCTAAAACTTTTCAGATAAAATGCCTGTGAAAGGGGGAAAGAGTATTCTGAAATGACAAACATTACAAAAGAGTTGGAGCGGCAACTCCAACTCTGACGCATTTTGTGATGTAATGACCACAAAAAATATAACATAAAAATTATATCATTTTATAGTCTAAAATTCAATCAGAACGGGCGTTTGTTGCTAAGAGCGCGGTCATGGCTCTTGAAATTGGTTTTTTATTTCCATATGTATATTGTGTGTTATTATACTATGGAATGAGGAGCAATAATTTGATGAGATTAAAAGCTATAGAACAAACAGATACAGGGTTAAACACGAGATTTGTAAACGAGGAAAGTGGTCGTAGTATGGATTTGGAACATGTGATTACGCAGATAGAAAATGGAAATCCAAACTATAACAATTACCAAGCGATTACAAATTCAAATGGTACTACATACGTAAGGTCAAAACCAGACGGGAATATTCAGAACAATATTGAATAATGAATATGATTATGTATTAGTAGCAAGGTGTGCGGAAGAATCCTAAATGAGTTATTTAGTGGGTGGAGTGTGAGAACATTGCATCCACTTTTTCAAATCACAAAATAATTGTTGACAAGTAAGAACGACATAGCCTTGAAAAAACTATATAGTATTGCATATTATCGGGGTTTCAGGGGCGTTCACTGACCAGAAAGCCTTCAGGCTTGCATTTTGTGATACAAAATGCGTATCTGGCGAAAAACGAAAGGAATTCTAAGACGAGCAATGGAAATTGTAAATAATATGTGCAAACGCAGAGGTGCTAGCGGTAGATTTGTTCACGATTCTGTGGTACAATTTATTGAAAGATGGATATATATCTGTCTGGCAAACTGGAATTTGTCGACTTGTTACTTTCCAATTTTTAGTGATAGGGAGATACACAATGAAAGGTTTGATTATAAAGGTACTCAGCATAAGTATTGCGGTAGTAATCGCAGTATACTTGATTATTTATGAAAAAAATACCATGATTACAAAGATGTTTAGCGTGTGTATTGCAGCAGCAATGGTAATATACTGGATTGTTTATGAAAGAAATACAAGAAAGCGAAAAAAACAGGAATTACAGCGGGATGACTATTTATTTGCGAAAGAAAACAATTTGCCGTTACATATAAACTGGAATGAGATAAATGACTTTTTGTTAGATTCTGAATATGGTGTAAATATGCCAATGGAGAAATGGTTTATGTTGGATTGGGCGCAACAGCCCTGTGTGGAGGATGGTATAAAGAAAGGAACATTTTCTATGAAAGGGTTTCAGGTGTTACAGGCTTTAAGTAACGATATGAAACACATTTTTTATGATGTGAGGTTTTATTATGACCATGGTCCGGATATAGAAGATAAAAGTAGTAAGTACGAAGCCGTAAAAAAGGTGTTGGATACAAAATACGCCGCTTTGTCAGAAGAAGTACGGAAGAATATATATGACCAATTTGTTAAGGTATATGAAAGAAAAATCTAAATACAATACAAAGGAGGAAAGTACGGAGGTATAAGTAAAAATGGGGAACGACAACATACTGGAGAAAACGGAAGCGGCGCATGAAGGAAGAGGGAAATGAAAACGTGACAAATTGTCACAGTTTGAAAATGACTGTAGCAGATGGCAAGAAAAGAATGACCTTACTGCTGAATGACAGAAAAGCGGAGTCTGGCAGGGTAGGGAATATGCTATTCTTACAAAATTGTAAGACTCCCTGTCACTTGCCTGTAATCTTTATGATTTATAATGAGGTATAGCTTGAAAAAAGCTATACCTTTTTTAATGGTTTTTTGCTTATAATAAGCATGTATGATTCTTGAAAATCGGAGGAGCCGCTATGAATGATTACAGGCAGATGTCAATAAAATATCTGCAACTGAATAAGAGACGAAGTCTGGTGACGGTGTTAGGAGTTGCCATAGCCGTAGCGGTTCTCTATGCAATCCTGAATATGGGACTGTGCCGCCTTTTGCAGCAGCGCAGGCAGCTGCGGGAGGAGATGGATTATGAGATTGTATTTCTTACGGAAACCGAGGAGCAAATCCGTGGGATTACTGCGGACCAGCGGGTAAAAAGCAGTTCAGTCGGGGAATATTTTTATTGGGATTACGATGAGCCGAAAACGTATCGCAATGCGCTTTATGTGAATACCGACAATCCTTACCGGATGGAAAAGATTTTGGCAGAACTGGAAAATACGTATCAGGTGGAAGGAATATTAAATACCTCCCTTGCACAAACCTATCTACAGGGTGGTGAGGGAAATATTGTTTTTATCCTGATTGTGTTTGTCCTGTTGTTTTCTTTTATTTTTGCCATATTAGGAGTGGGGATTATAAGAAATGCCATTCAGATGTGCCTTATGGAGCAGCTTGAAGATTTTGGAAACCTCCGCTGCATTGGCAGCACTAGGGCGCAGATGAAAATGGTGGTGTATATCCAGGGGGCTGTTTTGGAACTGGCCGGAACCGGATTGGGAATGATAGGAGGTTACATTTTTTGCCTTGCACTGAATCTTTTCCTGAAATGGGAAATCAAGTTCCGGCTGCTGCCGTTAGTACTCATTTTAATTGTATTTTTAGGGGATTTGTATTTTGCCATGGAGGAGAACTGCAAGGTACTGACAAATATGACGCCGGTTAGCGCAATACGGGGAGAATACCGTATACGGAAAGAGAAGATTAAGCTGCGCAAAAGCAGTATCTTCGGGAAGTTTTTTGGTATAGAGGGAGAGTATGCGTATAAAAGCCTTATGCGGAATCCCGGCAGATTTCATCGGACGGTCTGGTGCTTTGGCATGGGTATGGCAGCGTTTATGGCAGTAATGGGGGCTATGGCAACCGCCAATCATTACATGGAAACCGCAAAAAAACGAAGCGGGTATTACTCTGTGCATAGTGCCTGTGAATTGGCTATAGGAGACAGTTATGAAGAGATACAGGAGTTTCTGCCCTCCACCGGCGAAGTTCAGGCAATAGCGCACATTCCGGAGGTTACCGAGGCAAAAAGGTTATATTTTTCTGATGTTTTGCTGCGGGATGGGGAGGCGAATTATGCCCACTATACAGAGGATTATATGACGCAGACGATAATGGGAGATTTCTTTCGGGAGAGCCTCAAATATAATGATGTGGGTTATGCAGGTTTGGATTCCGTTACCTGTTACGGTTATGATGAAGCGGACTTTGGGCGGCTTCGGGAGGCGCTTTCTTCGGGCACGCTTGATATCAGTGAAAACGGGATTGTGTTAGTGAACGGCGGCAATACATATGCCGCCGATGAGAGTATCAAAGGAGACGAGTTAGGATATGTTGATGTACCCTATACAGACTACAAGGTAGGGGATACCGTTGATTTAGTAGATATGAAAGCCTTCCGCCTTCTGTATGGAGAAAAGATAAGCCCCATAAAGCAGGAACACCAACGGAAAATGGAAGAATACAGCAGGGCGTTGGTGAGAGTGGAGCCGGAGAGCGAAGAAGAAGAGAGAATTAAGAAAGAGCGGGACGAGCAGGCGGCTGCGTATCTGAAAGAGGAGGAGAACATCTTAAGCCAATGTAAGAAGCAGCTATTAGATGAGGGGAAATTTACAACCTATACCATAGAGGGGATTGTTGACCGGGATGTGAATTTCTGTGATGAATGGTCAGGGGTGATGGCATTTGTGCTTCCTCTTAACAGCTACTTTAAGCTGACTGATACGGATGAATCCATGGTGAACGGAATAGGATATCATTTCAGCAGATTTGACATGGAAGAATTTACGGAGGCGGTATCCGAAGCAGGAGGCATGGCAGATTTTTGGACTATAAATCCGTATCCGGAGATGGAGGATACATTGTGGAGCTATAAGCTGATTGGCGGCGGAATCCTTTTGTTTGTATGCTTTGTGGTTGCCATGACTGCCTTTAATATCATCAATACCACAGCCAGCAGTATTCATCTGCGGCGAAAGGAATTTGCCCAGCTTCGGGTGCTTGGCATTTCAAAGGAAGGGTTGATGAAGATGGTAATGTTAGAAGGGGTGATTTCCACTTTGACTGCCAATCTGATCGGTATCGTACTGGGTACGATTTTAAGTTTTGCCGCCTATGGATTTGAGATACATCTTCTCTTCGGAGCCAGGATGCACTTCCCTTTTTTGGGAGCGGCAGCGGGAATTGTGATATCCACCTTAATATTGTGCGGTTCCGTATATATGCCTTTAAGGACAATAGGGCAGAATATGGCGGCGGATTTGGCAACTGGTGGGGATTGACGGATGATTGATAAGGAAATATATGCAGGAGGAAGAATATATGGATATCGTAACAATGGAAAATGTCACAAAGGTATACGGTGAAAATGAGACAAGGGTGTGGGGACTGCATGATGTAAGCCTTACAGTGGAAAGAGGGAAAATTCTGGCAGTGGTAGGCGCCTCCGGTTCCGGGAAATCCACACTGCTTCATATTATGGGCGGGGTGGATATGCCGAACAGCGGAAAGGTCATTGTGGACGGAAAGGATATCACCACATTAAATGATGAGCAGATGTCCGTATTCAGACGGCGGAAGATTGGCTTTGTCTTTCAGGCTTACCATCTGATTCCGGTGCTGACGGTGGAGGAAAATATCACCATGCCGATATTGCTTGACCACAGGAAACCGGACAAGGAGTATGTGGAGTATATTATGGACATGTTAGGAATCAGGGACCGGAGAAAGCATCTGCCTAACCAGTTGTCCGGCGGCCAGCAGCAAAGGGCCGCGATTGCGAGGGCGTTAGCGAACAAGCCGTCTTTAATTTTAGCCGATGAGCCCACTGGAGCATTAGATTCTAAGAACGGAAACGAGGTAATGACGCTTTTGCAAAATTCCGTAAAGGAATTAAACCAGACTTTAGTGCTGATAACGCACAACATTGACTTGGCAAGGGAGGCAGACCGGATAATTAAGCTATCTGACGGCGAGATTGTAGGATAGGGGGAGGACGATGAAAAAGAGCGGACAAAAAAGGTTTCGATTTAATCTATGGCGGAAAATGTGCGCGGTTGTGCTGTGCATTTTGACAATGGTAATGGAGGCTCCCGCAGCTGCGGCGACGCCGCGGGTAATGCTGTCAGATTATTCCATTAAGGAGGGGACGGTAACAGCCGGCAAGGAATTTACCCTGTATCTGACAATGGAGAATACGGCGCAAAAAACGGTAAAGAATATTAAAGTTTCTCTCGTTACGGAGGCCGGGGAACTGCTGCCGGTGGACGGGGCAGGCACCGCTTACATAGAACAGATTGACAGCCAGAGCGGGGAAAATCTGACTTTTAAGATGAAGGCGGCAGACGGGTTAGAGGAAAAATCCTATAAACTTACCGTGAAAACGGAATATGAAAATACTGGCGGTTATGAGTATATGGTGGAAGATGCCATTTACATACCTATTTCCTTAGAGCAGAGATTGTCTGTTACGGATGTTTTTACGGGAGAGGAGGGAATAGAGGTCGGTGATATGGCGGAAATCGGCGCAGTAGTCAACAATTTAGGCGCAGGAAAACTTTACAATGTGTCTGCCCGGGTGGAGGGGGACAATGTACAGGAAACCAATACTTATGTGGGCAGCATTGAACCGGGAAAAAGCGGAACCGTAGACGTCTTAACGAAAGCGGATGTTGTAACGGAGGGAGACCATAAAGATAACCGGATGATTATTTCCTATGAGGACAAGGAGGGCAATGTGTCAGAAAAGGAAATAGAGATTATGGTGGAGGTGGCAAAGCCGGTTTATGAGAACTTAGAAAAGATAAAGGAAACGGCAGATTATTCCGGCCTTGTCAAAACAGCGGTTACGGGTATTGTCGTGGTTTTGGTAACTGCGCTGCTTATCTGGATTTTTATAAAACACCGGAAGAGAAAACAGCAGATATTAGATGAATTTATGGATTAGACGGGGAATGGAGAATTGCTTATGACATGGATTTGGCATTTATGCTTCGCAAATATGAAATTAAGGAGCGTGCGCACCGCGCTTACGATTTTAGGCGTTGTAATCGGAGTCATCTCCATTGTGTCGATGTTGGCGATTGGAATCGGAATGAAACAAGAACTGTATTCCATGTTAGAGCTTTCCGGCAGCATAACGGAGATTACGATTTATGGGGTTTCCGGGGGGAAACGGACGGACAGGATGCTTACGGACCGGAAACTGGAGGAAATCAAAAAGCTGGAAAATGTGGAGGAAGCGTATCAAAGCCTTTCTGTACCGGTGTCAGCCGAGTATAACCAGTATACGGGTTATATCTCTTTGACAGGCAGGCCCGGAAGTTATCTGAAACAGTTAAAGCTTGGGGAGGGAAGCCTTCCGGAAAGCGATGGAATAAAACCCCAGATTTTACTGGGCAGCAACGCCATGGATTTATTTATCCATAATTCCCTTGGAAAAAGCTATGCGCAGATGCATGAAAAAGACGAAGAGGAACAACAGGAGAGAAAAGGGGAAGCTGCGCAGGAAAGCGGCGGACAGCAGACATTTACCGGCGAGAGCATGAAGATAATCTTTGAGGGGGAGCAGGGGGAAGGGTTGGAATACAGAATGAATATCTGCGGCGTTACCCATAAGGATACTTATCTCTATGATATATATTGTGATATTGATGTGCTGAAAAAATATTTAAAACAGATTGCGACGGACAACGGGATACCGGGGCAGCCCAAAGATGAGAACGGCAATAACTATTCCTATTGGATTTATGACAGCGCAACGGTAAAGGTGGATGATGCAGAGCATGTGGAGAAAGTGGAAAAAAGACTTCAGGACATGGGATTTCAGACTTACAGCAATAAGGAATTTCTGGATTCCACCCAGCGGAGTATAAAGATTGCGCAGTTCCTTTTAGGCGGTATTGGCATGATAGCCCTGATTGTGGCTGTGATTGGAATCGGCAATACCATGGCGACCTCCGTCTATGACCGGATTCATGAGATTAGCATACTGAAGGTATTAGGCTGCGATCCGGATGAACTGCTTAACCTGTTCCTGTTAGAGTCCGGAATCTTAGGCGGAATCGGGGGCTTAATCGGTATTTTCTGCTCTTACGGCATTGTGGCCTTTGGCATTAATACTCTGGCAGTAAAGCTGCTTGCCATGCCAAAGGGGACCACACTTGCGGTAATTCCCATTTGGCTGGCGGCTGCAGCATTTTTCTTCGCAGTGCTTCTTGGGGTGGCTGCCGGGTATTTTCCTGCCAGATGGGCCGCTAAGCTAAGGCCGGTTGAAACAGTCAGCCAGTAAAAAGATACAGATAAGCCGCCATTACAGCACATGGTAATAGGGGCAGATATTTTCATAGCTTCCATCTTTCATCCGAAACCCGTTGGGAATCACGCCGAGTGGAATAAAGCCCAGCCGCTCATACAGATGTCTGGCGTGAAGGTTGCTTTCCACAACGGCGTTAAATTGCAGTATTTTAAATCCATGTTTTTTGGCCTGCTCAAGGCAGTCAAGAACAAGCTGCTCTCCGATATGCTGTCCCCGCCATTTGGCGCTGACGGCATAGCTGGCGTTGCAGATGTGGCCGCACCGTCCCACATTGTTGGGGTGCAGAATATATAATCCCACGACCGATTGCCGGTCTTCCTCTGTGGCAACGCCGCAATAGGTCTGGGAAGAAAAAAATGCAGTCCCGGAGGCTTCGTCCAACAATTCCTCCTGCGGAAAGGCAATGCCGTCTATAACCACTTCATTCCAGATTTCTACCATGGATTTTATGTCTTCCGGCTTATATGCTCTTACTTTCATATGGCTCTTTGCTCCTGTGTAATGATAAATTTGTCATTTTAACCACACACAGTATAGCACACCCGTCCGGATTCTGCCACTTCTTTCCGGTTTTTCGTACGCTTTGGCATCGGCAGACTACCTTGACTGCCGATGCCAAAATGCGCGCAATCCTTGACAAAATATACCTGTATGATAAAATATACAAGTTAATAACGTATGAAGGAGGACCATGTAATGGCAACAGCATATAATCATAAATTGATTGAGGCGAAATGGCGCAAAAAATGGGAGGAGAATCCCATCAATGTAGAGGACGGCAAGAAACCCAAATATTACTGTCTGGATATGTTTCCTTATCCGTCCGGCAACGGAATTCATGTAGGACACTGGAGAGGTTATGTAATCAGTGATGTGTGGAGCCGTTACAAGCTGATGCAAGGATATTATCTGATTCACCCCATGGGCTGGGACGCCTTTGGACTTCCGGCGGAGAACTATGCCATTAAGAACGGCGTGCATCCGGCGATTTCTACAGCCCAGAATGTGGCCAATATCAAGAAACAGATTAATGAGATTGCCGCCATTTACGATTGGGACAGGGAGGTCAATACCACCGATCCGGATTACTATAAATGGACGCAGTGGATTTTTGTCAAGATGTTTAAGGAAGGTCTGGCCTATGAGAAGGAGATGCCCATTAACTGGTGTCCTTCCTGCAAGACCGGACTTGCCAATGAGGAGGTTGTAAACGGCAGATGCGAGCGTTGCGGCGCAGAGGTGACGAAGAAGAACCTCCGCCAGTGGATGCTGAAGATTACGGCATATGCTGACCGTCTGTTGGCGGATTTGGATCAGTTGGACTGGCCGGAAAAGGTAAAGAAGATGCAGTCTGACTGGATTGGCAAATCCCACGGCGCAGAGGTTGAGTTCAAGGTGGACGGCATGGACGAGACCATAACGGTATATACCACCCGTCCGGATACCCTGTGGGGCGCTACCTTTATGGTGCTTGCGCCGGAACATGAACTGGCCGCAAAACTGGCTGTGCCGGAGACGAAAGAGGCAGTGGACAGATATATCTACGAGGCGTCTATGAAATCCAATGTCGACCGTATGCAGGATAAGGAAAAGACAGGCGTGTTTACCGGTTCTTATGCGATTAATCCGCTGAACGGAAAGAAAACGCCAATCTGGCTGTCTGATTATGTACTGGCCGATTATGGTACCGGGGCCATTATGTGCGTGCCTGCGCATGACGACCGGGATTTTGAGTTTGCAAAGAAATTTGACCTGCCGATTATTCAGGTTATCGCCAAGGACGGCAAGGAAATAGAGAATATGACGGAAGCCTATACCGAGGCCAACGGAATCATGATTAATTCCGGTGACTGGAACGGCATGGAGTCCGCTGTGTTAAAGAGAGAGGCGCCCGCCATGATTGAGGCGGCAGGATATGGAAAAAAGACAACGAATTACAAGCTCCGCGACTGGGTATTTTCCCGCCAGCGTTACTGGGGCGAGCCGATTCCGATTGTACACTGTCCGGATTGCGGTGCTGTACCGGTTCCGGAGGACCAGCTCCCCGTAACCTTGCCGGATGTGGAAAAATATGAGCCTACCGGTACCGGAGAGTCCCCACTTGCAGCGATTGATTCCTGGGTAAATACCACCTGCCCTTGCTGCGGCAAACCGGCAAAGCGGGAGACGAACACCATGCCCCAGTGGGCAGGTTCTTCCTGGTATTTCCTGCGTTATGTGGATAACAAGAACGATAAGGAGCTGGTAAACCGGGAAAAGGCGGACAAGTATCTGCCTGTAGATATGTATATCGGCGGCGTAGAGCATGCGGTGCTGCATCTGTTATACGCCCGTTTCTACACTAAGTTTTTACACGATATCGGCGTAGTGGATTTTGACGAGCCGTTTAAGAAGCTGTTTAATCAGGGAATGATCTGCGGCCGCGACAGGGAGACCGGAGCGGCTACCAAGATGAGTAAGTCTCTTGGCAACATTGTATCACCGGATGATATGGTAAACGACTATGGCTGCGACGCCCTGCGCCTTTATGAATTGTTTATCGGGCCGCCGGAGTTAGATTCTATCTGGGACGACCGGGGAATTGACGGCGTGTACCGTTTCCTGTCCCGTTTCTACAATATGGCGGTGAAAAATATTGAAAATCCGGGCAAGGAGACGCCGGAGCTGATTAAACTCCGCCATAAAATGGTCTATGATATTACCAGCCGGTTAGAAAGCTTCAGTTTAAATACTGTGGTTTCCGGATTTATGGAATATAACAATAAGTTTGTGGAGCTGACCAAAAAGGGCGGCGTGGACAAGGAGACATTGAGAACCGTTGTCCGCCTGATTGCTCCTTTTGCGCCTCATATCGGCGAGGAATTGTGGGAAGCATTAGGAGAGAGCGGAACCGTATTTGCTTCCGGCTGGCCGGAGTACGAGGAAGAGGCCATGAAGGATAATGAGATTACCATTCCGGTGCAGATTAACGGGAAGACCAGGGCAACCATTGACATTGCGGCAGATGCGGCAAAGGATGAGGTTCTTGCAAAGGGAAAGGAAGCTGTGGCAGACAAGTTAGAAGGCTTTGCGGTTGTCAAGGAGATCTACGTTCCGGGCAAGATTGTCAATTTGGTTGTGAAACAAAATTGATGCAATTTGCTGTTAAAATGTTGTCTGTGTAAGGAGGCATTTTATGAGACGAATGCAAAGAATTTTTAAGGGAATGCTTTTGCTGATGGGCATAGTGTTGCTGTTTGGAAACGCAGGGACGGTGGAAGCGAAGAAATATTATTCTTTAAGCGATATCGGCTTGTCAGGCAGCACGAAGGACGAGACGGATTATGTCATTCTCTCCATACGGGGAAATGTAGTGCGTTACCAACGGTATCAGGTTTCCAAAAGTAACAATTGGGAACGGGTGGGTGAAGTTGAGACGGCCAGGCTTACCGCTAAGACAAAATGTTATGTGGGAGACGCAAAAAAAGTTTCCACTGAACTGCGGTCGGATACCCGTAGGGAAAAGAAGAATAATCGTTATGATTCCAGTAAAAAGCACCTGGTGAAGAAATATAAAGATATTGATACGGTAAAGTGGATATATCGGGTACAGAAAAGAAAGCTGAAAAAATATATATCCGGACGGAATAATGAGATTAAGGTTGCAAAGGGTAAGGTGACGAAGATTGCCGTCCGGCTATCCTATTAAATGTCAGGGAGTTAGTTATGTCAGATTTATATAAAGAGATTGAAAAGCGAAGAACCTTTGCTATCATTTCCCACCCGGATGCGGGAAAGACCACATTGACAGAAAAGTTTCTGTTATTTGGCGGCGCCATTAATACGGCGGGATCTGTCAAGGGAAAGGCCAATTCCAAATATGCTGTGTCAGACTGGATGGACATTGAGAAGGAGAGGGGAATTTCCGTCACCTCGTCTGTGTTGCAGTTTGCCTATGACGGGTACTGCATCAATATTCTGGATACGCCGGGGCATCAGGATTTCTCCGAGGATACCTACCGTACCCTGATGGCGGCGGATTCGGCGGTTATGGTAATCGATGCCTCTAAGGGCGTGGAGGCCCAGACCATTAAGCTGTTCAAGGTATGCGTTATGCGGCATATCCCCATTTTTACCTTTATTAACAAGATGGACCGGGACGCTATGGATACCTTTGAGCTGTTAGACGATATCGAGTCGGTTCTCGGCATACAGACCTGTCCTGTGAACTGGCCCATTGGTTCCGGCAAGGAGTTTAAGGGCGTTTATGACCGGGAGACGAGGGTGGTGTCCAAGTTTCGGGCAGTTTCCACAGGCGGCGCAAAAAAGGCGGAGGAGACCGACTATTCGGTTGACGACGAAACCCTTAAACAGGATATCGGGGAAATTCTTTACAGCCAGTTGATGGAAGAAATTGAACTGTTAGACGGCGCCAGCGAGCCCATGGATTTGGAAAAGGTTAATAAAGGGGAGCTTTCACCGGTATTTTTCGGCTCGGCCCTCAATACCTTCGGAATTGAGACCTTTTTGAACCATTTTTTGAGGATGACAACGCCGCCTCTGCCGAGAATGTCCAACGAGGGACTGATTGATCCCATGCAGGAGGATTTTTCGGCATTTGTCTTTAAGATTCAGGCGAATATGAATAAGGCGCACAGGGACCGGATTGCATTTATGCGTATCTGCTCCGGCAGGTTTGACGCCTCCAAAGAGGTGTATCATGTCCAGAGCAAGCGGAAAATGAAATTATCCCAGCCCCAGCAGTTAATGGCCCAGGACCGGAAGGTGGTAGAGGAGGCCTATGCAGGGGATGTAATCGGCGTCTTTGACCCCGGCATTTTCTCTATTGGTGATACATTATGTAAACCTGGAAATAAGTTTGAATATGAGGGGATTCCCACCTTTGCGCCGGAGCATTTTTCCAGAGTGGTGCAGCTTAACACCATGAAGCGGAAACAGTTTGTCCAGGGGGTAACGCAGATTGCACAGGAGGGCGCAATCCAGATTTTTCAGGAGTATACGGCGGGAATGTCGGAGATTATTGTAGGCGTGGTGGGCGTCTTACAGTTTGAAGTCTTAAAATACCGTCTGGAAAATGAGTATGGCTGCGAGATTAAGTTAGAACCGCTGCCCTATAATTTTATCCGTTGGATTAAAGATCCCACGACGGATGTCAACGCCTTAAAACGCGCTAACGAGGTAAAGAAGGTAAAGGATATGAGGGGCAATCCCCTGCTGTTGTTTACCAACCAGTGGACCATTAATTCCGTCTTAGAGCACAATGAAGGGTTAGAGCTTATGGAGTTCAGGAAAAATTAAGGGCAGATTAAGGTTCGGACTCATTTTTACCGGTTGAATAATCCCATAAGCACATCTACCTTCTGCCGTTCTTCCGGTGACATATTCTGTTTGAGCATATTTACCAGAAGGCTGGTCTCGCTCTTGGTAAAGTTCATGTTCCGCCGGGAAAGCTCCTGGTTAATGGACATAATCTGCGGAAGAATCTTTTCCATGGTGGCGTTCTGGTTGTTTTGTATCAGTTCCCGGATAATCTGTTTTTTTAACGGGTGAAGCCGGTTAAATTCCGGGGTGGAAGTGAAATCTTGAAAATCCATGTTATACATCTCCTTATATATAATTATGCGTTGTCATGTTGGCGGGCGGCTGCCCGGTCTGCGTCAGAGTCTTTGGCAGGAATTTCATCGGAACAGTTTTCATCGGAACAGTTTTCATCGGAGTAGTTCTCATCGGGGTAGTTTTCATCGGAGTAGTTCTCATTGGAGTAGTTTTCATCGGGGTAGTTCTCATCGGAGGAGTTTTCGTCGGAGCGGTTTTTTTCGGGGAACATATCGGCGGGCTGCGCCTTTTCCGCATATTCCGCTGCTTGCAGCATATCATATTCGGCAAAAATATTCTGAAGTTTCCGGTTAAAATCATCATCCGGCGGTGGCGGGTTAAAGGACGGGTGAAAAGGCGGATTCGGGTTATTTCCCATCAGTCCGGACAGAAAATCAGGAGATAGGGAAGAACCGGAGTTTTCCATCATGGAAAACAGCATGTTCAATGTATCAGCAGGGATACCGGTTAAGGAACAGAGCATATCCATAGGATTGTTAGATATATTATGTAAACCTAACCGGGACAGATTATCCAATGACTGGAAAGCGCTGATAATCATGCGGATTTCCGTAAATTTAATAAACAGGGCCAGAGGAAGCTTTAAAGGATATTCTACAAAGGGAATCAGCGCCTCTAACATGGAAAGGTTTCCGCGGTTTGTAATTGCGCCTAACGGATGGTGGTTGTTTAACTCCATTGTGCCTGCCCCTGGTCTTTTCTATTTAGTATATGCAGCAGGCTGTCGGAAATGAACTATATTTTGGGAGGGACGGGCTGCCTGTATATTTACCTGCGCCCTGCCGGTTGAAAATTGGGGAAATCTATATTATATTAAAACCATACATTGACAGAATTTCAAAAAAAGGATTTGGAAAACAGGGTTAAATGATCAGGCCGGGCCTGATAATATAACAGAGCAGATGAGGACAGGATATGGATTTAGAGAGATTTTACAGTGGTGAGGAATGGAATGCGTACCAGTATTTTGGAGCGCATATAGAAGAAGAGGGAGTCCGGTTCCGGGTGTATGCGCCTAAGGCAAAAAAGGTGACGGTTATCGGGGAGTTTAACGGCTGGCGGGATACGGAGCTTGACTTAAGCGGCAGAGGCGGCATTTATTGCGGACTGATTCCGGAGGCTCAAAATGGCCAGATGTACAAGTACCGCATTTATCATCACGACGGCAGCGTGACGGATAAGGCGGACCCTTACGGGTTTGGCATGGAGCTTCGGCCCTGCTCCGCCTCGATTATACGGGATATGAACGCCTTTGTTTTTGAGGACGGGGACTGGATGGCGGGCAGGAATAAGATGTATGACCGGCCCATGCATATCTATGAGATGCATTTCGGTTCATGGCGGGCGAACGGAGATCGGTGGTACCGGTACGAGGAGATGGGGGAGGTGCTGATTCCCTATCTGAAGGAAATGGGCTATACCCATGTGGAGATGATGCCTTTAAATGAACACCCTCTTGATGTGTCATGGGGCTATCAGAGTACCGGATTTTTTGCGCCAACAGTCCGTTACGGGGACTGCGACGGACTGAAATCCTTTGTGAACCAGTGCCACCAGGCGGGGATTGGTGTGCTTCTGGATTTTGTTATGGTGCATTTTGCGGTAGATGATTACGGGCTGTCCTGCTTTGATGGAAGCCCTTTATATGAAATGCCTGTGGAAGAGGGAATGTGCAGTGAATGGGGCTCCTATAACTTTGCGCATGGCCGGGGAGAGGTGGCAAGTTTTCTAAAATCCTGCGCCAACTACTGGCTGACCGAATATCATTTTGACGGGCTTCGCATGGACGCCATATCTAATATCATTTACTGGCAGGGGCAGGAGCAGCGGGGAGTCAACCAGACGGCGCTGCATTTTGTTCAGAGTTTGAATGATGGCCTTAAACGGCTGCACCCCCAGGCTATTTTAGTGGCGGAGGATTCCACCAGTTATCTTAAAGTGACTGCGCCGACGGCCTACGGCGGCCTTGGCTTTGACTATAAGTGGGATTTGGGCTTTATGCATGATACGCTGCAATTCTTTTCCTACCCGCCGGAGGAGAGAAGGGCGCACTATCAGGAACTGTTGTTTTCCATGCATTATTTTTACAATGAACTGTATCTGCTGGCGTTTTCCCATGACGAGGTGGTTCATGGGAAGAAGACCATTTTAGATAAAATGTACGGGGAATATGAGGAGAAATTTGCCCAGTGCCGGGCATTGTTTACTTACATGATAAGCCATCCGGGGAAAAAGCTTAATTTTATGGGCAATGAAATCGGGCAGTTCCGGGAGTGGGCGGAGTACCGGCCCCAGGATTTTGATGTGCTGATGGATTTTCCCATGCATCAGGCTTTTGTCCGGTTTATGCGGGATTTGAACCGGATTTATCTGGCGCATCCGGCGCTTTATGTGGAGGAATACAATTCTGCCTGCTTTTCCTGGTGCATTGCGGATAAGGATTGGGATTTGGTATATGCTTATACCAGAAGTGCCGGGGGAGAGCGAATCCTGGCAGTGTTTAATTTCAGTGAGGTAAAGTATTCCGGTTATCTGGTGCGGGTTGAGGGGAATCATATGCTGAAGGAGCTGATTAACAGTGCCGCCCAGATTTACGGCGGGGAGGTTTCTGGCGAAAATGTAGAGATTCCCGTAAACAACGGGCAGTGTTTTATGGATTTGGAGGCTTATTCTGGAAGATTGTTTGTTATTATGTAAGTGGTATTATGTAAATAGGTTATGTCAATAAGTTATGTTAATGGGTTATGTTGATACGTTATGTTAACCTATTATGTGCATATATTAATATAGATTATCTTGTATATGCTAAGTACACAATACATGGAGGAATGTTATGTTAACTGATTGGATTACCAAAATGGATTTTGCCATACTTGACTGGATACAGGAGCATCTGCGCTGTCCATTCCTTGACAGTATTTTACCATCCCTCACTTCCCTTGGGAATAAGGGCTGGCTGTTTATTTTGGTGGCGGTGGTGCTGCTTTGTATCCCCCAATACCGAAAATGGGGGGCGAGCCTTACCGTCAGTCTAGGGCTGGGTTTCCTCTTCGGCAATCTGATGATTAAAAATATGGTGGGGCGCACACGCCCTTATGATATCATAGAAGGCATGCGGGAGTTTTTACAGATAGAGCCATTAGGGGATTTTTCCTTCCCTTCGGGCCATACCATGGCGGCCTTTGAATTTTTGGCGGTTTTATGTTTCATGCCCATAAAGAAAATATATAAGGTATTAGCGGGGGTACTGGCCTTTGCCATTGCCTTTTCCCGCCTGTATCTGTATGTGCATTTTCCTTCGGATGTGCTGGCCGGTATGGTGCTTGGCACCCTGTTTGGAATCATGGGAGTGCGGATTGTGGAGATGGTGTCGGAGGAGCGGAAGGAAAATAAGATGACTGAGTAAAGTAATTAATATGTAATTTATTGAATAAATATGGTTGCACAAATGGAGATAGTATGTTACATTACAAAATGAAACTATGTTTTAAATATATAATATATAAAGGAGCAAAATATGGGGTATACACGAAGAAAAACCAGAAAAATTATGATGTGTATTGTATTGGGGATTTCACTATTAATGAATGAAATCTCTCTTTGTCCGAAAGCGGCAGAACCGGGCAGGAAAGAAAAAGCGGTTCAGTGGCTTACGGCAGCAGGCGGAGAAAATCAACAGTGGGGAGATAATGAACTTCCCAATCTGACCTGTGGGGCAATGGCAGTTCTGCGGGAGGAAGGAAAAGAGGTAGATAGTCCTTATTTGCATCAATGGGAAAAGGATAAGAAAGAGCTCAATATAGATGAGGCTGCTCATCTTGTCTGGGGCTGGAGGGATAAAGCATATCTGGATTCCATTTGGGAATGGCAAAATGAAGATGGAGGCTTTGGCTTAACAAAGGAGTATACCAGTGATGTCTATGATACAATGCTGGTATTACTGGCAGAAGCAGCAGTAAAGGAAAACGGAGACCTGACAGGCACAGAGGAGAACGTGAATCAGGAAAGCAGTTTACAGAGAATCAGGTCAGCAGTGGATTATATAATCAACCAACAGAGAGAAGAAGGAGGATTCGGATACACTGCCACAGGGAATATGTCTCCGAGTTTGTCTGCACAGATAGGCATAGCGATGCTTATGCTGGGTGTGAAGGAGGAGGCAGTTTATGAGAAGCTTGACAGCTACTGTGAGAAGGCTTTTCAGGCAGATTTTACTGAGAGATCCTTTTATGAACAGGCAGGGATTGCAAGATATTTGTATAAAAGGAATAAGATAAAAAATTCGGATGATATAGAGGAAAAATTATATGTTACACAGGGAGAGGATGGCAGTATATATGAAAGCGTGGCAGATACAATACAATATATTCTGCTAATTAATGAAATTCAAGAATACCATACTCTGAAGCTTCAGGTAGACAGTCTGGTGACAGAGGCAGACTCTTATGTATTGGAGGCCGGAACTGAGCAGCCGGTGGCATTACAGACGAGTGTCCATTATACAGTTAATCAGGAAATGACTGGCACTATTCGTTATACTTTGCTGGAGAATGATGTCATTATAAAGACAGACGAGAAGCCATGTATTCTCATGCCGGATCAGACAGAGCAGATGACTGAGACAGTTATGGATATCACAGGGGAGAAAGGAAAGGAGTATGTTCTCCGAACAGAATTGTTGTCCCAAACGGATGAAGAAAATGAGACTATATGGATGAGTACAGAGTTTACATTTACCTTACATGAGGCAGAGGAGAAAGAATTTATCTTAAAGGAGGAAACCCTGTCTGGAGAAGAGTATGCAGTTAATCTGTCATGGAATGATATATCAAATGGCGATAACCGCTATGGCTATAGGGTGTTGCGAAAAAAAGGAGAAGGTGAATGGGAGACACGGTCTACATGGGATGGTAATGAGAAGGTACATGTCTTGAACGTTCATCCTCCAGGAGCCAATTATTTAAAGACATGGATGAATACCACTGTAAGCGCTTCAGAGGAGATTGCAAGCAGGGATGTGTTAGAAATTGATGAGGTAGGATTTCCCAATTACAATAGTAATCCGGAGGTTTATTTACGGGATGAAAATGGAAACTATAAATATGATGTTATTATGATAGGAAGCGCAGATTGTAATGGCGGGTATGACTTATCAGATGCGGCATATGAGGCAACCCTTGCATTTACCGAAACAGGGCGGGGAATTCTTTTTGGACACGATTCCGTTGTGGATAATGCGGCACAAGTCCATCGGAATCTTGCAAAATTTGGAGAGCAGCTTGGATTCACTTACTACAAGTCTGGTACAGGAGCAAGCGGAACCAGGGTAGAGGTCATAAACAGTGGATTTCTTACCAGCTATCCATGGAAATTAACAGGGACAATGACTATTCCACATGCCCATACGTCAGGTCAGTTTATAGATACAACATTGGCAAATCCAGCTACAAAATGGATGAGGTTTCAGGGATTTGATGGAGATGATGATGCATATCTTTCCAGCAGAAACCAGTATGCCATGATTCAGACCGGGCACAGCAACGGACAGGCCACAGATGATGAACGGAAGATTCTTGCCAATACATTATTCTATCTGAAGCAGTATACGGATGAGACCAGCGCCACGGATAAATCCTTCTATGATGAAGCTGCACCGGGGATAACGGATGTGTCGGAGGTTGCTTCAGATGGCAGGATAATGCTTCAGGCAGAGGATAACGGAACACTGTATCAGTATTATGTAGAGGCAGTCAACGCAGGAGCCGGAGAGAACCGGAAATCCAATATTGTGGAAGCGGAGGCACTATCCGGTGTCCGTGGTTTTATTGTTGGCATCAGTGACAGTGAAGAGCCGGTGGAAGGACTTCTCGCCTATGATGAAGATGGTAACCTGACCACTGAAATCTTTCCGGCAGATGCGGACAGTCTTAATTATACCATTCCGGAGCTTAAGGCAGGGGAAAGTGCGTATCTGCATATATACGTTGTAGACAATGCAGGCAATGTCAGTGATGAGCTGGTAAAAAAGGTGACTGTGCCGGAATCTGAACCGGAGGTATCCGATAAGGAATACCTGAAGCTTCCTTACTCCCTGTTTGCAGACGAAGGCGAGGTACAGCTATATTGTTCAGAGGCCAATATCGCAGGGGATATCTATGGGGCAGAGACCTTCCGTTTCCAGGGAAGCACTATCCATATGCCTGACACGGTCTCTACATCAGGAACCCTTTCCATTGCAGGAGGAGTTCTGGACATCGGGGAAGAACAGGAAGGCGTGGAAACACGGCAGCTTCCGGATTATATGCCTGCGATATTAAAGGATATGGAGGCAGAGGGCGACCCGTTAGAGGAGCTTAAAGCATATAACAGTACAGATATAGTAAACCCTACCATATGCAAGACTACCACAGGGGCATGGTGCGGAAATGTAACCCTGGCAGCAAGCCTGGTATCGGGGGATAAGGTATCCTTTAATGCCAATACCATTACCTGTGGAACAGACAGCCCGGTTGTGCTGGGCTCACAAAATGGAGATATCCATATACAGTCAACCAAGTTAAACGGACAGGGGCTTATCTATGCACCAAAGGGAACGGTTACAATCAATGTGTCGGAATTCAATTACACGGGAACAATTATTGCCAAGAGAATTGTGATACAGGCAGGTTATTATAATCAGAATCAATAGGGGGGAATGAACATATGATAGAGAAATATAATCCGAGAAAAAGATGGTATAAATGTCTGGCCATGGTCTTAGTCATAGCAATGTCCGTAAGCCTTCTGTCCGGGTGCGGGCAGAAGGGGACAGAAACCCAGACAGACCCGGCGGCACAGACAGAACAGGCGGCAGGGCAGAAGGTTGTGGAGGACGGAGTACAGTCTGCCGCCAGCACTCTTGCTAAGCGTTCAGAGGAGACGGAAGACCTGTTGGAACAGCTTGGCAGGGCGGCAGAGAAAGAGGATGCCGGGGAGATGCATACTCTTGCACACGCCTTGTCCGATAAATTGACTGAGACGAAGGAGGACACGAAGCAGTGGCTTGCTGCCCAGCAGGAGATGGCAAAAGACCTGTCCGGAGATGCGGCAAAGACTCTGGAAGAGCGGCAGAAAGTCTTTGAACAGGAGTTAGAGGCAGGGGAGAAGGAGGCAGAGGAGACCCTTAATAAGCTGGGAGAGGCTTTGGAGAAAGGGGATATGGAGGAGGTCTCTGCTGAAGCCGCACGCTTACAGGAACTGCTTGTTAAGAAGGAGGAGCCAAAGACCTACGGGGATACCCTGCCGGGTGAGGTTCCGGTCAACGAGGCAGAGGAACAGGCATATGAGGAAGAAAAACCGGAGGATACCAAGGCGCAGGAGACCTCAGAGGATTCAGATAACGCAGCAGCCATCAGCCTTTCTGCTGACGAGGAACAGAAGCTTCTTGTAACGGAAGGGGATACGGCATTAAATGAGCGGATTAAGCAAAAGGCAGAGGAGTTAGGCACGCCCCTTGCCGTCTATAACTACCTGAAGAACAATATCGGTTATGAATATTACTACGGAAGCCGCAAAGGGGCAGCGGGAACTTTGGATGCCATGGGCGGCAATGACTTAGACCAGGCAAGCCTGCTGATTGCTATGCTGCGGCATTTAGGATATCCGGCACAGTATGTGCGGGGGGATATCCTTCTTACGGAGGAGCAGGCACTGTCTCTTACCGGGGCCGATACCTTCCGCCAGGCGGCAGATGTACTGGCGGCAAACGGCACACCGGTTACCCGGCTGACAAGAGGGGAAGAGATTGTCTATATCCGCATGGAGCATGTGTGGGTAAGGGCATACATCCCCTACACCGATTACCGGGGGGCCGGAAATGCAGGAGGGGACTCCCTGTGGATTGACTTAGACACCGGCATCAAGGCATATGAAGCAGCAGACAACATATACGACACTTTGGAGGAACAGGGATTCTCCGAAGAAGCGGAGACTGCTGCAAGGGCCGGCAATGTGGAGCAGATGGAAAGCCTGCTTGAGCAGTGGCAGGAAAAGCTGGAATCCCAGGATTTAAGTGAAACCTATGCCAGAAAGCGGATTATCAGACAGGAGGAATTAAGCTATCTTCCCCTGTCCTTACAGTATTCGGTAGAAAAGGAAAGCAGGACCTTTGAGCAGGTGGCAGATACAGAGAAGGACCGGGTCAGCTTTGAGGTGAACGGGGAGGTATTAGCAGGCTTTGCCGCCAGTGAATTACAGGGGAAGAATATCCTCTTGTCTTTCCGTCCCGCCAGCGGTGCAGACCAGGCAATCTATGACAGCTACGGCAGCATCTTTGATGTGCCTGCCTATGCCGTCTATATGAAGCCGGTCCTGCTCATAGACAATGAAGTGGCGGCAGAGGGGGAAAGCTATTTAGAGTCCACCCTCGGCACAAAGGGAAGCCTAACCATCAACTTAACCTCCGGCGGCAGGAACGCCAGTGTAAGCAATGACATTACCACCGGCTCCATGTATGCGGTAACCTTAGACAGCCAGACCATTACGGCAGAGGAGCTGCAGTCGGTTTATGACGAGGCGGCAGCCCTTAAGGACAGTGTTACAGAAGATAATGTCTACAGCGAGGGATACCTTGGAAAGCTGCTTGCCCTTGCCGGAAAGCTCTACTTTGTCCAGGTGGATATTGCAGACACCATGGCGGCGGATATGTATGATGTGGTATCCACAAGAAGCTTAAGCGAGGGAATTACAGGCTATGAGGTAAGAACCAGCTCCCTGTATGGACGGATAACCAGTTTGAGTGAGGGAAGCCTTTACATAGATGTGGACACGGACAGCCATGGTGTGGTAAGCTTAGACGGTGAGGAAGATGTAACCAGAGAGTATATGTCTTCCACGGGAATGATGAGTTCCCTGTATGAGAGTACGGTATGGGAAGAACTGACCGGATATGAAAGCGTATCCACCATTTCCATTCTTGCAAAGGCACAGGAGGAGAATGTAGAGGTACTTCTGCTGTCCAGCCTGAACATGGACACAGAGCTTGAAAAACTGAATACAGATGAAGCAACCAGACAGACGGTAATTAATGCAGTGAACAGCGGCAAGGTAGTAACCATACCGGCAGAAGAGATTACCATAGGGAACTGGACAGGAACCGGATATATCGTGACCAACCCGGAGACCGGTGCAGGGGAATATATGATATCCGGCGGTCTGAATGGGGGAAGCACATCCGATGAAGTTACCCTTGCCTATATGGTGGATATTGGACTGACTATCTGGGATATGATAGAGGCTCTTCTTATGATTTCCAATGCCATAACGGCATTAGCAGCGGCAGGTGGAGCCGTAGCCGGTGGAGTACTGCTTGTATTAGGAGTGGTAGCATTAGGTTTTGCGATGTACTCCTATGTCAAAACCGTAGAGATGATGTGTGCCTATGCAAGCGGTGATGAGGAAGCCGGGCAGGAACTGATTAAGGATATGTGGCTGAACATCGTTCTGGCGATAGGATTTAACATAGCCAGTGCTATATCTAAACCAATCATTAATATAGTATTAAAAAACAAGCTGGTCCGGGATTTTGGTAAAGATTTTATAGAAAAGATGCTGCGCAACATTGACATAACGGATTTGGGGAAATATGTCAAGCAGCTTCGCAAGATGAATATCAGTGATGATGTCATCAGGGAATTTGCCGAAAAATACGGTAAGGCTGGGTTAGACTGGCTGCTCAGTAAAAAGGGTTTTGGACTGTCAGATGACATACTGAGAAAGCTGCTAAAGGCAGGAAATCTGGATGATTTTACGGATGATATACTCCGGGCAATCAAGAATTCTGACGGGTATGCGGATGATATTGTTGAGCAGGTCTTAAAATATGGAGATGATGCGGCAGAGGCGATTGGGAAATATGGAGATGATGCGGCAAAAGTCATTAAGGACTATGGCGACGATGCAGTAAAAGACCTTAAATCCGGAGCAACACCCAAAGAGGTTGCAAATATTCAGAAGTATATTAAGGATATAGTTGACGGAGCCGGTAATGTAAACATGGCTCAAATGGATAAAATCAGACTGGCCATTCAAAATGGGACATTTAACAGTAGGGAAATAAAATTGCTGAGCAAAAAAATGTCTAAATTAGGAATAACAGAAGCATATGAGTCTGCTATGAAAAATATTGATTTTGGAAAATATTTGAAGAATATAAAGGGAAATCCGCCAGCTAACATGCTTGATCCACATGCACATCACATTTTATTTAAAACCGGAAATGGAGCGACACAACAGGAGTTGGTTAAAGAAGGACAAGAGATATTAAGGAAATACGGAATAGACCCGATTGTAGGTGAAGAAAATCTTATATGGGCACCAAATCGTGTTGCGGGACAGCATGATATAGCAGCATTAGAAAAAGTGGTTAATGGATTAAAGGCGGTTGATAAAGCTGGTGGAGATTATGATGATATAGTAGATGTTCTAAATATGTTTGGGCGTATTGCGAGTGAAAGATAGTGCAGTAAATGTTAATATGAAAGAGGTTTAGAGTATGAACGAACATGATGTTGAAATGATAAAAACAGTCAGGGAAGCGATTAAGAAAAGTGATATAGAGGCACTGGAGAAACTTTTTGAAGAACAACCGGATGTATTACAATGGATAACGGCATTTGGTACATGGTTACATGATGCAGCAGTATATCATAAGAAAGAAGTTGTATTGTATTTAATTCAAAAAGGAGTAGATGTAAATAAGCATGGAACAGTAGCAGATTGTGGAGCAATAACGAATGTGGCGCAGAAGGGATATTTAGATATCGTGAAGATATTATATGAAAATGGTGCCAAAATGGAGGTGAGCAATTCAGCACGAAATCCACTATTTGCTGCAATTTATGGAGGTCATTATGAAGTAGCAAAATTTTTGATTGATAAAGGCATAGATATTACAGCAAGTTATTCAATTGGCAAGTTGGAAAATGTAGATGCATATGAGTATGCAAGACAATTTGGACAATTGGAGATTGCAGAATATATAAAAGAAAAATTAAAAGAGAAAAAATTATAATGATGTTTCCAGATATAAAGCTTATTGTAGAATATATGTATTAATAGAGGAGAAACGAAAATGGTACAATATGAGATTTGTTTTGCAAATGAATTTGCGGAAGAAGTTATTATAGAATTGACCAAAGAAATGCAATTGCCATATTTAAGAGAAGATTTTTAATTGCATGGGATGAGCGGGATAAACATAGTACAAAGAATATATTTATGATTAAAGATAAGGAAAGGTTTATATGTGTTGATTGCAATGATAAGGATTGGCTTTTTGCTTTAGTTGTCGTTTGTGATGAAAGTGAGGCTGATACAATTAAAAGGATTATGCTAAATTGGGACAATATGATTCGAAAGGAATATGGTCAAAAATTGACGGAGGATTTGCAAAATGTATATGGACAGGATGATACTTTTTTAAACGTATGGAACAATTTTATAATGTAAAATTGTGTTAATATTTTTGAAATGCATAAAACGGCGGTTATTTTCCGGTGGTTGATTTTCAAAAGGATATGGATGTGGTAAGCTTAAAAACAATAGATCCATCATCACCTAGCTATGCTAATGGAAAAGCAACAAATAAGATACTGGAATATGTTAAAGCATTAGATGTTAATATAACCATTGATGATGTACCTGCCAATAGGATATTGGATGTTAGGATTCCTGAAGGGACAGAGAATATGTTGAATATAGAAAAAATCAGAAAAGATGCAGTCTCAAAGGGGATTACTGTTAAAGTGGAGGAATTTAAATGAATAAAAAAGCAAAGAATATACAGTGTTTTTTTCATGGCAGAATTTGAAAATGGATTACATTCGGGAAGGTTTTGAAACTGCTTTTACCCTGTTTGAACCTACACATATGTGCGGGGAAATATTGACACAAAGTAAATATAGAAAATTTAATAAAAAAAAAGTTTTTCGATAATCTCACAGGTGGCATGAAGGAGAATAAGATAGAGATTGATGTGGGAAATGTAGATGGGAGTTGTAGTACGAATGTTATAAAACCATCAATGACCAATGTTATAATTTTAAATTTCCTTATATGTGAAAAAGTTGACAGCCAACCTTTGGATGACTTGATAGACAGGCTGGTACAGCAGGGAGCCTGTGTGGCTTTCAAATGTTCTCTTGATGATCATCTTTATCAGAATGCAAAGCAATTGTCAGATTACAAACTTTTTCACTGGAGTACGGAGGAAATTAAAACAAAAAAAGACCAATATGGACATATAATAGTGGATACGGAATATAATCCCGGCCACAGCCATCAGCCCAATGGTATATGGTTTGGTTCCTGCCACCGTATATGGTTTGGCAAAGAGTATTGTTAGTACATAAGCAAAGAGAAACTGCGGGCATTTACCAATTGTTATGAAAATATAGAATTGGAAAATGAGGCTATACGGATTACCCTGTATGAAGATATCTGGGGATATGATAAAGAAGAAAACCGGGCAATCCAGTGGGATTTCCGTAGAAGTGTGGGAATGGACGAGGTGGCTCACCGATTAGAAGAAAATTCTTCTTCTCAAAAGCCTGTTGACCCGGAGGTGGAAATTGAAGTCGGAACATTTCCTCATGGCGGAGTCCGCCTGATACATCAGTATTATGACGAAAAAGGGGAAAGGATATCCAAATCCAAAGAAGTGTTAATCCGTACAGCAGAGTATTCGGCTGAAGGCAAGATTCTTTTTTAAGAGGAAAGGAAAAATATTTAATATACATGATATTGTAAAGATGGATATGAGAATATAAGGAGCAACAGACTATTTAATTATCAGACAGGGAAGGAAAGGAGATACTTCTATCTTTCTCGGTCTTCTAGTGTTGCAGACCAGGAAATCTGTGACAGCCAGACCATTACGGCAGAGGAGCTGCAGTCGGTTTATGACGAGGCGGCAGCCCTTAAGGACAGTGTTACAGAAGATAATGTCTACAGCGAGGGATACCTTGGAAAGCTGCTTGCCCTTGCCGGAAAGCTCTACTTTGTCCAGGTGGATATTGCAGACACCATGGCGGCGGATATGTATGATGTGGTATCCACAAGAAGCTTAAGCGAGGGAATTACAGGCTATGAGGTAAGAACCAGCTCCCTGTATGGACGGATAACCAGTTTGAGTGAGGGAAGCCTTTACATAGATGTGGACACGGACAGCCATGGTGTGGTAAGCTTAGACGGTGAGGAAGATGTAACCAGAGAGTATATGTCTTCCACGGGAATGATGAGTTCCCTGTATGAGAGTACGGTATGGGAAGAACTGACCGGATATGAAAGCGTATCCACCATTTCCATTCTTGCAAAGGCACAGGAGGAGAATGTAGAGGTACTTCTGCTGTCCAGCCTGAACATGGACACAGAGCTTGAAAAACTGAATACAGATGAAGCAACCAGACAGACGGTAATTAATGCAGTGAACAGCGGCAAGGTAGTAACCATACCGGCAGAAGAGATTACCATAGGGAACTGGACAGGAACCGGATATATCGTGACCAACCCGGAGACTGGAGCAGGGGAATATATGATATCCGGCGGGCTGAATGGGGGAAGCACAAAATTTATTTTGGGACTCGAGGAACTGCTTACAACAGTGGGGAGCGCTGTTGCGTTAGCGGGACTAATTGTAGCTCTTGCCGGAGCTTTAAGTGGATTTTTGCTAGTAGGCTGTGTTGCTCTCCTGCTGGCAGCATGGTTTGTAGTAAATTATTTGATGTGGACAAACTATATGGAGTATGCATTTAATGATAATCCAGAAGCAAAAGAAATTTCCGAAGCAGAGTTGGCTATACTTATAATTTATACTATAATATTGCAAGTAGTTGTTATTCCGTATGTGCCACAGGAAAACCAAAAACCAGGGGGCGAAGAGGGTGATATAGGAACTAATGCAGCTAGCAGATATGGGATTGATATAGATAATCTTAACTTTAGTGATACAGTTCAAAATCACACAGGGAGACCATATCAGGATTACAAATCGTTAATTAACGAAATAATAGAAAGTAAACCTCCTATAGCTGATCCGCAAGGAACTTCAGCATTATACTGGGAAGTGGATGGTTCGTTTAACGGTAGTAATGGAATATATGAACTATTAATAGATCCTGAAAGTAATACTGTGTGGCATTTTTTGTTTAGAAAATATTAATGTGGGAGATAAGTACATGATATATGAATTTAAAACGCATAGTATTATTATTGAGAATTCCTATAAAAAACCAACATTTTCATTGACAATAGGTACATTAGAAATTGTTGTAGACTATGATACAAAACAAATTATATATGTACAAGGTTTTTTCCCGTTGATGAAAGCTGAACGAGCCGAAATTGTGCTGCCAAAGTCAAAAAAAGATAAATTCTATTTGAGTACTATTAATCTATCAAATGTTGAACCATATGATATATTTTCTTTGACAAGTAAAGTGCCTCAATGTAAACGATATTATGAAAAAAATGTAACTGTTTTTGATGAAAAGCAAGGCATTATTCAATTAGGTGAATCAAACGAGCAAGAATGTGTATTTTTGCAAATAAGTGATAATCTAATTATAGGACATGATTCAGACTTAGTTCCCGAATGTATTTATATAATGCCTGATAAATTTATTGTCTGAAAGAGTTAAGTGTAGAATAATGTAATAAAGGGCGAATTGAGTGAGGGAAGCCTTTACATAGATGTGGACATGGACAGCCATGGTGTGGTAAGCTTGAATGGGGAAGAGGATGCGCCAAGGGAGTATATGTGTTCCACGGGAATGATGAGTTCCCTATATGAGAGTACGGTATGGGAAGAACTGACCGGATATGAAAGCGTATCCACCATTTCCATTCTTGCAAAGGTACAGGAGGAGAATGTAGAGGTACTTCTGCTGTCCAGCCTGAACATGGACACAGAGGTTGAAAAACTGAATACAGATGAAGCAACCAGACAGACGGTAATTAATGCAGTGAACAGCGGCAAGGTAGTAACCATACCGGCAGAAGAGATTACCATAGGGAACTGGACAGGAACCGGATATATCGTGACCAACCCGGAGACCGGTGCAGGGGAATATATGATATCCGGCGGTCTGAATGGGGGAAGCACATCCGATGAAGTTACCCTTGCCTATATGGTGGATATTGGACTGACTATCTGGGATATGATAGAGGCTCTTCTTATGATTTCCAATGCCATAACGGCATTAGCAGCGGCAGGTGGAGCCGTAGCCGGTGGAGTACTGCTTGTATTAGGAGTGGTAGCATTAGGTTTTGCGATGTACTCCTATGTCAAAACCGTAGAGATGATGTGTGCCTATGCAAGCGGTGATGAGGAAGCCGGGCAGGAACTGATTAAGGATATGTGGCTGAACATCGTTCTGGCGATAGGATTTAACATAGCCAGTGCTATATCTAAACCAATCATTAATATAGTATTAAAAAACAAGCTGGTCCGGGATTTTGGTAAAGATTTTATAGAAAAGATGCTGCGCAACATTGACATAACGGATTTGGGGAAATATGTCAAGCAGCTTCGCAAGATGAATATCAGTGATGATGTCATCAGGGAATTTGCCGAAAAATACGGTAAGGCTGGGTTAGACTGGCTGCTCAGTAAAAAGGGTTTTGGACTGTCAGATGACATACTGAGAAAGCTGCTAAAGGCAGGAAATCTGGATGATTTTACGGATGATATACTCCGGGCAATCAAGAATTCTGACGGGTATGCGGATGATATTGTTGAGCAGGTCTTAAAATATGGAGATGATGCGGCAGAGGCGATAGGAAAGTATGGAGACGATGCGGTAGAGGTCATTGGTGATTATGGTGATGAAGCAGTTGAAAAACTGAAAGATGGTAAAGGACCAGAAAAGATATATAAGGATAATTTTATTAAAAAAATTGATAATATTAGAAAGAAGATGCCGAATAATAAATTAAAAAATGAAGGAAATATGGCAATAGCTGATGTTAAGATATCTGGTTTGAAAAGCGAGTATGTTGCTCATAGTAAAATTAATTCGGCATTAGATACTGGTGCGGATGTTGCAAATTTTTCATTTCTCAAATCAGAAAATGAACGTATTTTTACTACTTATGTTGAGGTGAATTATCCAAGATATCATGATACAGAAGCGAAAATTTTAGAAGATATTGCATCTCAAATAAAAGATATAAATGTTAGTGGTACAGTTCGTATGTACTCTGAATTGCCATGCTGTCAAAGTTGTTCAAACATTATATTGGAATTTAAAAGAAAATTTCCAAATATAGAATTAAAAGTATATGTAGAGTAGGAGTGTGAAATATGATTCATCAATATAACGAATTAAAGCAGTATATCAAGGAAGATTTTGATATGTTCTGTAAACAAATGAAGTTTAATGATGAGGAAATATATCTGGCTATTTTGGACGAATATATACATGGAGGTGACACTTCCGGTGTAAAGTATATTTGTATTTATGTTTTTATCATTATGAATTATATGAGTGAAAATATGAATGTAGAAAAGATTTATGCAGAGCTGAAAAAACGGATAGACAGAGTGGGTATAGAAGTAGTACGACAGGAATTGAATGAGGAGTACAAATTTTTTTTGGAGGATATGAATATTATTAAAAGTAAATTAAAAGAGTGTTATGATATTAAATGAACGCATAACGGAAAAAAACAGAGAAGATTGGGATGCCTCTTGGTGTATACAATTATCTGAAAAATAGCATCGGATATGAAAAATCAAGGAAATACGGAATAGACCCGATTGTAGGTGAAGAAAATCTTATATGGGCACCAAATCGTGTTGCGGGACAGCATGATATAGCAGCATTAGAAAAAGTGGTTAATACATTAAAGTCGGTTGATGAAGCTGGTGGAAGTTATGATGATATAGTTGCTGCACTTGAAGAATTAGGAGATATAGCAAGTCAGAAGTAGTAATAAGAAAATGTGTTGTTCGGTAATGAACTATATTTTTGCATCAAGTTGCTAATTTTTGATTTTAAGGAGAGGATAAAATGGATAAAGAAATTATAAAATCAATGAGAGAGGCAATAAAAAAGGATGATTTAAATTTGGTCAAAGATTTGCTTGGCACTAACGATGATTTGTTGGACGTGGATACGCCATTTGGTTCATGGTTACATGTTGCGGCAGATTTTGACAGGCTTGAAATTGCAAAATATTTAATCCATTCTGGTATTGATGTGAATCGAAAAGGTGGTATTTCAGGCGGTAATCCTATGAGAAGTGCTGCGAGACATGGAAATCTTGATATGGTAGATTTATTATATCAAAATGGAACAACATTAGATGTATGCCAGGCAACTCACAATCCTTTGTTTGGCGCTATATGTAAAGGTCATTATGAAGTGGCAAAATTTCTGATTGATAAAGGTATAGATATTACAGTAAGTTATTCAATTGGCAAGTTGGAAAATGTAGATGCATACGAGTATGCAAGACAATTTGGACAATTGGAGATTGCAGAATATATATTAGAAAAATTAAAAGAGAAAAAATTATAATGATGTTTCCAGATATAAAGCTTATTGTAGAATATATGTATTAATAGAGGAGAAACGAAAATGGTACAATATGAGATTTGTTTTGCAAATGAATTTGCGGAAGAAGTTATTATAGAATTGACCAAAGAAATGCAATTGCCATATTTAAGAGAAGATTTTTAATTGCATGGGATGAGCGGGATAAACATAGTACAAAGAATATATTTATGATTAAAGATAAGGAAAGGTTTATATGTGTTGATTGCAATGATAGGGATTGGCTTTTTGGTTTGGTTTTGATCCTGTGTTAAGATTTAGTACAAATTAAAATGAGAAGTTCTGCCTGCTAAGCAGCAGACGGGAATTTATCCTCTCATACAATGCTTCAAATTGGTTAGGAGACATATAGTCGCAATGACTGTGAATCCTAACTGTATTATAAAAGGTTTCAATGTATTCAAAGACAAGCCGGTAAGCATGTTTTTGATTTTGAATATTAAATCGGTTGAGCCATTCTCTCTTTATCAATGAATGGAATGACTCGATGCAGGCATTGTCATAAGGATAATCCTTGTGGGAATAGCTGCGCTGCATTTTTTCTGTGGCTTCGTGCCATGCGTTTGAAACGTATTGGCTGCCACGGTCTGAATGTATAATCAAGGGTAAGTCAGTATTTCTGACAGCTTTTGCTTTGTTAATGGTTTCAATAACGGTCGATACTTCTATGGTATCGGCAAGTGTCCAGGCAATGATTTTTCTGGCAAATAAGTCCATAATGCAATTCAGGTATACAAAGCCATCCTGTGTCCATATGTAAGTGATATCGGTGCACCAGACAGCGTTAGGACGTTCGGGGTTGAAATGCTCATCCAGAACATTGTGGAGTTCATCACTGAAATTGGAGTCTTTCGTTGTAGTGGTCCATGGTTTAATCCATTGAGCTTTTATGCCCATCGCGTGCATATATTTACCTACTGTGCGCTGGGAAATGATTTCGCCGGATCTGCGAAGTTCCTTGGTTATTTTAGGGGCACCGTAATTTTGTTTTGAATCATCATATATTTTCTGGATTTGCTTTTTGACAGCTTCTTTTCGCTGTCGAGAAGGGGAAACTTTCCGGTTGAGGAAAGCTCTGTATCCAGAGCGGGACACGCCTAAAAATTTCAGCATTCCGGAAGTAGAGACGAAGCGTAATAATTTTAGCAGCCTCTACCTTGGCAGAAACTTCGGTATAGATAGCTTCTGTTAATCTTTCCCCAGAATGCCCATGGCTTTTTTTAACACATCGAGTGCATCCTGAGCATCACGGAGCTCACGTTTTAGACGAGCGATTTCTTTCGCTTCATCTGATTCATAGTTTCCGGATCCTTTGAAAGGAATGTCGCCATCGTTATCTCTAAACTGGGCTTCCCAGCGAGCCAGGGTACTGATACCGATTCCGAGATTTTTGGCGCATTCCGCCTGAGTAAGGTCAGGATGTTCTATACGATAGTTGATAGCATCCAACTTAAACTGCTTGTTGTGTTGAGTTCTTTTACGTGACATAATGAGTTCCTCCTCTTGATTGTATTATACATTATTTCAAGGAAATATCTCATTTTGTTTTGTACTAATTAGATGCTAACACTATTTCGGATGATGATATTAAAGAGATGCTGGCAGAATTAGAGGATATGAGAAAGAAGGGATTAAATAAATGAGTTTACAATGGTTAGGGATGACAGGGAAAATTTAGAGGAGTGCTTATGGGATATGAAGGAATATAACATAAAAATTGGTACAGCTTTTCTTTTGGTAGTTGCTTATTTTGGAGTTATGCTTTTTTACACATTTTTAGATGTGGCGATTTGGAGAAAAGTTTTTCCCGATTTTTCAAACATAGTAAATATTATTACCATAGCGATATGTATATGTTTGTTTATCATATTTACAAAAAGAAGGACAGGTTATCAAATGCAGTTGTTGTCTAACATAAATTTTACAGGAATTATTTTAGCTGCTGGATGTTCCGTTTTATTTTTTCTGCTGTTAGGCAAGTGTTTAGATCCTATTTTTGAGAGTATTTTTCCACAAAGCGAGAAGCATTATCAAGAAATGATTCAAAGTCTAACCAAATTTCCAGTGACAAGTTTTATACAAGTATGTGTGCTTGCACCGTTTATTGAAGAAATACTTATGAGGGGAGTTGTTTTGAGGGGATTAAAAGACACTTATGGTTTTCCAACAGCATTACTGATTTCTGCAACATTTTTTGCACTTTTGCATTTTAATATGGTGCAAACTTTGTCAGCATTTGTATGTGGTATTGTTTTGGGGTTGCTCTATATAAAGACCAGTAGTGTATTTTGTTGTATGCTAGCACATTGTGGATATAACATGATATCCTATATTGTTATGATATATCCATATGCAAAATAGAAATGTTATTAAACGGGAGAGGTTAGTGTGAAAGAAAGTAGAGGAAAGCCATAAAAGGGTGCACTTCACTAAGCTGTCTGAAACAGGCAACTTTTTGAAG
>CANQMR010000017.1 GCA_947625015.1 uncultured Lachnospiraceae bacterium | reverse complement strand
TTAAAGATTTTTCGAAAGTTGTTTATTATGGTATATGAAAAAACAAGCCGTTGTGGATAAAACTGCGGAAACTCAAGTTGCTTTTTTATTGAGATAATTTTCCCGTTATGGTAAAATAGGGGCATTGAATGGTAAAGGAGAAAAAAGATGAAAAGGTGGAAATGTTTGCTCCGGATTTCAGTGCTCTTTCTGGTATTCTGTTTTGTCAAAGCAGATAATGCCCAAGCCGCTGACATACAGGATTTTGTTACATATGAATTTAATGAGACCAATGGACTGCCTACCGGAGAAGCCAATACAGTGCTGCAAACCGGCGACGGCTATGTCTGGATTGGCAGTTATGGCGGGTTAATCCGCTATGACGGAACCACCTTCCGCAATTATTCCAGCGAGGGAGCCATTGCATCTTCGAGTATCCGTATGCTTTTTGAGGATAGCCAAGGGAGACTTTGGATAGGAACCAATGACCGGGGCGTTTACTTGTATGAAGACGGGAAATTTACCCTCTATCAGAATGCTGACAGGCAGGAATTTCTTTCTGTACGGGATTTTGCCGAGGGAAAAGATGGCACAATTTATGTCGGGACCACCTCCGGCCTTGCCAAAGTGGAGGGGACGGAGCTTGTGGCTGTAAGTGAAAAGACCAGCGGCATGACGGTATATAGTCTGGCGGTAGATGAAAAGGGTACGGTCTGGGCGTGTATTGACGATGGCATAGCCCTGCTTGTTTCCGGAGATGATTATATCGGCAGCTTTGACTCCGGCGAGTATCTTGGCGCGCCTCTTTACTGCGCTGACGCCATGGCTGACGGAAGCCTTTATCTTGGAACCAGTGAAAATCTCATCTACCGGGTGACGCTTTTAAATGAAAATTATGAAAAGGATTCTTTTTCTTTCGCGAAATTAAATACGGGGGAGCTTTCCACAATCAATGATATCGGACAGGACGCCAAAGGCAATGTATGGGTGGCCGCCCTTAATGGGACCGGTTATTTTGAGGGTGGCAGGAAATGGCGGCAGATTAGCGAGGAACATGTGTCGGCGGCTAATGTGATTGCTTTTGACTATGAGGGAAATGTCTGGATTGCATCTTCCAGTTACGGAATTATTCATCTGGTAGACAGCATTTATTACAATATCAATGAAACCGCAGGGCTTTCCGAAACTGCCATTAATACAGTGGCGGTTGGCGGCGGCAGCTACTATCTGGGAACGGATACGGGGCTTATCGTTTTAGACAGCAGTTATCGGCCCGTTCATAATGAGCTGACGGAGCTGTTAGAGGGGGAGCGCGTCCGGAATATCCTCTGTGACAGGGACGGCAATATATGGATTGGAACTTATTATGAGCATGGCCTTTTGCTGTATGAGCCGGAGACGGAGAAGATTACCTCTTTTACCGAGGAGCAGGGACTTTCCAACCACCAAATCCGTATGGTGATGGAGTGCTCCGACGGCAGCATTGCAGTAGCCTCCCAAAACGGGGTTTCCATTTTGAAGGACCATAAGGTAGTGCGGACCTACGGGGAGAAGGAAGGACTTTTTTACCCGATTATCCTGTGCCTCTGTGAAGGGGAGGACGGCACTATTTATGCCGGAAGTGACGGACAGGGTTTTTATGCCATTCATGGCGACGAGGTAAAGCACTACGGTTTTGATGAGGGCTTGGATTCGGGCGTGGTGCTGCGGATGTTAGCTGACAAGGACGGACAGGGACTTTTTATCAGCGCGGGCAACAGCCTTTATTACTGGGATTATAAAGAATTCAAGCGGTTGGACAACTATGAGCGGAGTCCGGGAAGTGTCTTTGATATGTATCTGGTGAAGGACCAGCTTTGGCTGTTACAGAGCAATGGAATCAATGTGCTGGACCGGGAACGATTGCTGTCCGGCGAAAAGACAGCGGTGCAGATTATTGGCGTGGCAGAGGGAATGACGGGAACCTTGAATGCCAATACATGGAATACCTGTCAGGACGACACATTTTATATCTGTACCAGCAATGGGCTTTCCATTTTGCCTTTAGCCAGACTGGAAAAGGAAAATGAGCCGTTTTGCCTGATTGTCAATCAGGCAGTGGTAGATGATCAGGTGCATGAGATGCCAGATCAGGTAAAACTTGCAAGAAATGCAAAGCGGCTGACCTTTGATTTTGCTGCGCTTTCCTATACAGGGCGCAAGTTGGAAGTGCGTTACCGGTTAAAGGGATTTGACGAGGAATTTAATACAGTTACCAACGAACAGCCCATGCGCGCCACCTATACCAATCTGTCCGGCGGGGAATATGAATTTATTATTGAAATCTTGGATGGAGATAGCGGAGAGGTCGCAGCGTCCTGCACTCTGGGCGTGAATAAAAGCTACCGGCTGTGGGAACATATGTGGTTCTGGCTTTGCGCAGCCCTTGTCCTGCTGCTTGCTGTGGTTTTGGTTATATGGCTTTGTATTTATGTAAAAACTCTGCGGTTAAAGCGGCAGCAGGAGGACTACCGGAGGATTATCGAGGAGTCCTTAAAGACCTTTGCCAACGCCATTGATGCGAAGGATAAATACACGAACGGACATTCTATCCGGGTAGCCGCATACACCTTAGAGATTGCCAGAAGGCTTAAGCTCTCTAAGGAGGATCAGGAGCGGATTTATTATATTGCTCTGCTCCACGACATTGGTAAGATTGGCATAGCTGACGAAATCCTGAACAAGCCGGGCAAGCTGACGGACGAGGAGCGAAAGATTATTATGAGCCATCCGGCCATTGGCGGGGAGATATTGAAAGATTTTACTTCCATACCGGGAATCAGCGAGGGAGCCCGCTATCACCATGAACGCTATGATGGCAACGGCTATAATGAGGGACTCAAAGGGGAAGAAATTCCGCTGTTTGCGAGAATCATCTGCGTGGCGGATTCCTATGATGCCATGTCCAGCGCCAGATGCTACAGGAAGAGTCTGGATAAAGATGTCATTATGGAGGAGTTTAAGAAATGTTCGGGAACCCAGTTTGATCCGCAGATTGTGGAGATTATGCTTCAGATGATGGAGGAAGGAAAGGTTCCTGTCGAGTTAGACGAGGTATCGTTTGCTGAATTTGAGTAATGATTATAATATGAAAAAGCGAGGAGGATATCATGATTAACACACTAGTAGAAAAAATTGTAAAGCGGAATGCCCCTGTAGTGGTAGGGCTTGATCCCATGCTTGCCTATGTGCCGGAGCAGATAAAAAAGGCGGCTTTTGAGGAGTTTGGAGAGACCTTAGAGGGCGCGGCAGAGGCGATATGGCAGTTTAACAAGGGGATTGTAGATGCGGTTTGTGATTTGATTCCGGCAGTAAAGCCCCAGATAGCCATGTACGAGCAGTTTGGCGTTCCCGGTCTTGTCGCTTTTGAAAAGACTTGCGCTTATTGTAAGGAAAAAGGTCTGGTGGTTATCGGTGACATCAAGCGGGGAGATATCGGCTCCACCTCCGGCGCTTATGCGGCGGGACATCTGGGCAGAGTAACCGTAGGCAGCTCGACTTATTCCGGGTTTTCAGAGGATTTTGTGACAGTCAATCCCTATTTAGGTTCCGACGGGGTAAAGCCCTTTATTGATGTGTGCAGGGAGGAAAACAAAGGAATTTTTGTGCTGGTAAAGACTTCCAATCCTTCCTCCGGCGAATTTCAGGATCAGTTGGTGGACGGAACGCCTCTTTATGAACTGGTGGCAAGAAAGGTAGTAGAGTGGGGCGAGGAGTGCATGGGAGATACTTACAGTAATGTGGGCTGCGTAGTGGGAGCAACCTATCCGGAAATGGGTAAGACGCTGAGAAAGCTGATGCCAAAGACCTATATTCTGGTGCCGGGCTATGGCGCTCAGGGCGGCAGGGCAGAGGACTTGGTTCACTACTTTAACGCAGACGGCTTGGGAGCTATCGTCAATTCCTCAAGGGGCATTATTGCCGCTTACAAGCAGGAAAAATATCAATCCTTTGGACCGGAGCATTATGCAGACGCCTCCAGACAGGCGGTTATAGATATGATACAGGATATTAACGGAGCCTTAAAAGGGTGAGCGCATGGGTGAAAAGACAGATGAAGGAAAAGACAGTTGAAGGAGAGCAGATATGAGTGGAGTAAGAGGAACCGTCGAAGTTTTGGGGCAGGAAAAGCTGGCAAGTGATGTGTACAGCATGGTATTACATATGCCGGAGATTGCGGCAAAGGCGGCGGCCGGACAGTTTGTATCTTTATACAGCAGGGACGGGGCTAATCTTTTGCCGAGGCCAATCAGCATTTGCGAGATTGACCGGGAGGCGGGGAATATCCGCCTGGTATACCGGGTTGTCGGAAAAGGGACCAGAGAATTTTCCGGGCTAAAACCGGGGGAGACCATAGAGGTAATGGGTCCCCTTGGCAACGGATTTACCCTAAAGGACAAGCGGGCAATCTTAATCGGCGGCGGCATCGGGATTCCGCCGATGTTAGAGCTTGCAAAGGAATTAAACTGTGAAAAGAGCATTGTCTTAGGCTTTCGGGACGAGACTTTTTTGCTGGAGGAAATGAGGAAGGCCGGGGATGTGTACATTGCCAGTGAAGACGGGAAAACCGGCGTACAGGGAAATGTGCTGAATGCCATTGAGGAATACGGGGTAAAGGGCGATATCATTTACGCCTGCGGACCAACGCCCATGCTTAAGGCAATCCGGGAATATGCCTTCGAGCATCATATGGAGGCCCAGATTTCCTTAGAGGAAAAAATGGCCTGTGGAATCGGCGCGTGTCTGGCCTGCGTCTGTCGGTCAACGGAGGTGGACGGCCATAGCCATGTGCATAACAAGCGGGTATGCAAGGACGGTCCGGTATTTGATGCAAGGGAGGTAGAGATGGAATGAACCTTTCAGTAAAGATAGCAGGAGTGGAATTTAAAAATCCGGTAACGGTAGCCTCCGGCACCTTTGGTTCCGGCGCGGAATATGGCGATTTTGTGGATTTGAATAAGCTGGGCGCGGTGACCACAAAGGGCGTGGCAAATGTGCCATGGCCCGGAAACCCTACGCCCAGAATTGCGGAGACTTACGGCGGCATGATGAATGCTGTGGGTTTGCAGAATCCGGGTATCGATGTGTTCTGTCAGCGGGATATTCCCTTTTTGAAGCAGTATGACACCAATATTATCGTAAATGTCTGCGGCAGGTCGGAGCGGGATTATGTGGAGGTAGTGGAACGGCTGGCAGATGAACCTGTGGACCTTTTGGAAATCAATGTGTCCTGTCCCAATGTAAAGGAGGGCGGCATTGCTTTCGGTCAGGAGCCGAAGGCCTTAGAGCAGATTACAAAAGCAGTAAAGGCAAAGGCAAAACAGCCTGTGATTATGAAATTAAGTCCCAATGTGACGGACATTACGGTTATGGCAAAGGCGGCGGAGGCCGGCGGGGCCGACGCTTTGTCTTTAATCAATACCCTGACGGGAATGAAGATTGATATCCGAAGGAGAGGTTTTGCCCTTGCCAATAAGACCGGCGGCCTGTCCGGTCCTGCCATTAAGCCTGTGGCAGTCCGCATGGTGTATCAGGCGGCCAATGCGGTAAACCTGCCGATTATCGGAATGGGGGGCATTATGAATTATGAGGATGCCTTAGAATTTATGATGGCGGGAGCAACGGTGGTTTCTGTGGGGACTGCCAATTTCCATAATCCCTATACCACAATGGAGATTGTGGAGGGCATGGAAAATTATCTCCGGGAGAATGGGATTGCCGATGTGAATGAAATAATCGGCTGTGTCAAATGAAAATGTTTAAGATACTATGCGGCTGCCCGTTTTCTTTTGTCAGTCCCCGTTTTCCCAGGGAATGATGAACATTAGAAAATCGGTGCCTCCGCTTATCCGGATTACATGGTAAATTTCCATATCTTTTGAAGGCTGCTTGAGCTTTTTAATGTCATCTTCTGTGGTGATTCCTGTGTCATTTACAATCAGGAGATCATGGAGTATGGATGGTGAAGAAATGGAGCCGGTATCATATTCCATATTTATATATTCCGGATAGGACAAATCGACATTTTTCAGGAGGGTAAACGGCGTATCCGGATAAAGCTCGTTAAAATAATTTTCCATAAGAATATGCCAGGAGGAGGAAAGGCCGGTTATGGTATCCTGCGACTGGTTATTTTTAATGGCTAAAAGCGTTCCATTTTCTGTAAGTAATATTTCGTGGATTTCATCGGTATCATAACGATAGAAGGTAATTTTCCAACAATATGCGGAATAGGTGTTAAAAGAGGTTTCTGTAAATTGATAGCAATGCGCTTCCCAGGAATACCAGTTGTCATAGGAGGAATCAAACCGGTAAGGGTAGGCGCCTAAGTCGTTAAGCTTTCCGACAGCAGCTCTTGCCAAATCTACCGCCTCTACCTCACTGATGTTGAGCTGGGCGGGGTCCGCCTCCGTCATTGTGCTCGCCCAGACATTGGATATCATTTTAATGCGGTCATATTCAGAAAGTTTTTGAGATGCATTTCTGGAAATGGCAGAGTTGGAGGTAGTATATAAATCGGGGGATATTGTGTTTACAGAATCAAGCTTAGCTGAAAATGTGGTATGCAGTAAAATCCCCGGAAGGAAAATTCCAAGAAAAGTGATGATTACAAATCCTGCAATAAGTAATTTTTTATAGCGTACAAACTTCATACCCTTACTCCTTTATAACCTTTTGTTTATTCGCACTAAATTCGCGCTGCGCGCTCATTAAGTGCTCATATTATATCACATAATTGGGGGTTTGATAACTTTTTGATGCAAGAGCATTATATGATTGCAGTATAGCAGGTATATGCAAAATGATATTATGTTGTGAAACGGCTGAGTAAAAGGAGGAGTTTGTATGAAGAAAAATATAATATGCATGGTGACTTTCCTGATGATAACTGCCCTGTGTGGCTGTGGGAAAAAAGATGTTGTCTATGATGAGGGAAAGAATACGCAGACGCAGGAAAAGGCAAACGGCGGTTCCCTTTTGGATACCCTTGGCGTGGGCGAGGAGAAAATGTGGAAGGAGGACGTTCAGGGAGTGGAAGTAAGCGCCACCTATCACATTCCGGACACAACGAATCTTTATACCATGGAGGCGGAAAAATATTATGTGACCAAAGAGGATAAAAAGAGGATTGCCGAATATTTTATGGATGTGGATACCATTAAGGTGGATAAGGATTTGCTGCCTACCAGGGAAAGTATTCAGCAAGAGATTGACAGCAATAAGGAATATATAAAAGAATCCCCTGATTTAGATGAAGATACCCTTGCCCTGTATGACAGTGAGGAAGCGCTTTTAACACAACAGCTCGAAACGGTGAAGGACCCGGAGGAAATCAGTGAAGATGCAGGAGATTACAGTGAGGACTTCTATATTGGCAGCAAGGACGGAACGGAATATTCCTTGAAATTTTTTGCAGATAAAGACCGGAACCGTTCCCGCTGGCAGATCTATGCCGATATACAGGATATGTGGTATGGAGCGGATGGCTCTCCGGTGGAGACAGAAAATAAATGTTCCATGTCTAGAGAGGAAGCGGAACAAAGAGCAGTAAAGATTTGTCAGGAGTTAGGAATGCCGGAAATGACGCCATTTTGTGTGTATCCGCTGCTTTGGACAACCTATGATGAGGAGGCGGAGAACGGCATTGGAACAGAGGAAAGAAACGGATATGTGATAGAACTTTCCAGATCCATAGAGGGAGTTCCGGCGGATATTATGAGGTATTTCGAGTGGAATGCTACCACATCCGTACTTCATTACAGCATTGAGCAGGTGGAGGTTGCCCTGACGGACGATAGGGTGATTGATGTATTTTACGATGGCATGATGACGGAGGGAACGGCGGAGGGGCCGGTAAAAATTCTCAATATGGAACAGATAAAAGATGTGTTCCGTCAGGAGATTGCTAAAAATCCGGAGAATGAGGACATTCAATGGAGGGATTTATCCCTGAAGTATGTCCGTATGAACAACCCGGACAATCCGGACGGATTCCGGTATATACCTGTGTGGTGCTTAAGCCAGGAATATGAGGAAGATACAATAAAAAGAACAATTCGGACGATTACCAGTCCTTATATTATGATTAATGCCATGGATGGCAGCCGGATTGACCTTGAGAAAGAGGGGACGGTTCTTTATGAAAATTCGCAGGATTTGCAGTGGTAATGTTATGGCAGCGGGTAACGAAAGCGGCGGCGCTTGATGAAAAATGCGCAGATATGGGATAATGAGAGCAGAGTTATTCCGGAATAGATGAGGACATCGGAAAAAAGGAGGAGCAGATGAAAAATCTTTTGTTGGCAGGTATCATACTTGGCGTTATGCTGACCGGTTGCGGAAAGCGCGATGTCGCTTATAATCAGGACGATAACGGCGCGGCTGTGGAAGAAGGCGCCAGCGGGGAAAGCTTATCAGAAGCTTTAGGCGCAGGAAATACCTGGCAGGAGCAGATAGGCTCCGGGACGGATACGATATTTGTAAATGCGAAGGTACAGATTCCCGGGGTAAAGAGTATGTATACCAAAGAGGTTTCCGAGCATTATTATACGCCGGAGGAACAGAAACAGATTGCCGGGTATTTTATGGATGCAGATACCTTAAAGGTAAACAAGGAAAAAGTGGTGACAAAGGAATGGCTGCAAAAGAGGATAAATTATTGTGAGCAGCGGTTGGAGGCTGAGGAGGAAAGCGACAGCGCCTATAAATCCTCTAAGGAATATCTTACTATGATATCCAATGAGAAAAAGAGGTTAGAAGGGCTTATGGACAGCGCACCTTCTATCAATGATGTATCGGAAACCATAAAAGACTTCAGCGAGAATGATTATGTGGGAAAAAAAGAGGAAATCGAGTATACGCTTTCTTTTGACATGGACGAGGCAACCAATACATCTTATTGGAAATTAGAGGCGGCGGACGGAAATGATTTTACGGACGGGGAAATTTCCACAGAGTATTATTTCGACTGGCGGGTGGCAGCGCCGCTTTATGAGGGGGATAATCTTTGCCAAATGACGAAGGAGGAGGCAGGGAAAAAGGCGGAGCAAATCTGTCAGGAGCTTGGCCTGACCGGATTAAAAGCAGTAGAGGTCAGCAATCTGGAAATTTTCCTGAAGGGGGAACGGCCTGAAATGATGAATATTCCCTCGGATACATGGGATGGACAAAGCGCCGGGTTTGAAATGAATGGATATTATGTCATGCTGACCCGCGAGATTAACGGCGTACCGGTAGCCAATAGCTTGTACCATGGGGACAGTATGTATTTAAATACGGAAGAGAGGGAAAAGCCATACGACAGGGAAATGGTAATTTTAGAGTTCAACGACAAGGGAATTATTTCTATGACCTGTGAAGGAGCAATGCAGGAGAAAGCGACGGGCAAACCGGTCAAGCTGTTAAGCTATGAGCAGGTGACAAAGCTGTTCCGCCAGGAGCTTATGAAGCTTGAGGAAAAGACAGATACATGGAGATACCTGTCCCTTGTGTATATCCGGACAAAAAGTGAAGAAGATCCCAATTCGCACTGTTATATTCCGGCATGGTGCTTAAGCTTGGATAAGATATACGGCGGAACCGTATATGGTGATGACAGTGAGGGCACCCTCGACTCGACTCTGGTCTCGCATACGATATGGATTAACGCTATAGACGGAAGCCGGATGGATCCGGACAAGGCGGGCTTTGTACATTATATTACGGCCCAGGAGGAACTGCGGGAGATGGAACTTTATTTTGATGAGGAGTAGGTAAGACGGTATATATGTGTGATTGCTGAGAGGAAAAAGCCAATGAGAAAGTATTTATGCATGATAATAATGGTGTGCGCCTTGTGCCTGACCGGCTGCGGTAAGGAAGAGGTTGCTTACGATGCAAAAGAGATAACAGATGCAGAGAGGAATGAAGGGCAAAAGCTTCAGGAGAAGGACAATGAAACAGATTTAAAAAAGGCATTGGGAATAGAAGAAGATAAGTGGGTGGAAAGCATTGGCTCCGGTTCCGATAAGGTGGTAATCAGCGCGAAAGTGGAGGTTCCGGACACAACGGATATGTATACCCAGGTGGTAACAGAGGATTACTACACAAAAGAGGAGCAGAAGAAGGTTGCCGATTATTTTATGGATGACTATGATACGGACGACGGAGAGGAAACAGCGGGAGATGGCGCGCAAACAACTTACACAGGCAGTAAAGGAGATATAGAATATACGCTTTCTTTTGATATGGATGAGGAAAGCAATACCTCGGCATGGAAATTGAAGGCCGTAGACGGAAATGATTTTTCAACAGCTCCCGTCTTAGAAACGGACAAAGATAATTGGTGCGATATAGGCTGGGAAACGGTAAGCCGGGAAAATCAATGTGAACTGACGAGGGAACAGGCCGGACGGAAGGCAGAGGAAATATGCCGGCAGTTGGGAATAAAGGATATGAAATCAGTGGCAGTATGTGATTTAATAATTTTACTGAAAGCGTTTCCGGATCGTGCTGCCGAGGAAGCCACGGAAGAAGAGTATGGAATCCCTTATGAGCTGAATGGCTATTGTGTTGTGCTGGTAAGAGATGTATATGATGTGGCGGTAGATGGATCATTTTGCTATGGCGATAGAGAAACCTATGACAATGCGTTTTATGACGATGGCACTCTGTCCGATTTCAAGAGCCTTAAAGAAGATAAAAATTTTGATGATGAAAGGGTAATGCTCAAAATAAATGATAAGGGAATCATTTCTATGACATGTATGGGCAGTATGACGGCAAAAGATACGAAATCGGCGGCTAAGCTGTTAAATTATGCGCAGATAAAAGAACTGTTTTTGCAGAAAATAGAAGCTATACATGCAGAGGGGAATAGCAAATACGAGCATCTCTATCTGATGTATAAACGGGTGGTAAATGAGAAGAATCCAGATGAGTATTGCTACATACCGGTATGGTGCTTAACCCGGTTAAATATGCATGATGCGCGCAATTTTGGAATCGATACCAATAGTGTATTTACCGTCGTTTCCGGTTACAATACGGAACAGACAATGTGGTTAAATGCCATAGATCGAACAGAGATTATCCCGGACAAGGCTGGTTTTTTGCATTACACAACGGCGGCGCAGAACTATTTCTTCGATACAAAATGATAAGTGAATTGTATGCATATTAAACGGAATATGAGGTGGAATGGATTAAATTTTCTGCCAAACTGAGGATTAAAATATTGCCAAACTGCGGATTAAATTTGCGCCAAACTGCGGATTTATATTGCGGACAATAAAAGCATATGCTATACTAAATCCGTAAAGGAGGTGTTTTTATGTCAGTATATAAAAAGCGGGTAGTGGACGGTATTTTGGAGCGTCGCCTGCAAAACAAAGGCGCAATCCTGATTGAAGGGGCTAAGTGGTGTGGGAAAACGACAACGGCGGAGCGGCATGCCAACAGCATTCTTTATATGTCAGATCCGGATTACAGGGAACAGAATTTACAGATGGCTGAAATTACTCCTAAAATGCTTTTAAAAGGTGAAACGCCTCGTTTGATTGATGAATGGCAGCTTGCGCCTAAACTGTGGGACGCAGTACGCTTTGAAGTGGATCATAGAGAAGGGTTTGGTCATTTTTTACTGACGGGTTCCGCCGTTCCGGCCAATACGGAAGATGTTTTCCATACTGGTACAGGGCGATTTACCTGGCTGAAAATGCGCCCTATGAGTCTGTGGGAATCGGGGGAGTCGAATGGTGAAATCAGTTTAAAAAAGCTGTTTGATTCTCAAGGTGAGGATATTTTTGCTCAAAACGAATTGGATCTTTCGTCCATTGCCTATTTAATCTGTCGAGGCGGATGGCCGTTAGCAACTCAACTCGAAGGAGAAGATGCCTTGGAACAGGCATTTGATTATTATGATGCGGTTGTTAAATCTGATATTTCTCGCGTAGATGGCGTTAAAAGGAATGAAGAACGGGTAAAGAGACTGATGCGCTCTTATGCGAGATTTCAGGGGGCACAGGCAAATAATTCTGCTATCTGCGCAGATATCAGGGTAAATGATGACGAGGAATTGAGCCGGGATACGATTCTGACTTATACCAATGCGCTCCGTAAAATATTTGTTATTGAAGATATGGCTGCGTGGAATCCCAATCTCCGTTCTAAAACCGCCATCAGGACTTCAGATACCAGATATTTTGTTGATCCTTCCATCGCTGCCGCCGCTCTCGGCGCAGGCCCCAATGATTTGATGAACGATTTAAAGACATGCGGGCTTCTATTTGAAACTATGTGTATCCGCGATCTCCGCATTTTTGCAGATGCGTTGAATGGGAATGTTTTCCACTACAGGGATAAATCTGATCTGGAATGTGATGCAGTAATACATCTCCGAAACGGTTCTTATGGTCTGGTTGAGATTAAATTAGGGGGAGATAAATGGATTGAGGAAGGAGCTTCCACATTAAAAAAACTCGCCAGCCTGATTGACACAACCAAAATGAAACCCCCTTCTTTTCTTATGGTTTTAACAGGGGCGGTCCCCTATGCCTACCGCCGGAAGGACGGAGTGTATGTAGTTCCGATTGGATGTTTGCGGGATTGAGATATCCTTACGAAAGCGGCGCCGCCTTTAATGGAATTACCACCGTAAATACGGAACCCTCTCCCGGTTCGCTCTCAATCTCTAAGGAAAAGCCATGTTTTTGGATAATAACCGAGGATAGGGACATACCAAGTCCCGCACCGCCCTCTGCCCGGGAGCGGGATTTGTCCGCCATATAAAATTCGTCGCAGATATGTCTTGTGGTTTCCGCATCCATGCCGCACCCATGGTCTTCCACCTCAAACAGATAAAAGTCCTCTTTCCGGTACCCCCGGAAGTAGACATTCGATTTTGGCTCTGAGGCTTTTTTGGCATTGTCAATCAGATTGATAAAGACGGTTTTTAACAGATCCAAGTCGCCATAGATGACAGCGGAGGCAACATTTGTGATAAGCCGGATTTCTTTCCGGTCTAAGATTGGCTGCATGCTGCCGGTGATTTCTTTTGCCATATCCGCAGTCTGGATTTCTGATTTTACCAATTCATTGTCCCTCAAATAAATCAGGTCAAACAATTTCATAGACATAGTTTCCAGCCGCTTTCCCTCGCTGTAAATATAATCATATGCAAGCTTTTGGCGGTCAGCGGACAGGGGTTTGGAACGGAGGGTATCTGCATAGCCGATGATAGTAGTCATAGGCGTCTTGATTTCATGGGTAAAATCTGCGACAAACTGCTCCCGTTGTTTTACCATTAAGTTCAGTTCTTCAATGTGCCGGGAAATCGCCAAAGTCATGGCATTGAATTTTTCCGCCAGCATACCGATTTCATCATCAGAGGCAATCTCTGCCCGGATATGATAATCCCCTTGGGCGATGTTATCCGTTACCGCATTTAACTGCTCCAAGGGCTGCGTCAGTCTTGTGCTGATAAAATGCAGAAAGACCGAGCAGACGACCAGAACAATAATCATAAGCAGAAGGAAGGAGCGTATCTGGCTGTCGAGCAGGGCATAGGTATCGCTTACATTCCGCTTTGTGATGATGTAAAGATCATTTTCTTCCAAAATGCTTCTGGCTGCAATATACAGATAATAGGAATCATTTTCCTGCATAGTGATGTAATCCTTGTTCCCAAGCTCTAAGGAGGAAAGCAGGGATTTTGGGATAAAGGTCTGTTCGGGCAGTTCCACTTCGGCGGCTGCCGCCTGGCTGTTTTCGGATATACCCTGGGGCTGTATGGCAGAATCATTGGTGTAGCATAATGCGTCTTTGTAAAAAATGTACAGATAAGAGCCGCCTGTAAGAAGCTGGGAAGCCGTATCCTTTCCGGCCTCCGCAAGCTGCTTTGATAAATTGATATTGTTCTGGTTTAATGAGTCTAATAGCTGATATTCTATGGAGGACTGGATTAGGTTGTTTTCTGCAATGGCATAATCCATCTGTATGCGAAGGGCCTGATTGAAATTTTTATATATCATGATAAAGCCCAAAATCCCCAGGGCAAAGGACAGAAAGGCAATATTAATCATGATTACTTTGTATCGAAAACGCATAATGCTGCTCCTTTGCTATGCTTTACTGTCTAAGCGGTAGCCGGATTTGTAAAGCGTTTTTAAGTGCTTTTCCAGACCGGCCTTTTTTCTGAGACGCTGGATGTGAAGCTCTAAAGTTCTGGTGTTGCCGTCATATTCCGTCTCCCAGACATTTTCATAAATGGTATCTCTGGTAAGCACCATGTCCTTGTTGCGGACAAGGAAAACCAAAAGGTCAAATTCTTTGGGCGTCAAATCGACCAGCCTGTCGTTTTGTGTTACGGTCTGCCTGTCAAGGTCAATTACCAGATCATGGAAGGCAAGAATCTGTTCATTTTTGTGGAACCGGCGCAAAACCACATTCACTCTCGCTAACAGCTCGGAAATCTCGAAGGGCTTTACAATATAATCCTCAGCGCCCAGATTTAATCCTTTCACCCTGTCGTTTAACGCCGCCTTGGCCGTAAGAAAGATAACCGGAATATGGAGGGGCTTGATATAGTCAAGCAGCTCGTAGCCGTCAATAAAGGGAAGCATAATATCTAACAGAACCAGATCGTAAGTATGCTCCTCTAGTAAATCTGCGGCTGCCGCTCCGTCGTACACGCAGGTACACCGGTATCCTTCGTCTTCTAAATTCATTTTAATCAGGTCTGAAATTGGACGCTCGTCCTCTACAACTAAAATATTTGCCTGTCCTGTCATAACGGATTCTCCCTGGTATATATTTTCTGATGAAGTATAATCAGACTGACATATATTATACATAATTATTTTATCAGAAATGCATCATTTTACAATAGGTTTGGGAGTATGAAATACAGCCGGAATCTGCAAGCGGTTGACAGATGCTGTCCCTATTTTGTTGTAGTGAAAATAAAAGTTTTGTGATAGAATTAATTTTAATTATGAAATTGTAAGGAGTGTGGAGAGATGACGATAGACATTGCTATTTGTGATGATGATAGCAAAGATTTAAAGAGTATTATTGATATACTCAAGGATATTTTTGCCACACATAACGACAAGTGCAGTTTGCAATCTTTTCATTCTGCCACTGACATGCTTAAAAAAGTAAATAAGATGGATATTGCTATACTGGATATTTCAATGGAAGAAATGAATGGAATTGATTTGGGCAGAGAGTTGAAAAAGCGGTTTCCAGAGGTAAGGATAATATATACGACAAGTTATGAGCAATATTGTATGCAGGCTATTAATGAGGTTCATGCATTTTCATTTTTGTGTAAACCGTTGGAAAAAGAAGAAGTTAAAAATCAGCTAGATGAATTAGTAAAGAAAATAAAACAATCAGACGAAAAGATGGAAAAAGTGTTTTATAAGGTCTCTGATAGTAATGGGATAGAGCATCCGTTTATAAAATTAGAATTGCAAAATATTATTTTTTTCGAATATGTTAAGACAAAGAGAAGGATAGCGATTGTGCTTGAAAATGAGGTGTACGAATATTCTTATGTGATGGAAAAGCTTGCTGATGAGTTAGAGGATTATGGATTTTCCGTTAATTGCAGAGGGAATTTAGTTAATTTGCGACATATTTTGAAAATAAAGGGATATGACATTTATATGGATAACGGTCAAATTCTTGCACTATCACAAAAAAGGGTTGCCGAGTTTAAAGAAAAAATGAATGAATTTATACATAACCATGTTTGAGGAGATAGTTTTGATGGAAAATATAATATTATATCTTTGCTCCTGCTTATCCTGCTTTATTATTGTAACAATTCTTTATGGGTTTATGGATAGCAGATACAATAGGACATTCGCAAATAAATATATTTATATTGGAATAGAATTGGGAATGACCTTTGGAATTGCAGTAGTTAATTTGCTTCATAATGAAATATTAAATATTACCACATGGATTGTGGTGGTAGGATTTGTTGCATATATTCTATATTATGAGGATTTTATAAAGCCAGTAAAAAGAGTATTGGAATGCGAGATATCTATGGGGGTTATTGCAATCTGTGAATCACTTGGGGTAAGTTTGACAGATTGGCTTTTGGAATTGTTGGATATTGAAATAAAAGCAAATACTATGCGGATATGTCTGGAAACTGCCTTTTCAAAAATTATTTTGATATTTTTATATTTTATGGTTGCTGGTAAGTTGATGAAGAAAAGGGAGGCTCCGTTTACCAAACTGCAATATGTTTTTAATTGTATTATTTTATTGTATACATTAATTGACCTTATTGTTATTGCAGATAATATGAATAATAGACCTAACAATTATTTTTTGGTGCTTAATCTTGGATGCATTGTGCTGGCTGACCTTTATCTGCTCTATCTTATTAAAGTTATGAGCGAAAAAAGTTTTCTGGAATATGAGGTAAAATCAATGGAAAAGCAAGCAGATTTGCAATATAAGTATTATGTAAGGCAGGAGCAAAAATATAATAAAACACTGGGGCTTTTGCATGATGTAAATAAGCATATTAAAACTATTGAGCAATTATATTTGAAGGGCAATACAGAAATTGCAGCAGAGTATACGAAACAAATTGGTGGTATGCTCCAACCACTCATATCGGCTAGATATACAGGAAATCCCATTCTGGATATACTGTTGGCAGATTATATATCAATTATGGATGAGAAAGGGATAGATTTCGACATTAAAGTTGATAATGTTAAAATGGATTTTATTGATGCTATGGATATAACTACAATATTTGGTAATCTGCTTGATAATGCAATTGAAGCCTGCGATAATGTTGAAAATGACAGAAAAATAATTGTTAAAATTGGTGCATATCATGAGATGATTTCAATACGAATGGAAAATAATTGCACAACTGTAAAATGGAAAAATGGAATTCCGATTTCAGAGAAGGGGCAGAACCGGGGAATGGGACTGCTAAATGTTAGACGAAGTATAGAAAAATACGATGGGAGTATTAAATTGAAAGAGGAAGACGGCATATTTATTGTGGACATATTCCTAAATTCTTAAAAGGGCAGAAATGCTCTTTTTTTAGTTGAATCTGTATCTCGTGCGAAAAATCTGTACCTCGCGCATTGGTTCTTGACTTAAACATTTCAAAATGCGATATATAATTTGTAACTATGGTTTTTATAAATATAATGCAAGATAAGAAAAAGTTGCCAACGAATGGTTGACACAAACGACAGATATTGCAGATATGGAAATATATTGAAAGATATGATATATTGTTTGCGTGATTGTCGGAGAAATGATAGTGGAATGAACAGTTTTTATTACTCAGATATAGGAAAAGGAGAAAATCAGCCTTGTTCAATATAGCAATTTGTGATGATGATGACAACTTTTTAGGTGTTGAAAAAGCAATTATCAGTCAATATATGGATTCGAGAAAAACAGAATATCATATCGAGCAGTTTTGCAGTGGACAGGCATTGATTGCTCTGGGACAAAACTTAGATAGTTACAGCCTGATTCTTTTAGATGTGGAGATGGAAGTTTTAAGCGGATTGGAAACGGCAAGAAAAATTCGAGAATACTCACAAGTTCCGATTGCATTTGTGACAGCGTATATTTCTTATTCGTTAGAAGGTTATAAGGTGAATGCCATACGCTACATTTTAAAAGAGATGGATAGTTTTCAGGCCGGGCTTTGTGAATGTTTAGATACGATTATGAATCAAAATGATACAATGACATCAAAGACATTCGTGTTGGATTTTCGGGAAGGGAAAAAGGAAATATCAATAAAAGACCTGGTTTACATTGAGAGCCGCCATCATTATTGTTATTTTCATGTTCAAAACGGAGAAAAAGTAAAAATTTATTCCAAAAGAGATAAGCTCGATGAGATTGAGAAACAACTGGATAACGAAGCATTATTAAGAATCCATAAGAGTTGTCTGGTAAATCTTTCGTTTGTTTCTGATATAAAACGCTATCAGATGCAGTTAACTACCGGGGAAGTTTTGTTGATTGCACAGTCAAAATATTTGGATACAGAGAAGGCATATCTTATTTATTGCGGAAGAATGGATTCTTAGGGGGATAGCATGGGTACATATATTTATGGAGCAATATATACCATTATATACACTGTCATGTGCAGTTTGTTTGCTTCCGTACTGCTTCAGAAAACGCGGATTCCAAACAATAATAAATATATCTTATATATCATCAGTTGGATTGTGGCAGAATATTGCGCTTCTGCAATGCTTGACCGATATGTCATCATAAAAATGATAGCCGTTATTTTTTTCAATGCATTTTTTCTGAAAATAATATACAAAGCAGAAGTGTTACAGACATTTGGGGCAGCTTTTTTTTATCAGGCAGTTTGTGCCTTGACCGATTATTTAGTTTTTATTATAGCCAGAAAAATACTTGGCGGTATCAATCTTGTCGACAGTACAGACACCGTTACCGGATATCTGATTGGGACACTCAGCCAAATCATTGTAATTATTTTGGTTATTTGGCTTCGGAATGAATTTGCTTTGGAAAAAGAATATATTATGACAAAGCAGGAGTGGATAAAATTTTTAGTATTTCCCGTTTTTTCTATGATGACGATTTTAGCCTTTGCGGTCAATTTCGATGTAAATATGACGCAAAAGCAGGAAAACACGATACTGTTTGTAGTGTTCGGACTTATGTTCATGAATATTTTTGTGTTTTATCTGATTATGGATATAATCAAAAGGGAAACAAAAAGAAAACAGGAAGAAATGTTGCAAAAACATGCAGAGCAGACAGAAAAATTGTACCGACAGGAAAGAAAACAGTACGAGGAGCTGCAACGCCAAAGACACGAATATAAAAATCAAATGTTGGTAATACAGACCTTATTAGAAAAGAAGGATTATGGCAGGATAGAGGGATATATTCAGGATTATTGTGGTAAAACGGAAAAAGAAGACTGGTTTGATACGAACCATTCAGTGGTAAATGCTGTGTTAAATCTAAAATACAGGGAAGCATTAAGCAAAAACATTCTTATGATTGTCCGTTTTAATGATTTATCAGATATTCCGTTAAAAGATGCAGATTTGATTGTCGTGCTTTCAAATTTACTGGACAATGCCATAGAAGCGAGTGAGAGATGCAAAAAAGAAACGCCGTTAATTAAAGTAAAATTTATAGTGGAAAATGGAAAAATGTTGCTTGCAGTCAATAATATTTGGAATGGAAAAATAAAACTGCATAAGGGAAGGATTGTTTCTGCTAAAAGAGATGGAAACAAACATGGATACGGAATGAAAAATGTAGAAAGCATAGTAAACAATTATAAGGGGACTTTTATCATAGACAGGGAAGATAAGGAATTTAAAGTGGTAGTAAGAATCCCGATATCATAGAGTTTTTCTCGGAAAAAATTTTAGTTTTTGCCTGTGATTTTAGTTTTTGCCTGATATATTGATAAAGAGCAAACAATTATATATGATGACAGAAAGTGTAAGAACATATAGTAAAGGGCAAAAGAGGAGGATAAATTTTAATGGGAAAAGGATACAGTCTGATTGTATTTATATTATTGATTATTTTATTAAACGGCTGTCAATCCAAACAGAATAATGAAGATAAATCCTTATCAAATAATACGCAGAATTCAGAACAAAATATGGACCTCATAAAAAATGCTAAAACAACTACCTTTCCTGCGTCATATCAGAAATCCGGCAATCATACGAACATAGATATTCAATCTGTAAATCCCCAAAAGGCATACTTTATAGAGGGTTGCGCCAGATCATTAGAACTGGATTTTGAAACGATAGGGAGGACATTGATTCCGGAAAGTGAAATCGGAGAAGTAGATATAGAAGCGAAGCAGATTTTAAGCAAAAAAATGGTAGATGATACTTTTTATGAAAAGATGTTTGGATGGGGAAAAGATAGTTTCAGCTACTATACCTACCATGGAAGCGAATTGTTTTCCAGCATTGTTGATGAAAGAAAAGCCGACGACTATAATCTGCCGCTTTATGAACAGGAGAAAACCTTTTCTTTTGGCAGCGCAGAGGAGGCGTTAGAGGATATCAAAGCCCGGTTAAATGCGTTTGGTATTGCGATAGACGACACTTATCTTGTCCATACCTATTATTTGAGCCATGAAACCTTAAAACAACAGGAATCTCATTATGATATGGAAGGGAACCAGGAGGAGGGCGAATATAAAACAGATTGGTCAGAAGAAGATGACGCCTATATGTTTTACATCAGCCAAACCTATTGTGATTTGCCGGATTACCATATAGTGGAAGGTATGTCGGTGCGGGCAGAGGATAGCAGCGCGCAAATTATAGTCATGTATGGCAAAGAAGGTATTTTGTATATGAAAGTGCAGAATATAGGCATATATGAAATGGGGACAAAACAAATAGAGCTATTGCCCTTTGAGACGGTTGCTGAATCGGTTTTGCGTTATTTTGATGATATTTTAGATAATGCAGCTTACGAGGTAACAGATGCCCGGTTAATCTGCGATTATGCCCCTTCCCTTAAAGCAGGGGATGAAAAAACACTTTGTCCTGTATGGGCGTTTCACGTTATTGAAACCAATGACGGAGATATTCCTGTCAATTATGAACTGCGCGTTAATGCATCAACAGGCACTGTTTTACAATAACAGGGGGAAATCGTGAAATGAAATTTATGCGGTATCTGAAAATAGATATGCAGCGAGCCTTTGGCACATGGAAAATGGGAGTTGCCGGCATAGGAGTCTGCATTTCGTTGTTATATAACAGTTCCGGGAGCTTGAATGTACTGCAATGGATAAATAATGTGGCAGGGAATGCCATACTGATTATGGCGGCTTTGGTTTTTGCAATCTATCCCTATGCGGGAACTTTTTGTGAAGATATGGAATATTGTTATGACCGGCAGATGGTTTTGCGGGGCAGCGCTGCGGCTTACACTCTTTCCAAAATAATAGCGGTATTTCTTTCGGCGGTGTTTGTCATGTTTTCCGGCTTTCTGTTGGCAGTATTGTTTCTTGTGGTTCGATATGGTTTACCAGATGCAGAGACTGTGCAGGTAGTGATGGAAAACTGCGAATCGCTGTATTTTCCGCTGCTTTTAGACAGGCATTTTATTTTATTTGTGTTTTGTACAGATTTACATTTGTCTTTTCTGGCAGGGATTCTCGCAGTGCTTGGACTGATGTGCTCCCTTTTTGTCAAAAACCGTATGCTTGTGTATATTCTGCCTGTGGCGTTCTTGTATATTGAAGATATATTGGTACAACGGATGTTAGGGTGGGAACGGGGAAGTTTGTTCTCTTTAAATTGTATGGGTATAACTGTATTAGGGACAAGTCTGGAAACGCATACATGGCAGTTATATTATTTTGAAATATTTTTGTTATTGTTATTTCTTGGAGCGGTCATCTGTTTAAGGTATAGAAGGAAGGTGGCGTAAAATGCTTAAAGAAAAGGGAACGGTGCGTTGGAATGGATGGCATGAATATCTAAAAAAAATATGCTCCGTTCGTTTTGTAAGCGCCGTTGTTTTAATGGCAGCATTAGTTTGTGCCATTGCAAGTGGGATTGACCGCCTTATGGTGGATACCAAAGAGTGGATTACGCCATGGATGGCGCCGCATTTTTTTGATAATAAGTATTTTGTGACATTTTACGGCTTTATCGTATGTTATATGTTTTCGGATGTTCCGTTTATGAACCGTTCGGAGTTATACTTTGTTATGAGAAAAGGCAGGCGCATCTGGTGTATGGAGAAGATATTTGCGATTATTTTGCAAGCGTTTTCTTTCAGTGCGCTCACGATTCTTGCGTCGGTTCTCGTTTTTGTGCCTAGGCTGGATTTGGAATCAGGCTGGGGAAGAATTATTCATACACTGGCGTATTCCGGAAATCTTGATGAATATAATATCATCGGTAATTCTTCTCCGGTGATTTTGTCAAAGTATACGCCGTTTAAGGCGATGCTTGTGTGTTTTGTTCTGGTTGGACTGGTGTCAGGTATGATGGGCTTGCTGATGTTTGCAATCAGCTTGTATGGAAGCAGGATTGCGGCGGTTTCTGTCGCTGTTATTTTGACAGGAATGAACTTATCGGAGGGTATGTTTATCACTTTTTCGTGGCTTCCCTATGTGACGCCGTTTAACTGGTGTCGGATGAGCCTGCATGGTGAACCGGTTTTTTTGGATATACAATATTATCCGTCTGTGCAGTTTTGCTTATTCCTGTGTGGTGTAATCATTGTTTTCAGTATTCTGTGCATTATGCTGAAGGCCAGGCGCATGGAGTTTGTTTGGAATCGGGAAGAATAGGAGGTACTTAAGTGGTGGAGGAAATGCAGGAACAGGCGAAAAATTCAGTGATAAAAGTAGAGGCTGCATGCAAGAGTTTTCGTAAGCAACAGGTTTTGAAGGAGGTTTCTTTTTCCTGTATGGAGGGGGAGATATCCGGCATTGTGGGACACAATGGTTCAGGCAAGACCGTATTGTTTAAGTGCATATGCGGATTGCTTTATCTGGATCAGGGAAACATTTTTATCTGTGGAAAACAGATGCACAAAGATATGGATATGTTGAACGAAGCCGGTGTGATTATTGAAGAGCCGGCAATTCTGGGGAATGTCAGCGGGTATAAAAATCTGGATTATTTGTACCGTATTCGCAACAAAAAGAATAAGGAGCATTTATATGCGGTTCTGGAGAAGGTGGGGTTAGAGCCCAAATCCAGGAAAAAGGTGCGTAATTATTCTATGGGTATGCGGCAACGCCTTGCGATTGCGCAGGCGATTATGGAAGACCAGAATATTCTGATTCTGGATGAACCGATGAACGGTTTGGATAAGAACGGTGTGGCGGATATGCGTAAGCTGTTTCTGGAACTGAAGTCGCAAGGGAAAACCATTCTACTGGCAAGCCATAATAAAGAGGATATTGAGGTGTTGTGTGACCATGTTTATGAGATGGAAATGGGTGTGCTGGAAAAGATTCGGTAAAGTATGGTTACAGATGATAAAGGCAGGCGGTATATTATGAATATGCTGCCTGTTTTTCATTAAACAGTTGCAATTTTTATGTAATTAAAGTATTATATAATTAAGTATAGTGAATTTTCATTGAGAGAAATGTTAAAAATAAAAATGGAAAGGATTGATTTTATGGCTGTAGTATTAAAAAAAGATTATCAAAAAGCTTTGGACGAACAGAAAGAAGAAGTTCGAGGGCTTGTAATGGATGGATTGGAGCGGATAAAAGAGGGAAAGACAAAAGATTTTAACACTGTATGTGACAGATTGGAGAAGAAATACAGAAATGAGGCAATATCAAATTAGGATTACGGAGTTGGCAGAGAAAGATTTAGAAAATGCTGGCGATTACATTGCTTATGAATTGAAAAATCCATTTGCTGCTGAAAATACGGTAAGTGGGATTCGTGCAAAGATAAATTCTCTGGTAAACTTTCCAGAGAGAAATGAGTTGGACGAAGATGAGTCACTTGCTAGATTGGGTGTCCGAAAAGATTATTATCGTAATTATAAGATTTATTATGTAATTCAAGAGGACACCATTTACATAGTTAGAATTTTGCATATGTTGGTTGATAGTAAGGCGTGGCTGTATCGCACATTTGGATTGTGAAGTTTAATGATACTTGTTTGTTATGAAATCTCCAATAATATGAAAGATAAGCGATATAATGAATATTTGGACTGGAAAATGTATAAAATGGGCATTTTCCAGTTTTTTTATTGTTATTGTTTATGATGTTTTATTCTTATTTTTCCCTGCTGGCACATCGCTTCCGGATAACTTTTAGATGCAATGTGCATTTAGAATGAAGATAGTAAAACAAGAGGTGGTAGTATGGGAAAAACAGCAGGATATAATTGGAAAAGCATTTTATATGGCAGCGGCTTAGTTTTGGCGGCCTGCATTATGTGGGGCTGCAATGGGGAAAGCGGGAATGAGGCTGCGCCTGTCGTTACCATTGAGGAATACCAGAAAAATGTATATCAGACCACTGATGTCAAAAAAGGAACGATTGAACCGGCGCTCACCCTTACCCTGACTCCGGACCAGTTTGAAATCAAGCAGTATTCGATGGATACGGAGGAAATGCTGAAGGTGGCAGAGCTTCATGTGGAGGAGGGAAGCCATGTGACGGAAGGTCAGGTGATGGCGGTCTTTGAAAATGACGGATTACAGGAAAAAATTGACGAGTATGAGCAGCGGAAGGAAGAGGACAGGCTGTTGGCGGAGCATTACCAAAAGCTGGCTAAGATTGATTCGGCGCAGGACTATGCCAAGGATATTGGGAAACTTAAGGAGGATATATCCTTAATGGATATCTATATCGAGGAGACAAAGGCTGAGCTTAAGGATTTTCAGTTGATTGCCTCCAAGGCAGGGACGGTGACAAAGATTGAGGAGGATTTAAAGAAGGGATTTGTTACAGGAAATTACAGTCTGATTAGCGTGGTCTCCGGTTCCTCTGATTATATCGCAGAGACCTCTGATGATTATGCGTTTCAAATTGGAGATACCTATGAAGCGGCCTTTCAGCTGGCAGTCTATGAAATGAAGGTAATTGCAGTGGAGGAGACGGAGGGGAGACAGAGGATTACCTTTGAGCCGGTTTCCGATATGACAGGAGTTGCCGAACAGGACAAGCTATCTATGACGATTAAAAAAACGCCAATCAGAAATGCAGTTTATGTGGAACAGACAGCCATTCATACGATTGACGATAAGGATTATGCATTTACTGTAGATGAAAACGGCTACCGCCATGCGGTTTTGGTGACAGTGAAAGAGGTTGTTGACGAGTATGCCATTATTGCCGACGGATTGAAAGAAGGAGAGCAGGTGACGCTGAATTGATTAACAGAAAAAGGAAATTGGCTTTTATCATGGCTTGGTTCCTGCTGTTAGCCGGCTGCGCAAAGGAGCAGGATATACCGGAACTCATAGAGCCTGTGGTAAATAATGAATCTTACCGACCGGTAGAATACGGCGGAGTTGCAAAAACGGAAACCGCAATGGCGGATGTAGTGCCGGAGGAATACTGCCATTTTATGAAAGAGGCGGCAAAGGTATCGGAAATTACTGTGGATTTAGGCCAGCATGTAGAAGCAGGGGAATTGTTGGCTGTGATGGATGTGACCGGGCTTAAGGCGGAGCTTTCGGCAAAAGAAAAGGAACTGGAATTAGAGCAGACCTTGTATTCCTATCAGAAAAAAATCTGCGACGAACAGGTGAAAGAGCAGAAATTAAAAAAGCAGGATTGTAAAAAAAGCGGAGCAAAAGAGGAGGCCGCTGCCTGTGACACGCAGATTGCCCTGTTGGAAGAAAACAGGCGGTATGACGCCCTGCTTGAAAAGCATAAGGAGACCATGCTACGGGAGGAGATTGCCGGCTTGCAGGAGCGAGTAGAGGAGGGGAGCGTTAAGGCGTCCCATGCCGGATATGTAACCTATGTCAAGAATTTAGAGATATCCGACCAGGCGGCAGCCTATGAAAATGTCGTTATTGTTTCCGATTATGATGCGCTGCACTTAGAATTACAGGAGGATATATCAAATGATTTATATACGGAGGGCAGAGACGGCACCTATGATGAGATATATATGTTTTTAAATGGCAGGCAGTGTAGCGCAGAGATTTATACCTACTCCAACCAGGAGCTGATTGCCATTCAGAGCGCAGGATTGTATCCGAAAATCCGGCTGGAAGCCGATAATCTGGAAAAGAGCGTCTCACCGGGAGACAAAATTCCGGTTTATTTCAAAAGCTCCAGCGCAGAACACATTTTAAGGATTGGCATGGATTCTCTGTACAATACAGGCAATCACAGCTTTGTATATGTAAAAAACGGAGATGGCAGGGAAAAACGGGAAGTCCGGATTGGATATCACAATGACATTTATGCCGAGGTGACGGAGGGGCTGAAGGAAGGGGAATGGGTATATTATTCCTCCAATGCGATTATGCCGGAGCAGTATGAAGAATTGCCTGTGGCAAAACAGGATTACGCCCCTTCAGGCAGCGGCCTTAGCGTCAGGGGAGAACCGGCGTATACCCAGATTTATTCCTATACCCAGCAGGAAGATGCAGTGGTAGAGTCCGTATATTTTGCAAAGGGGGACAAGGTCAACAAGGGAGATGTAATCTGTACCCTGAAGACCAAACCGGGTAAGGCGAAGTTAAAGGAGATGGAACAAAATCTGTCTGCGCTGCGGGAGGAGCACAAGGAAGCGCTTAAGGAATATGACAGACAGCTTAAGGAGTTAGATGGGCAGATTGCCAAAGCAAAAGGAGATTATGCAAGGCAAAAGAAGCAGGAGAAAGAGGAAACAAGTGAGCAAACCGTTTCGGAGACGCTTGCCCGGCAGTTGGAATGTCAGAAAAATGTAGTGTTATACGAGAAAAAAAGCGCCCAGGCCCAGTACGATTATTCCTATTCTGATATGCAGCGGGAATATGACAATGCGGTAAAGGTAAACGACGGTTCCGGAAAGCAGGATATATGCGCAAAACAGAGCGGTATCGTTGGCAATCTGAACATATATGAGAATAAGAAGATAAAGGCGGAAAAGGACCCCAATCTGTTTCAAATCTATGCGGAGGACAGCAAAAAGTATTCGGTAAATACAAAGAGCGACTATGTGGGCGCGGGCAGTAAAGTGACAATTCGCATAAAGGACAGAGGAAAGGAATACGAGAGCCGGGTAATCGGCAATTCCGCTGCGCGGGGCAAGGTGTATGTTACCACAAGGGAGCAGAAGGTATATGTTACCAGCAGCGATTCTCTTGCGGAGGGCAGCTATGCCTATATCACAATACCGGAGGATATTCCGGAGGAGGCGGAAGGGGCAGAGATTTCTTATGCCAGCGTAAGTTTGCGCGATGTAGTGGTGCTTCCGGCGGGTGTAGTCAATGAGGAGGTAAACGCCTTAAATCCGGATATTACCCGGTACTATGTATGGAAAATTGTGGAGGGAAATTTTGTAAAACAGTATGTGCAGCTTGCGGAGACGCTGAATACAGAGGAGCAGGTGTGTGTGTTAGAGGGGTTGGAAAACGGAGATGTTTTAGCAAATCCCGTTGTAAATCAGGAATAGGGGATGGATATGAGATTACTGGTAATACGGAAATTACAGAATAAAAAAATATTGAACGGATGCCTGCTTTTAGGAATTACGCTGTTTATCGCCATTGCCGCCTGCACGCCTATGTTTAAGCAGGGCTCTTTGAATATGCTCATACGCAGCAAATTTGAAAAGAAGATAGAGACGCAGAATGTCTATCCTGCCGTATTATCCCGGAGCGCCGCCGTAGAAGGGGAAGGGCTTTCCTATCCGGCTGTGGCGGAGAAAATGGAGGATTATTTGAAGACATGGAAAAGCTATATGGAGATTCCCCAAAAAGATGTCCAAAAGCATATCTGGTTAAAAGGCTCGAATATCAAGCGGCAGTATGGCACAAATGACGACTGGACAGCCATTGGCTGCATACCCGATATGGAGGAGCATATAAAGATTTTGTCGGGGGAATCCTTTGACGGCAAAACGGAGGACAACAGGGTATATCCCTGTGTGATGACGGAAAAGACCATGGACAGCATCGGTCTGGTAGTGGGAGAGGAGATAGAATTTACCGGAATCGCGGACGAACAGGGAAACGCCCTTAAGCTGCGAGTAGTGGGGATTTTTGACGAAAAGGACAATGTGGATGTTTTCTGGCATGTGAATGCAGATGAGTATGACCGGCAGCTTTTTGTCAGTGAAGACGCCTTACGGGAAATGATAGAACATTATTCTGTGGAGGAAGTGGATTATGAGGAATATCTGCTTCTTGATTACAAAAAAATATACGGCAAAAATGTATCAGACCTTGCTTATTATCTTCAGCAGTTTCATGAAAAGGACGACAAATTCGCAGATAATTTCAGCGACCTCCTTGCAGATTACAGCAGGGACAAGAAATTTGTGGATACCATTTTCTGGGTGTTGGAGCTGCCGGTTTTTGTGCTGCTTTTGGCATTTATCTACATGGTTTCAAGCCAGATTTTAGATATGGAGACCGGAGAAATCGCAATGTTTGGCAGCCGGGGATTTTCCCAAAATCAAATTATGGCAGTGTATCTCTGGCAATCCGGCGTCCTTGCGGGAATTGGCGTTGCGCTCGGCCTGCCGCTTGGGTATGTGCTCTGTAAGACTGCCGCCTCGGCTGATGGTTTCTTAAAATTTGCCATGAAATCTACCGCAGTTTACCGGCCAGTGGCCGGAATGGTTTTGTATGCGTTAGGGGCGGCGGCTTTGGTGGTTGCGTTCCTGACCATTCCGGCAGCCCGTTACGCAAAGGCTTCCATCGTGGAGCAGAAGCGGAAAACAGACCAAAAGGACAAGGATTCGCCTTTTGAAAAATATTTTATCGATGTGGTTATGCTGTTGCTCTCCCTCTATCTGTTATACAATTACAGCAGGCAAAAGCCTCTTTTGACTGCGCAGGTAATGACCGGGGAGAAGCTGGACCCCATGGTATTTTTAAATGTCAGCCTCTTTCTCTTTGCCTGCGGGCAGTTGGGGCACCGGCTTTTAAAGTATCTGGTGCGTTTTATCTATTCTCTGGGAAAGAAAAAATGGAAACCCAATATTTATGCCGCTTTTTTGCAGATAATCCGCTCCGGGGCAAGGCAGAGGTTTCTCTCCGTATTTTTAATCTTTACGATTGCCATGGGTATTTTTAACGCCAATGCAGCGGGAACCATTAATGAGAATAACGAGCAGAGAATCCGTTACCGGGTGGGGGCGGATGTGGTGCTGTCCGAACACTGGGCGCCCCAGTCGTATATGCGTGATTTTCAGGTGATACATTATTACGAGGAACCGGATTATCAGCGGTATGCCGGGCTTCAAAAAGCTTCGGTTTCCCGGATGACCAGAGTGGTAAGGGATGATGAAGTGCGGCTCTCGGCAGGGGGAAATTCCCTGTCAGACTGTAGTATGCTGGCGGTACAAACGAAGGAATTCGGGGAGACGGCGCGGCTTCAGGAGGGCTTAAATGAAACGCACTGGTATTATTTCTTAAATGCCCTGGCAAAGAATGGCTCCGGCATACTCATATCCAGAAACACAGCGGAAAAGTTCGGGTTAAAGGAGGGCGACCAGATGCGCTACACCCGGTTAAATAAGCTGGCTTCGGGGGAGGAAAAGCAGGAGATTACCTGTACGGGAACGGTGTGCGGCATCTTTGATGCCTGGCCGGGATACGAACAGTACGCCTATGGCTACAACGAAGACGGGGAATGGGAGGAAAAGCAGCAGTATATGATTGTTGTAAATTATGCTTATGCTTTAAATGTCTTTGGTCCCACGCCCTATCAGATTTGGATGGATTTAAAGCCGGAGGGAACAGTTTCAGAGATAGAGGATTTTTTATCTGTAGAGGAGATTACAGCAGATTCGCTGGTAAGTACCCAAAAGGAGCTTGAGGAAACCAGAAACTCCGCAATCGTGCAGATTACCAATGGATTGTTCTCGCTAAGTTTTCTGGTGAGTATCCTGTTATGCATGGTGGGCTTTTTGATTTATTGGATTACCTCCATGAAGCAGAGGGAATTGTTGTTTGGCATTTACCGCGCCATGGGAATGAGCATGGGGGAGGTAAACCGGATGCTGTTTGCCGAGCAGATCTTATCTTCCCTGCCAGCGGGAATATTTGGCGGCGCCGCAGGCATTTTGACTTCCCTGCTGTATACCCGGCTGCTGGCCCTTGTGTATCTGCCGGGGAATCACAATATTCCGCTTAACATCTATATGGACGGCGCAGATATGGGGAGATTGATGCTGTTAGTGCTTGGCATGATTGGAATCTGTCTGGTAATTTTGCGGAGGCAGATGAAAGGTTCTGACATGTTACAGGCAATTAAGTTAGGGGAGGATTCGTAAGATGAGAAAAGAGATATCCCAGGCAGAGGGCGTTATACAGAATGATAATCTGATGCGGACGGTAGGCATAATACAGGAAGATAGTCTGATACAGACGGTAGGCATAATACAGGAGGAGAATCTGATACAGGCGGAAGGCGTCGTACGCAGCTTTCCTGTGCCGGGAGCGGAGGATTTCCGGGCGTTAAAGGGAATGGATATCACAATTCCAAGAGGAAGACTTACCATGTTAAAGGGACGCTCCGGTTCCGGAAAAACCACCCTGTTGAATATATTAAGCGCATTGGATTTACCAAACGAGGGCCGGGTTTCTTTTGAGGGGCGCATTATAAATGAGATGAGCGAGGGGGAACGGGAGGAGCTTCGCAGGTATCAGATGGGCTTTGTGTTTCAGTCGGTGGCGTTGATTCCCATAATGAGCGCATATGAAAATGTGGATTTTGGCCTTCGGCTTTCCGGTTATCCGGAAAATCATGGGGAGCGGATACGGGAGGTGCTGAGTCTGGTGGGGTTAGAGGAGCGGATGGCGCATTTACCCCGGCAGATGTCCGGCGGAGAACAGCAGAGAGTGGCGATTGCAAGGGCGATTGCCCATAAGCCCCGAATTATTTTTGCCGACGAGCCGACAGGGGCGCTTGATACGGCAACCGGGCTGGCGGTAGTGAAACTGTTTCGGACTTTACTGGAAAAACAGGAGGTTACCATTGTAATGTCTACCCACGATCCTAATCTGATGGAGCTTGGGGATTTGGTATATGAGATAGAGGACGGTGAGATTGTTGGACGAGAAGAACATTTTAATCCGCTGTGACGGACTGGTAAAAATCTATCAATCAGAGGATATAGAAGTTATGGCACTGCAGGGACTTGATTTGCAGGTCGAGCGGGGCGAGATGCTGGCCATTATCGGAAAAAGCGGAAGCGGAAAAAGCACGCTGATGAATATGCTCGGCGGCTTAGAGCAGCCCACAGCCGGTAAGCTGTTTGTGAATGGGGAAGATCTGTTTCTTAAAAATGAACAGGAGATGACCAGATACCGGAAAGAACAGGTGGGCTTTGTGCGGCAGATAAGTACCAGGAACCTGCTGCCGTATTTGACGGCGGCAGAAAATATTGAGGTGCTGCTTGACGGAAAGGGAAAGAGCCGGAAGCAGGTGAGGGAACAGGCGTTAGGCCTGTTGGAGCAGGTAGGCATTTTGCATAAGAAGGACGCTTATCCGGGGCAGATGTCCGGCGGGGAACAGCAGCGGGCGGCGATAGCCGCAGCTTTGGCGAACGGGCCGGAAATCCTGCTGGCAGATGAGCCTACCGGCGCAGTGGACACCAAAACCTCCGGCGAGATTTTTGATCTGTTCCGCCGTTTGAACGAGGAGATTGGCCTTACCATTCTGATTGTGACTCACGATATGAAGCTGGCCGGGCGGGTAAACAGGGTGCTGATGATTTCTGATGGGAAAATCAGTACGGAAAAGATTATGCGGGAGGATTACCGCAGGGCATTAGAGGCGTTGGAGACAGAATCTTCATTAGGGCAGCGCACCCATGAGGAATATTCCGTATTGGATCAGGCAGGACGGTTACAGTTGAATGAGGAGATTCTGTCCCAGGCAGGAATTGACAGCAGGCGGGTAAAAGTGGAGGTCGTAGACGGAAAAGTAGTTATCACAAAGGAATAAAGGGAAAAGGGGATGGTTGATAATGAAATCAGCAAACAGGATATGCGCAGCAGGAATGTTGTTATTGGCGCTGGGACTGACCGGCTGCGGGAGACAGGAGGTAGAGTATGAGGAGGAAAATATTAAAACGGAGGCGGATACCGGGGGAAAGGCGGAGTTTGCGGATACGGTAGAGAATTTGCAGATACAGGATACCAATAACAGGTGGAAAGAAACCATTGAGACGGAGGGAGAGCCGATAGACGTGAGCGCAGAGCTTGAAATTGACCTTCAGGGAGTGTTGTCCACGCTGGAGGTAACAGAACATTATTTTTCTGCCGACGAGAAACAACAACTGCTGGAATATTTTTTTGAGCCGGAGAGCATACGCATTGACCGGGATACTTATCCCACAAAGGAGTTATTACAGGAAAAACTGGAGTTATACAAAAATACGTTCAAGGAGGCGCAGGACAATCAGCTTGTCTCCACAGGGGAAGAAGAAACCAGAATGATTTCCAATGAAGAAAAAAGACTGACCAATCTGATTTCCGGGGCGCCGGCCTATGAGGAGGTGCCGGAGCAGACTGCCGGCTATGACGAAAATTATTATAAGGGAACCAGAGATGGCGCGGAGTATAGTCTTTCTTTTGATATTAATGAGGACGAAAACCGTTCCGGGTGGACTTTACAGGCAAAGGACTACAGCAGCTTCCTTGTCAGCGGGGAAGCGGTGACGGGCTGCCGGAAGGAGTATGTTACGGAATATGAAAATCTGTGTAAGATGACAAAAGAGGAGGCGGTCAATTACGCAGAAAAGATTTTAAATGAACTGGGGCTGCCGAAGCTGAAACAAAATTCAGATCCTAAGTATCTGATTTGGAATCTGGAAAATGGGGAAAAGGAATGTAACGGATATTATCTGCAATATGGCCTTGATATAAATGGGAATGTTATGCCGGATTCCTTTTTTGCAGAAGGGGTTAAGCAGGGAGGCTGTTTTGATGCGGACAGGGATGTCAGAAGCTATGATGAGACCTGCGTAACCCTTATGATTAACGACAAGGGGCTGATTCATATGGAATATAAAGGAATCATAAGCGCAGGAGAATGTTCTTCCATTAAATTTTTGAGTTATGAAAGGATTAAAGATTGTTTTCGGGAAATCCTGAAAAAAGAAAACAGCGGGGATAAGGATTGGGAGCAGTTAACCCTGACTTATGCCAGGCTGTCTTATCCGGATAAAACGGATACTTATGTTTATGTCCCTGTCTGGATACTGAACAATGGCACAAGTGAGATTACCAATAATTAATGCGATTGACGGAACCCGCATCGATATAGATACCCAGGTGTATGTGGTTTATGAGACGCCGCAATCATGGCTGGAAACCTATCAGACTGAGGTGCTTGAGCAGGAGGACATATCAACGCAGTAAGCTGTTAAGGGAACCACCCATTGTCTGAAACCGGCAAGAAATGAATGACTTGCTGCCAAAATTGTGATACACTACAATAAAATTGAAGCAGGAGTGATAGACAATGAAGTGGAAGAAGCTGACAATTGAGACAACCACCCAGGCTACGGATATGTTAAGCTATGCGCTGGGAGAATACGGGGTACAGGGAATTGAGGTTCAGGATAAGATTCCTCTTTCTGAGGCAGACAAGAAAGCCATGTTTATTGACATATTGCCGGAACTGCCGCCGGACGACGGCGTGGCTTATGTGTCCTGCTATCTGGACGAGGGCATGGATGTAGCGGCTTTATCGGAATATATCAGGGAACAGCTTGAGGAAATGTCCGCCTATATGGATACCGGCGCCGGGCGGATTACCCTTGGGGAGACCGAGGATAAGGACTGGATTAACAACTGGAAGGAATTTTTTCACCCCTTCCGTCTGGAGGACAACATTGTGATTCAGCCGACCTGGACAGAAAATGCGGATATTAAGAAGGAAGATATTGTGGTCTATATTGATCCGGGAACGGCTTTTGGCACCGGTTCCCACGAGACCACCAGATTGTGCATATCCGGCCTTAAGCGGTATGTTCGCGCCGGGGCGGGGTTAAGCGTGTTAGACCTTGGCTGTGGCAGCGGCATTTTATCCATTATTGCGGCAAAGCTTGGAGCCGGTAAGATTTACGGCGTGGATATAGATGAACTGGCCGTAGCTGCAAGCCGGGAAAATATGGAGCGCAACGGCGTCAAACCCGACCGGTATGAGATAAGCCGGGGAGATGTGATTGGAGATAAGGATTTTGCAGATAACATTGCAAAGACAGGCTCATTTGATATTGTGATTGCCAATATCCTGGCAGATGTGATTATTCCGTTGTCGTCTGTGGTGAAATCGTTTTTAAAGAAAGACGGGGTATTTATTTCCTCCGGAATCATTCAGGAAAAGGAGGAGGCGGTGCGGGCGGCACTGCTTGCCAATGGATTTGAGATTCTTTTTACGGACCGCCTTGGAGAATGGGTATCCTTTACCGCCCGTTAGAGGCGTTTGTGCAGATGAATGAAAACCTGGCAGGCGTTATATCAAAGCCGGAAGTATGTTCAGATAGAAAAGGAGAGAGAAATGCATCGTTTTTTTGTGTCCCCGGAGCAGTTAAAGGAAAGCCCGGTATTAATCGGGGGAGAGGATTACAACCATATCCGGAATGTGCTGCGGATGAAGGCGGGGGAGGAAATACTGTTAAGCGACGAGAGCGACAAGGAATATCTGTGCCGGATTGCCGGGTATACCGGGGAGGCGGCAGAGGTGGAGATTATCGATATTTTTGGAAACGCCAGAGAGCTGCCCGCTAAGATTACGCTGTTTCAGGGTTATCCGAAGGGAGATAAAATGGAGCAGATTATACAAAAAAGCGTGGAGCTTGGCGTGACGGAGATTGTGCCGGTAATGATGAAGCGGTGCGTGGTAAAGCTAGATGAGAAGAAGGCGGCAAAAAAGACAGAGCGGTTTAATGCAGTCGCCTTAAGCGCCGCCAAGCAGTCAAAGCGGGGCAGGATTCCGGAGGTAAGACCGGTTATGACTATGGAGGAGGCGGCGGCCTATGCCAAGGAGATGGACTATCTCCTTCTGCCCTATGAGCAGGCGGAAGGTATGGCGTATTCCAAGAAAATATTGGAAAAGGCAAAGGGAAAATCTTCTATTGGAGTATTTATCGGACCGGAGGGAGGGTTTTCCGAGGACGAGGTGGCTTTGATTGAAAAGGCTGGAGGGAAGACAATCAGTCTTGGACATAGAATATTAAGGACCGAGACGGCGGCGGTTACTATGCTGTCGCTATTGATGTACCTTCTTGAAGAATAATCGGAGAAACACAAGAAAATTGTGGATTGACATAGACTATATGTATTGGTAAAATGAAATTGCTCTAAACAGAGCATGAGCACTGCAAGGCGGCAGGCGGTTGGCCAATATCCCTTGAAAGGGGGTGGGCTTATGCGAATTACATTACATATCGGTAAATATACCGTAACGATAATTGTAAAGAGCAACAACCGCCACTTGGCCGAGTGACGGTTGTGTTGTAAGTAATTATTAACACTACCTAATACAAAAGCCAACCGCCTGTCGCAGTGCTTTTATATTTTTATTATAAGCAGACAATAACCAAAAGTCAAACGAAAGTTTTGCGGCTTATAATCGCAAAATAAATTGACATCTATAGATTTTGCGGTATAATATTTTGCAGATGGAGGTGGTAATGTGATTTACAGACCTATGTATGTGGATAAAATAATGGCTTATGTGGACACTCCTTTTGTAAAGGTACTGACCGGGGTTCGCCGCTGTGGGAAGTCTACAATACTAAAAATGATTATGGAAAAACTGCAAAAGGAACGGAATATTCCCGCGGACTGTATTGTAAGCTGCCATTACGATTCGATGGAATATGAGGATATGACAGCAAAGCAGATGTACGCCCACTTAAAAGGGCGACTTTCGCCTGATGGGAAAACTTATCTGTTTCTTGACGAGGTTCATGAAATCAAAGGCTGGGAAAAGGTTGTAAACTCATTGGTATCGGATTTTGACGTGGATTTGTATGTAACAGGTTCTAACTCCCGTATGATGTCCTCGGAGATTTCCACCTACCTGACCGGAAGATATATTGCTTTCCGGATATTTACCCTATCCTTTTCGGAATACCTGATGTTTAAGGAAAAATATGATACGGTTGGGGATACGAGAACGGAGCTTGCAGAGTATGTCCGTTTAGGTGGCTTTCCTGCAACGCATTTGCAGAAGTATTCGCAGGACGAAATTTACACGATTGTCCGTGATATTTATAACTCAACCATTTTTTCCGACATTGTGAAACGGAATCAGATCCGGAAAATCGATCAGTTGGAGCGTGTTGTCAAGTACACCTTTCAAAATGTCGGCAACACATTTTCCGCAAAGTCGATTTCCGATTACCTGAAATCAGAACACAGGGCGCTTGATAACGAAACGGTTTACAGCTATCTTGAAAAGCTGGAAAAAGCGTATCTGCTTCACCGTTGTTCCCGGTATGATCTACAGGGCAGGGAAATCCTGAAAACACAGGAGAAGTTTTATCTTGCGGATAATGCCCTGCGATACAGCGTTCTCGGTTACAATGCTGACAGCGTTGCCTCAAGTCTTGAAAACATTGTATATCTGGAACTTTGCCGCAGAGGCTACACTGTTTATATCGGAAAAACCAATGATGGAGAAATTGACTTTGTAGCAACGAGGCAAAATGAAAAGATTTATGTTCAGGTTACGCAGGAGATAAACTCCGAAAAGACCGAAAAACGGGAATACCACCGTCTGCTTGAAATACACGACAATTATCCCAAATATGTACTCAGGGCGGATGAATTTGCAGGCGGGAATTATGAGGGCATTAAGACAATGCACATAGCAGATTTTCTGCTCAGCTCTGAATATTGAAACCGAATAACGCAAAGATACTCGCAATAAAAACATTAAAATTTACGCGATTAAAACTTTTTTGACCATGAATTGATAAGACCGGATTTTTGTGGTAAAATAACGAAGTGTTTAGGGATATATGAGATGTTTACAGGATAAAATGAGGAGGATTATACACAATGGAGCAGTATAAGAAAGAGTTTATCGAATTTATGATTGACTGTAATGTACTGAAGTTTGGCGACTTCGTGACAAAGAGCGGGCGAAAGACGCCGTTTTTTGTAAACACAGGATTTTACCGCACAGGTTCCCAGTTAAAGCGTTTGGGAGAGTACTATGCGGAGGCGATTAACAGTGAATTTGGCATGGACTTTGATGTGCTGTTCGGACCGGCTTATAAGGGAATCCCCCTGACGGTGGCAACCACCATGGCGATTGCTGAGATGTATGATGAAGATATCCGGTACTGCTCAAACCGGAAAGAGGTAAAAGACCATGGGGATAAAGGAATCCTGCTTGGAAGTCCCATTGAGGACGGCGACCGGGTGGTGATTATCGAGGATGTGACCACTGCCGGAACCTCCATTGAGGAAACCCTGCCGATTATCAAGGCGCAGGGCAATGTGGAGATGGTGGGAATGGTGGTTTCTGTTGACCGCATGGAGCGGGGGCAGGGAAAGAAATCTGCCCTGTTGGAGATTGAGGAGAAATACGGTTTTCAGACGACTTCCATTGTGACCATGGAAGAGGTGGTGGAGCATTTATACAATAAGCCCTACAAGGGAAAGATTATAATTGACGACCAGTTAAAATCTGCGATTGATGCATACTATGAGCAGTATGGCGCACAATAGCAGATAATCTATGGAATAACGGAGGTATTGTTATGAGCGAGAAAGTATATAACACAATGAAGCAGGCGGGCGCATGGAGCATTGTCTTTGGCGTGATTCTCATTACCCTTGGCGTGGCAATGGGCGTTATGCAGATTGTACAGGGCGGAAAACTGCTCCACGATAAAAAGGAAATCACATTTTAAAGGATAACAGGAAAGGCGGAATCTGTATGGTTAAGCATATCATTTTATGGAAGTTAAAAGAAAGTCTGTCAGAGCAGGAGAAAGCGCGGGTTATGGCGGCAATGAAGGAGAATCTGGAAAGCCTTGTGGGTAAGGTGCCGGGGCTGCTGCGCTTACATGTGGTAACGGAGAAACTTCCGTCCTCTAATGCAGATGTGATGTTGGACAGCGACTTAGAAAGCGATGAGGCGCTGAAAGGATATCAGACGCACCCGGAGCATGTAAAGGTGGCCGACACCTATGTGCGGCCTTATGCGGAAATCCGTCTTTGCATCGACTACGAGGTGTAAGCGATGAAGGTTACCTATATATACCATAGCGGCTTTTTTGTAGAAATGGAAAATGTCTGTTTTCTGTTTGATTATTACAAGGGGACGATTCCGGACCATGCGCCGGAAAAGCCCCTTGTTGTCTTTGTGAGCCACCGCCATGGAGACCATTACAATCCGAAGATTTTTGAACTGGCGCAGGAAGGAAAAGGCGTGCATTATGTCATACCGAAGGATGTACCCTATAAGCGGGAACTGGATATGTATGAGAAAAAAGGCGTTCCTCTGGCGGAGTATATCACTGTGGTAAAAAGAAATAAAACACAGAGCCTTGCGCTTTCAAACGGGGTAAGGGTGGATATGGAAATGTTAGCGTCTACGGACGAGGGCGTGGCATATCTGTTAAAATGCGAAGGAAAGACCGTATACCATGCCGGGGATTTGAATTTATGGGTATGGCGGGAGGAGAGCAAACAATATAACCACAATATGCAGGCTAATTATTTTCGGGAGCTTAATAAGTTGAAGGATATGAAAATAGACGCCGCCTTTGTTCCCTTAGACCCGCGACAGGGGGAGGATGCGTTCGGGGGACTGGAAGCCTTTATGGAATATGCCAGACCGGAGAAGGTCTACCCTATGCATTGCTGGAAAAAATACAGCATTATCCGGCAGTTTTTGGATAAGCACCCGGAATATGCGGGGCAGATTGTGAAGATTGAAAGAGAAGGACAGGAATTTTTTCAGTAATTAAAAAAATTAGCGATTGTCTATGTTTTATATATTGAAAGTAAAAAGGTAATATTGTTGACTGGTAAATGTGGTATTGTTATATGATTATAGCTGGGAATGGATATACGAAAGGTGAAAAATGCAGATTGGAATTTGTAGTGATAAACAGATAGAAATTCAGGAAATTTCACGATATATAATTCAAAATATAAAATTTTTAAGCACAGATAAATTATGGTTTTTCTCACCGGAAGACCTTTTGGTAGACATGGAATTTTGTAAAATGAGATGTGACATTATGGTGATTAAAACAAATTGCAAGGCAGGTACGTTAGATGGGATTCAGATAGCAAAATTGATTTTGCGATATTCCCCACAATGTCAGATAATTTTTTATTCAGATAATTGTCGGCAGGTATCAGATGTATATCAGGTAAGGCATTGTTATTTTATATTGTTGGAACAAATGAGAAAGTATATTGCTACTGCATTTGAAAGAGCAGAGATAGAGATTCAAAAGGAAAAACACAATGTGCTCATGGTTGTTTCAGATAGACATAAGGTCTACATTAAAAATAGTGATATCATTTATATCAAAAGAGAAAATCGCAAAACAACGATATATACATCGATGAAAGCGTATACCACATATGCAGCATTGGCAAAAATTATGGAGCAATTAGGGAAAAATTTTGTGCGGTGTCATACTGGGTATATTGTGAATTTAGACTGTGTAGAATGGTTAGATAATAAGAATCTGCAATTATTTTATGGACAAAGGATTCCGCTTGGACGTGCATACGCGGGAAATGTAAAACAGTGTTTGAATAAAGAAGAAAAGTCGTTTATGCATTAAAAAAAGTTGTTTATGCAAGATACATAATGCATACTGCTTGCTGTGCTATAATTTCGATTAGAAAGTATAAGAGGAGGATGATGGTTATGAAACGTTATTTACAAATTATATTTACAGCTTGTATGCTGATGTTAGGGTTACAGATGGGGAATATGAAAGCACAGGCTGCTGTTACCACCATTACAGAGGGAACATACACAATAAAGAATTTGGGAACAGGTAAGTATCTTAATGTTTGTGGCAATAAGGATGCTAACGCAACGAACATTGATGTTTACCAAAAAGATAAGACTGTGGGACAGGATTTTAAGATTTATAAGTATAACAGTTCATATGCCATGACTCCGCTCTCAAGTGCTAAAGCGCGAGTTGTTAATGTATATACGGAAAAGGCAAAGAGTGGTAACAATGTTTGTCTGTGGGACAGAACAAATCATAGTACCCAACTTTGGAAATTTGATAAAGTGAGTGGCGGATATGTAATAAGATGTGCCGATAATACCAAACTAGTGTTAAATGCGACAGGATCTAAGAATAGTTCCAATGTAAATATAGTTACATATAATGCAAAAAGTAAAAATCAGATATGGGTATTAGAAGACCCGCAAACTGTGAAAAAGCCGGAGACGCAGACACAAACAAATACAACAGATTCACCAAGTACAGCGCAGACAGATAAAACAAAAACAGATAATACCGAAAAAAAAGCGGCTTCTAATTTAGCTATAAAAAATGCAGCAGTGCCAAGTAAACTATATTTGGGAGATGCGTATTCCTGTAAAGGTGAAATCACTTCCAATTATGTTATAACAAATGTGACAGGACAGATTTTAAAAGATGATGGAACGACAGCTGTTTATACTAAAACGGTAGATCCTAAGGGAAAAATCTATAACTTATACAAGAGCAAGATTGATGAGGCTATGCTGTTTAATAAATTAGCACTGGGCACTTATTATTATCGTGTTACGGCTACGGATAAGAGCGGAGCAAAGTTATCTTTAATAGACGCTAAATTTACAGTTGTAAAGCCTGCTGGCCTGACAGATGCGCAGTTAAAGAAACAAATAAAGGATACCCATAATAAAGCAAAGAAATTAGCTAAGAGAAAATCATTTTTTGGTTATTGTGGCACATATGTTTATTATGAATTAATTGCCCGGAAAATTTGGACTGGGAAAAATAATAAATATGAGAAACAATGGAATGGAAATCAGTGGTATTCAAAGTTGGCTAATAAAAAGTACACAAAATCAAGTGGTGGATATAAAGTAACTAAATATAGTGGGGATGATTGCTTGGATAAGTTATCGAATAATGGAAAAAAAGAGGTATATAATATCGTTGTTAGTTATAAGGTACAAAACGAGGGAACTTTAAAAAATCCTGGGGCAGGTCATGTGGTATATATTCATGCTATTAAAAACGGAAAAGTGTACCTGTCGGAATCTTATAAGTATGCTGGTATAAAAGAGGGAAACCCTATAGTTAAAAAATATTCCAGTTTTAAAAAAGATTGGAAAAAGATGTATGTGCAGGCAAACGGGGCAGTGGTTTTTTCTAAATAATACATTAAGATAAAGCAACAGGCTCCGGCCCAAACAAAGATTAGAAAACTGAACAATTACATCAATATTTATTATGAAACCCTGTCAATTGGCAGGGTTTCTTGATGCAATAAAGAAAAATAATGTTCTCAGGCAGTTCTGTATAATTCAGTATTTCTCATTCCATACTAATCTATATAAGAATAAGGTAATTGCGAAATGCCCAACCACTTATATTATGTTATGCAAATAGAACAAATACCATAAGCAGGGTTTTTTACGCACGCCGGTACTTAATGAGTGCAAAGCACGAATTTAGTACCGCTGCGTGTGTAAATAAGTGAAAACGCCCCTGCGTTGGTATTGTTCTATTAGTATAATTTTTATTTAGAAGCATTTCGCACACAAGGAAGGTTGATTGTATGGAATATCAGGTAACTCTGCCGGTTAAAAATGAAAACGGTTATTATGAAATCCGCTTGGAAAGCATTGGCGGGTTAGGCGCTAACCTCTGCGGAAAAATGTTAGGGGAGTTAGGCGCATTGTACATGGGACTCAATGCCGCCAGCTTTTCCAGTTACGGTTCGGAAAAGAGAGGTTCGCCGGTAAAGGCATTTATCCGCTATAGCGGGCGGGAGCAGGAAATCGGAATCAATTCCCCTGTAGAAAAACCGCATATTTTAGGCTTGTTCCACGAGGCAATGATTGGGAAAAGCGCTGTGACTGCGGGTGTGACAGGGGACACAAGGATTGTCATTAACACAGACGCGTCACCGGAAAATATCAGGAAGCGGCTTAAGCTGAAGGAGGGGACAATCTGTTGCATTGACGCCCTTAGCATTGCCATGGAATCCAAAACAAGGATTAATATGGTCATGTTAGGCGCAATTGCAAAGGCTTCTGAATTTATACCTTTAGATGCTGTGTCAGGGCTTGCAAAGAAAACTATCGGGAAAAAATATCCGGCAATGTGGGAGGCCAATTTAGAGGGCATAAGGCGGGGCTACGAGGAGTTGAAATCACAGTATTTTGCAAAAGACGAAAGCGGTGAGGAGGAGGAATATCAGGAAATCAAAAATGAATGGGGCTATGCAAATTCTCCTGTCGGCGGCGTAAATCCCTGTATCGGCTCTACGGTCTCCAATGATTTGTCAGCTTCAAGGGAAGGCTATATTCCGCTGTTTATAAAGGAAAGGTGCATTAACTGTGGCCTCTGTGATACCACCTGTCCAGACATGGTATTTCAGTTTGCAAAGGGGGAGTATCAGGGGCGGGAAGCCATGGTGAATATGGGATTAGATTATCATCACTGCAAGGGCTGTCTGCGGTGCGTGGACGTGTGTCCGGTAAATGCGTTAGTAGCCGGGGTGGAGCGGGAGCATCCTAATCCGGAATATGCCATGAGAAATCAGGATTTGCTGCCGGAGCAGCTTAACTATGAGGCGTTAGGCCCCAATTCCTATGTAACCAGCGAAGCCTATCTGACGGAGAACCGGGTTGACGGCGGTCTGGTGTGAGCCCGCCGGTATTTAGGTGGTGCGTAGCAGCACCTTATGTACCGTTGCGAGGCGAGGGTGCGCAAGCGTTCCTGCGTTGGTATTGTTCAGTTTGTACAACAGTTACGGTATAAAAAGCGTTTCGGATCACCTTGTTAATGCAAACATAGAAGGGAGTGCAGAAAATGGAAGAACAACAGGTTTTATTTGAAAGCGGAAACGAACTGGCCGCCCATGCGGCAAAGCAGATTAATTATCATGTGATGGGGTATTATCCGATTACGCCCTCTACCCAGATTGCAGAGCTGTTAGACCAGATGAAAGCGGAGGGGGAGCATGATATTTCTTTGATTGCGGCGGAGGGAGAACACAGTGCGGCGGGAATCTGTTATGGCGCTGCTGCCGGCGGGGGCCGGGTATTTAATGCTACCAGCGCCAATGGTCTGTTATATGCGTTAGAGCAGCTTCCGGTCCAGTCCGGCACCAGACTGCCCATGGTCTTGAATGTGGCCTGCCGTACAGTGTCGGGACCGCTCTGTATCAAGGGGGACCACAGCGACATCATGTATACCTTAAACACAGGCTGGCTGATTTTCTTTGCCAACACGCCCCAGGAGGTGTACGACATGAATCTGTTTGCCTTAAAGCTGGCGGAGCGGGTGAAACTTCCGGCTATTGTGGCCTTCGACGGATTTTTTACCAGTCATCAGAAGCGGAACAGCCAGGTGTTTAAGGAGGATGCGGTCATAAAAAAATTTATCGGGGAATATCATGCCGATTATTCCGCATTGGATTTAGCGCATCCGGTTTCTATCGGCTCTTATATGAACGAACCGGACATTTTGAACAATAAATACCAGATCCATCTGGCAATGGAGCAGGCGTTAAAGGACCTGCCGGATATTTTGGAGGAATTTCATCATTTATCCGGCAGACGATATGAGCTGGTCCAGGGGTATTGCACTGAGGATGCGGAGGTGCTTTTGTTTATACTCGGCTCCGCTTACCATACGGCGAAAGTCGCTGTGGACAAGCTGAGAAAGGAGGGGAAAAAGGTGGGGGTGTTCACCACAAAACTGCTGCGCCCTTATCCGGCGGACGACCTCTACAAAATGTGTAAAAATGCAGGCACCATTGTGGTGGCGGACCGTCAGGACAGCTATGGAGCCGGAGGCGGTAATCTTTCCCTTGAACTGAAGGCCATGATACAGGGGAGGTTTCCGGATAATCAAAATGAGGACTACGGACAGCCGGAGGCAGGCTCTTTGTTAAACAGCCAGACGCATATCCGGGTGTTAAGCCGGATTTACGGTTTAGGCGGGAAGGATTTCTATGAGGAGGACGCCAGGAATCTTCTGCTCTTGGGCTTTGAGGACAGGGCAAAGGCGTTTGATTATACCGGAATCTACCCCGGCAACGAGGATTACCGTCCGCCGGAATATTTTGCGCCGATAACGAAGGAGCAGTCAACGCCGGGCTGTACCAGGACCCAGTGGAAAAATGAGAAAGGCGTCAGCCGGGTAGTGGTTCAGGGAGGAATGCTCAACGAGGTAACGGCCATGCCGAAAAGGCTGGCGCCGGGCCATGGCGCCTGCCCCGGCTGCGGCATACCGGTCAATGTGAACCTTTTGTTAAAGGGCATAGAGGGAAATGTGGTATTGCTGTTCCATACCGGCTGCGGCATGGTTGTGACCACCGCTTACCCTAAGACGGCATTTAAGGTGCCGTATGTCCACAACCTGTTCCAAAACGGGGCGGCCACATTATCCGGTCTGGTGGAGATGTTTCATCAGAAGCAGAAACGGGGGGAATACCCGGAGGGCGAGATTACCTTTATCATGGTAAGCGGCGACGGCGGCATGGATATTGGCATGGGTTCCGCTCTTGGAACCGCAATCCGCAATGAACGGCTTATCATTTTTGAATACGACAACGGCGGCTATATGAATACAGGCTATCAGCTTTCCTATTCTACGCCTAAGGGCGCCAAAAGCGCTACCTCCCATGTGGGAGCCTTACAGTACGGAAAGAGATTTTTCCATAAGGATTCGCCTATGCTGATGGCGGCGACCAATCTGCCCTATGTGGCGACGGTGGCGGAATCCAATCCGGCGGATTTTGTGAAAAAAGCGGCTAAGGCGAAACTGTATGCCAATGAATTTGGAACGGCATATTTAAAGGCTCTTTCCGCCTGTCCCTTGAACTGGAACGACCAGCCGAATACGGAACGGAAAGTGATTGCGGCGGCAGTGGATAGCTGCTATTTTCCTCTCTTTGAAATTGAAAACGGAATCACCACCCTGTCCTACAATCCGGAGGGCGCCCACAAGAAAATTCCTGTGTTGGACTGGCTTTCCATGATGGGGCGGACGAAGCATTTAAAGAAGGAGGAATATAAAAGCGTGGTGGCGGAAATCCAGCAGGAGGTGGACAGAAGATGGGAACGGTTAAAGGCGAGGGCAGAGCACCCGCTTTTGTAATCCGGCATAAAAATGTGCGTTTTCAAGTCGAAGCATTTGATTTTATAAAAAATATTGACATCGCCCGTAGCGTGAATTATTCTTAAAACAGAATGTTAAATTCAGGGGGAAATACAAATGAAGATTTTATCACGCATATGGGATATCATTCTTATTTTTTATCTGGCAAATGCGCCTACTTTAGTGGCTATGTGGGGCCATGGAATTTTTGTTGCTGTGGCAGTTTTGCTGTTCCTTGTTATCAATGTGGCGCCCTGCCCTGCCAACCGAAAACTGTTGAGCAGGCGGCTTAAGATTTGCGGAAACGGATGCGAGCTTTTAATCGTATTTATCATTTCTGCGGTGATAATTACCGTCTATTCCATTGCAGGATTTTTCGGCGCTTTTCCGGTAGGCTCCATAGCGGAGAATCTAAAATTGTGGCTTATCAACACACTGGTTGCCATACTTGTGGAGGCGATTGTATTCTGGAACGGAATTATACGGGTGTATATGACTTCCCAGCAGTTAGGATTAAGGTGGCGTGTGGTGGGTATTATCTGCGGAATGATTCCCATTGCCCATTTAATAGCGCTGGGAATTATTATCAAGACCGTATCCTTTGAGGTTTCCTTTGAAAATGAAAAGCTTGAGTTAAACCGCCGGCGGGAGGCAGAGCGCATCTGCGCCACCAAATATCCGATTTTGATGGTACATGGCGTGTTTTTCCGGGATTATCGTTTCCTGAATTATTGGGGGCGGATTCCCAAGGAGTTGGAAAAAAACGGAGCAGTGGTGTATTATGGCAACCACCAGTCTGCCGAATCGGTGGAGGAATGTGCCAAGGAGATTGCCGCCCGGATTGAGGAAATTGTCCGTACAACCGGCTGTGAAAAGGTCAATATCATCGCCCATTCCAAGGGAGGTTTGGATAGCAGATATGCGATTTCCCTTTTGGGGGCCAGCCAGTATGTGGCATCCTTAACCACCATTAACACGCCTCACCGGGGCTGTGAATTTGCGGATTATCTGCTGTCCAAAATGGCGGAGTCACAGAAAAATATGCTGGCAAAGACTTATAATGCCGCCCTGAAAAAGTTAGGGGATACCAGCCCGGATTTCTTAGCGGCCGTAAGCGACCTGACTGCCTCTGCCTGTAGAGACCGCAATGAGCTTGTAAAAGATGTGCCGGAGGTGTATTACCAGAGCGTGGGGTCTATCCTGAACCATGCCTCAAGCGGCAGATTTCCGCTTAATTTTTCCTATGAGCTGGTTAATTACTTCGATGGTTCGAATGACGGCTTAGTGGGTGAAAAATCATTTCCATGGGGGGAGAAATTCCAGATGATTCAGGTGACGGGAAAGCGGGGCGTTTCCCATGGGGATATGATTGACTTAAACCGGGAAAATATCAGGGACTTTGATGTGAGGGAATTTTTTGTCCAGCTGGTCAGCAATCTGCGGGAAATGGGATTTTAGGCTGTCTGGCAATTGTTTGAAAAAAAATCCAAATTTTACCTGAATTTTGTGAAAAATTTCTTGTGAAATCTTCAAAAAATTATATAATAGAAATAAGGGATTTATCAGTCCGACAATAAAGGATAAGCAGAGAATGGAGGAGAGAGTAATGTTTGGTTTTGGGCAGTTGATTGACATTTTGAAACATAATCCGAAGAAAATTGTATTTACAGAGGGCAACGACCCCCGTATTCTGGAAGCGTCCTCAAGACTTTTGGCAAGCAATTTCCTGCATCCGATTTTAATCGGCGAACCGGATGAGATTTATCAGGTGGCCGGGGACAGCGGATTTAATATCCGGGGCTCCGAGATTATCAACCCTAAGGATTTTCCGGATATGGAAAAGATGGTGGAGGAGTTTTGTGAGATTCGAAAGAGTAAAGGGATAACGCCGGAACAGGCGAGGGAATATCTTTTACAGAATAATTATTTCGGAACGATGCTGGTAAAGATGGGATATGCGGATTCCCTGTTAGGCGGGGCAACCTATTCCACAGCTGACACAGTCAGGCCGGCCTTGCAGCTGATTAAGACAAAGCCGGGGAATACTCTGGTATCCTCCTGTTTTATTCTGGTGCGCCCTTCTGCTACCGGTGATAACGAGGTGTTAGCCATGGGAGACTGCGGTATCAATATCCGCCCTTCAGAGGATGAATTAGTGGAGATTGCCGAGGAGACCATACGCTGCGCCAAGGTGTTCGGCGTAGATCCGAAGGTCGCGTTTTTAAGCTATTCTACCGACGGCTCCGGTCATGGCGAGGATGTGGATAAGATGCGGAATGCGGCAAGGAAGACCAAGGAGCGTAACCCGGATGTGCCGATTGACGGCGAGATGCAGTTTGATGCGGCGGTTTCTCCGAAGGTTTCCCAGAAGAAATGTCCGGATTCCGAGGTGGGCGGTCATGCCAATACCTTTATTTTCCCGGATATCAATGCGGGTAATATCGGATATAAGATTGCGCAGAGAATGGGTAATTTCGAGGCTTATGGTCCCATTTTATTAGGACTGAATTCGCCGATTAATGATTTGTCAAGAGGCTGTACGGCCACAGAAGTCTACTCTATGGCAATTATTACGGCGGCGTTGGCGTAATAGTAAGAAGCGTCTGTTTCAATGAATATCAGGTATGTAACATTTAGCCGGATGCACGCCTTGAAGGCGCGTCCGGCCAAATATTCCAGGGATTAGATGCCCCGCTGTAGATAGCGGGGTTTTTTGATTGGGAAAGCAATTCCCCCTAACTGACGGTAGGTGCGGCAGATAAGAACGCCCGCAATGACAAAGGTAAAGATGTCTGAAACCGGCATAGAGTATAAAACGCCGTCTAAGCCGAAAAATACAGGCAGCAGCAAGGCAAAACCTACGCCGAATACAATTTCCCGCACCATGGAAAGCAGAGTGGATGCTAAGGCTTTTCCCATAGCCTGTAAGAAAATGAAGCAGGCCTTGTTCACGCAGGCAAAGACAAGCATGCAAAGGTAGATGCGGAAGGCTTTGACAGCAAAGTCGGTATAGTAGCTGCTCTCATTGGCTGCGCCGAAAATCTGAATAAGCTGGCGGGGGAAGAGTTCCACAATGCATAATGCAGTCAGACCGACGGCTGCTTCAGCGGCTAACAGCTTAGTAAACAGGCTTTTTACCCTTTTTGTGAGCTTGGCGCCCATATTATAGCCGACAATGGGGATGCAGCCTGCGGCCATGCCGACAACAATGGAGATGACAATCTGAAAGAATTTCATTACAATGCCGACTACAGCCATGGGAATCTGGGCAAACTGTTCCCTGCCAAACACCGGATGCAGGGCGCCGTATTTTCTAATCATGTTGTTGATGGCGGCCATGGCGGCAACAAGAGAAATCTGGGAAAGAAAACTGCATATTCCCAGTATCAGAGTTTTCTTTGCAATGCTTAAATCAATGCGGTAATCCGCTTTTTGTGGCTTTACCGTCTTCATATGAAACAGATACCATACGGCCAAAAGAGCAGTGACAATCTGGCCGATTACGGTGGCAACCGCTGCCCCCATCATTCCCCATTTCAACAGGAAAATAAAAATGGGATCAAGAATGATATTCAGCGCGGCTCCGGCCAGCGTGGACACCATGGCAAATCCGGGATTTCCGTCTGCGCGGATAATGGGGTTCATCGCCTGCCCGAACATATAGAAGGGAATACCCAGGGAAATGTAAAAGAAATATTCTTTGGAGTATCGGAAGGTTTCCTCGTTGACAGTGCCGCCGAACATGGCAATAATCCGGTCGCTTAAAAGCAGGTAAATGGCGCATAATATGATACTGCATGCAATGCTTAAGACAACGGAGTTGCCTACGCTTTTCCTTGCACGGTCAGATTCCTTTTTTCCGAGGCTTAAGCTGACAAAGGCGCAGCAGCCGTCCCCGATCATAACCGCTATGGCAAGGGCGATTACCGTCAGGGGAAATACCACTGTGTTTGCGGCGTTGCCATAAGAGCCGAGATACGCGGCGTTTGCAATAAAGATTTGGTCTACAATATTATACAGTGCGCCAACTAAAAGAGAGATAATACAGGGAACAGCATATTTTTGCATTAGTTTTCCGATTCGTTCTGTTCCTAAAAATTGATTTGTTTCCATTTTATTTCGTCCTTTCTTACAAAAAAATAAACGAGCGGCAGATAACTGGATTTACGCAGTATCTGCCACTCGTTTAAAATTATTTTATGAATTTGTACATTGAAAGTCAAAGGTATTTTTCAACAAAAAACAGGGAAAAAAACGAGGTGCCCATGTCAAAAATGTGCAGTGGTTGTAAAAAGGTTATCTAAGACTTTTGTCTATTCCTGAAGTGGTTTATTTTTTAAAAATATCGGAATGAGAGCCCGTATCTACAAGCGTCAAGGTTAATACATTGTCCTCGATCAGATAGACAAGAAGCCAGTCAGGCTTAATGTGGCATTCCCGGAAACCAGCAAAGTTACCAGACAGACTGTGATCCTGATATTTTTTATCGAGCTGCCTGCCCTGACGCAACAGATCAACAACATTATCTAAAAGAGAAACATCAAGACCGCGCTTTTTCATTAACTTATAGCTTTTCTTGTAAGCTGTGGTGAATTTGACTTGGTACATCAGTCATCAAGTGCCGCCTTTAGTTCTTCCATGCTGTTGTACCCCTTGATGTCAGGATCGCGGGATATTTTTCTGGCTTCGGCCATTGCGTTGAGCGTTTTGTTACTGTATTGCGGAACCTCTACTGCAAAAGGCAGACCACCGCGAAGGACACACTGATAAAGAAAAAGATTTACCGCACTTGACATATCCAAACCAAGGTTTGAAAAAAGGGCTGTTGCTTCACGCTTAATATTTGAATCAATACGAATTTGTGTTGGAGTGGTAGGCATATAATCATCTCCTTTCAATTATGTCTTTATTGTAAACATTTTGGTTTACAATGTCAAGTATTTTGGCGATATCTTTAAGGAAATTTTAGATTTCCATTTACGAAGTTGAAAGCGGAGAATGTTTTTGATATACTCGAAGAAAATTGCGCATTTTACAGGCACTCAACCTACGGTAGAGTACGCAGAAATCAACTGCCGGTTCGTGTTAATTCGCATTGATTTCCGATATATTTTAGCCATGAAAGGAGGTGCCCGATATGGATCAAATCAAAATAGGAAAATTCATAGCGTCATGCAGAAAAGAACAGGGAATGACCCAGGCAGCCCTTGCCGAGAAACTCGGCATCAGTGACCGGGCGGTATCCAAATGGGAAACGGGAAAATCCATGCCGGATTCCGGAATTATGCTGGAATTGTGTAATTTTCTGAAAATCAATGTCAATGAACTCCTGTCGGGCGAAAGAATTATGGCAGAATCATATGACAAGCGGGCAGAAGAAAATCTGCTGGCAATGAAAAGGGAAATCGAAGAAAAAAACAGGCAGATGTTAAAGACGGAATACTGGATTGTCCTTCCGGCTGTCCTTGCCGGACTCGTCATAATATTTGTGGCTTCATTTGTTGTGATGCCTGCATGGCTGCGAGGGACGCTTATTGTATTTGCTGCTGCAATGATAGATACAGTTGCTTTTATTGCAGTAGGCATTGAGCAGAAAACCGGATATTATGAGTGCCAAAATTGCGGTCACAGACATGTACCGACTTACTGGCAAACCAATCTTGCGCCGCATACCGGCAGGACGAGATACATGAAATGCCCGAAGTGCGGAAAACGAAGCTGGCAGAGGAAAGTATTGACAAAGGAAGATTAAATTTCTGTTTCGATTGTATTATTTTTTCGTAAAATTCGGAATATTTTTCTTGATTGCCTCAAAACTTTTCTTGCTGATTACATGCTCCATCTTACATGCGTCCTCGGCGGCGGTTTTTTCGTCTACCCCAAGGCTGACCAGCCAGGAGGTAAACAGCTCGTGTCGCTCATAAATCATCTCGGCAATCTCCCTTCCGGAGGAGGTCAGCGTGATATAACCGGCGTCGGAGACGGTAATGTGTCCCTTTTCCCGCAGATTCTTCATGGCAATGCTGACGCTGGACTTTTTAAATCCCAGTTCTGTTGCAACATCTACAGAGCGCACTACAGGCAGGGATTTACTAAGGATTAATATGGTCTCTAAATAATTTTCCGCTGATTCGTTAATCTTCATCATATCCTCCCAGGTATTTCCGATAAAATGTAATATTATTGTACCATAAATAATGAAGAGAGGGAAAATTTTTTTATTTTTTAGAAAAAGTTATTGACAACTAATTAAAGTTAGAATAAACTAACAGAGAAGGCAAATAAAAACCAGTGGTATTTTCCGCCATTTATATGTGCGCATATGGGAAGGAGATGGTGATATGCCTCTTACAATGGCAAAGGAAGGAGAGCCGAACATTATAAAGCATATCGGCGGTAAGGAGGAGACCAGACAGTTCTTAGAGAATTTGGGTTTTGTATCGGGCGGTACGGTAACGGTTGTGTCCATGATTAATGGCAGCATGATTGTCAATGTGAAGGATTCCAGAGTTGCCATTGGAAAGGATATGGCCTGTCACATCATGGTTTAGTTTCTCATCGAGAGAACGGCTTAACAAAAAAGATGATATAGTATTCATTTAGTAAAGGAGTGTTTACATGAAGACATTAAAGGAGGTTCCCTGCGGGGAGACGGTAACAGTGAAAAAACTTACCGGCGACGGTCCGGTAAAGAGAAGAATCATGGACATGGGCATTACAAAGGGCGTCCAGATTTTCGTGCGGAAGGTTGCGCCGTTAGGCGATCCGGTAGAGGTAACGGTAAGAGGCTATGAACTTTCCCTGCGCAAAGCCGATGCCACTATGATAGAAGTAGAATAACAAATTTTTTTATCACTAAGTTAGTTATAACTAATAAAAAATAGCAACCCCTAACAACAAATAGCAGAAGCTAACTCAACACAACAAGTAATAAAAACCTATGGATAAAACATCATCAAACCGTAGATTGCTGTGTAATTTTAACCAATACCATAAGCAGGTGTTTTTTATGCCCGCCGGTACTTAATGAGTGCGAAGCACGAATTTAGTACCGCTGCGTGGCATAACCAAGCGAAAGCGGCACCTGCGTTGGTATGGTTAAAATCACACAGCTTAAAAAAGGTAAATTATGTTTCATCCATCCCAAAGAAAGGAGTAGAAAATGTCAGTAAAAATTGCACTCGCAGGAAATCCAAACTGCGGTAAAACAACATTATTTAATGCCCTGACCGGTTCTAACCAGTTTGTAGGAAACTGGCCGGGCGTTACGGTGGAAAAGAAGGAGGGAAAATTAAAGGGCAACAAGGATGTAGTCATCATGGATTTGCCGGGTATTTATTCCCTTTCCCCCTATACATTAGAGGAGGTAGTAGCCAGAAATTATCTGATTGCAGAGCGTCCGGACGCGATTATCAACATTGTTGACGGTACGAATATCGAAAGAAATCTGTATCTGTCCACGCAGATTATGGAGCTGGGAATCCCGGTTGTTCTGGCGGTCAACATGGCGGATGTGCTGGAAAAGACAGGGGAGCAGGTATACATAGATAAGTTAAGCCGGCACTTAGGCTGTGAGGTGGTTGAAATTTCCGCCCTTAAGGGAACGGGAATTGAGAAGGCGGCGGCCAAAGCGGTGGAGCTTGCCGGAAAAAAACAGGGAAAGTCCCCGGCTGCCGTTTTTGATGAGAGGGTGGAAAACGTAATACAGAGAGTGGAAGAAAGGCTTAGCGTACCGGAGGAGCAGAAACGGTTTTTCGCCATTAAGCTGTTGGAAAAAGATGACAAGATTGCAGAACAGTTAGACCAGGCGCCGGATGTGTCGGCGGAAATAAAAGAATTAGAGGATATGTTTGATGATGATACGGAAAGCATTATCACCAATGAAAGATATGTCTATATTGCCTCTGTGATTGGCGACTGCGTGAAAAAGAAACAGGGCGCCGGATTATCCATATCGGATAAGATTGACAAGGTGGTTACAAACCGTTTTCTTGCCCTGCCGATTTTTGCCCTGGTTATGTTCATTGTGTATTATGTGTCTGTGACTACGGTAGGCGACTGGGTAACCGGCTGGACTAACGACACGCTTTTCGGGGAATGGATTGTTCCGGCAGTGACATCGGCCTTAGAGTCTGTCAACTGCGCAGACTGGTTGACGGGACTGGTCGCAGATGGTATTGTATCAGGTGTAGGCGCTGTGCTTGGATTTGTACCGCAGATGTTGATTTTGTTTCTTTTCCTTGCGTTTTTGGAAAGTTGCGGGTACATGGCGAGGGTTGCCTTTATTATGGACCGTATTTTCAGAAAGTTTGGCCTTTCCGGTAAATCCTTTATTCCCATGCTGATTGGAAGCGGCTGCGGCGTACCGGGAATTATGGCTTCCCGTACTATTGAAAATGACAGGGACCGCAAAATGACCATTATGACCACCACATTTATTCCCTGTGGCGCAAAGCTGCCAATCATTGCCCTGATTGCCGGCGCATTTTTTGACAATGCGGGCTGGGTGTCATGGAGCGCTTACTTTGTGGGAATTGCGGCTATTATCTGTTCCGGGATCATCTTAAAAAAGACAAAGATGTTTGCGGGGGAACCGGCGCCTTTCGTTATGGAGCTGCCTACCTATCACTGGCCGACAGTTGGCAATGTGCTCAGAAGCATGTGGGAGAGAGGCTGGTCCTTCATCAAAAAGGCCGGTACGATTATTCTTCTTTCCACCATTGTGCTGTGGTTTTTACAGGGCTTTGGCTGGGTGGACGGAAGCTTTATCATGTTAGAGGCAGACCAGCTTGACAGCAGCATTTTGGCGGGCATCGGCAATGTGATTGCGCCCATATTCAAACCTTTGGGATTTGGAAACTGGAAGATGGCGGTTGCCGCAGTATCCGGCCTGATTGCGAAAGAAAATGTGGTGGCAACCTTCGGTATTTTATTTGGTTATGGCGAGGTGGCAGAGGACGGAGCAGAAATCTGGGGCCAGCTTGCAGCGACTATCACCCCGATTGCCGCTTATGCATATATGGTATTTAATCTTCTCTGCGCTCCCTGCTTTGCAGCCATGGGCGCCATTAAGAGAGAGATGAACAATATTAAATGGTTCTGGTTTGCGATTGGTTATCAGTGTATTCTCGCGTATATTGTAGGACTTTGTATTTTCCAGATTGGTTCTCTGATTGTTACGGGAACCTTTGGCGTGGGAACAGTGATTGCATTTTTGTTTGTACTGCTCTTTGTCTATCTGCTGTTCAGGCCGTATAAGGAGAGCAATACCTTAAATGTCAATATGAAAAATGTTGTCAGTGTAAAGTAGCAGATGTTTGTAACCTTAGGAGGGATTTGTATGGGAACAATTCTTATCGGTGCATTGGTCATTTTAATGGTGGCAGCGGCAATCCGCAGCATGGTAAGGGATAAAAAGAACGGGAAATCCCTGCAATGCGGGGGCGACTGCTCAAAATGCAGAGGGTGCCACTAAGGAGGGCTTGCGTGATAACTGCCCCTTTTATATAAATGTATGGCCTCAATTTTCCGATATATATAATAAAGCAATCGGGAACGGATTGAGTAGGAGGGCGGATATGAAGATTAATCAGGCGATGGACCAAAAAGGCGTACAGACAAATTATATTACCGGACAGGCGGCGGGCAGCGCAGCGGCTTTAGAAGCGGGAAATCCTTTAGCGGAAAAGGAGAAATCGAAGGAACGGGAGCAGGTAACCGTTGAGATTTCCGATGAGATGAAAGATATGTGGCAGCAGGAGCTAGAGGCGCAGAAGGAGTCTGCAAAAGCGCAGGGAAAGGCGATGGAGGACTTAGGGAAGATCATGGAGATTGCCAGACGGATTTCCAAGGGGGATCGCGTACCGGCAAAGGACGAGCGGAAACTGATGGAGTACAGCAATGAACTATATCAGGCCGCCAAGATGTCCGCAGCCCTTTCCCAGAGCCGGAAGCATAAAAAACACAAATCTTTGTTTGAAGAAGAGGAAGACAAAGAAATGCGGGATAAACTGCGGGCGTTGGAGAATGAGTCGGCTTCAGAAGGTGCAGAACCGGCTGCGGAAGCAGCCGGGGAGACGGCAGATACAGCAGAAACAGGAGGCGAGGCAGCACCGGAGGCATAGGCTTATGTCCCTTATAGAATGAAAATGACTGGTAAAAAGTTGTTGAAAAAGCGTATTAAAAGTAATATAATTACGCATATAACAAAAAAAGAAGGGACATGGCTAATGAGAAAGACAATTAAAGGGAAGCTGACCACCAGCGTAATTTTAATCGTGGTGGCAATTATTATTTTGACAACTTTTGGTATCGTTATGATTGCCAGCAATACGCTTACGAAGAAATCGGAAAATGAGTTACAGCTTCAGGCGGATAAATATGCAGAAGCAATCAATACATGGATTGTGGATGAGAAGATGATGGCGGAAGGTACGGCCAACAGCATTGAAGCGGCAGGAGATATGGCAGAGGACTTTTTGCAGAAAGTGGTCAACACCCATGCAGAGGGACGGGACGAACTTTTGAATCTGTACTGTGGAACGGCAGATTCCCGTTTTTATCAGTCGAACCCGGAAGCAGAGATTCCGGAGGGCTATGACCCGGTAGAACGTGGCTGGTATCAGCAGGCGGCAGATGCGGGGATTACAGTGGTGACAGATCCTTACTGGGATGTGCTGACGAACCAGATGTGCGCCACCATTGCGTCACCGGTGTATGTAGACGGAGAACTGGCGGCAGTAATCGGCGCTGATGTAACGCTGACTACGGTTACAGATTTAACCGCCAGCATTAACTATGAACAGGGCGCGTACGGATTTTTGGTAGACAGCAGCAATAATTATATTGCGCATAAGAATGATACATATGAACCTACGGAGGAGACGGCAACGGCTGTCAAAGATGTCATGCCGGAATTGGATTCTCTGGTGAGCAGTGCCGGCGGTGAGATTGTAAAGACCAAGGATTATGATGGAACCAAGAGCTATTTTGCGATAGGGGCGGTTGACAGCTGTAACTGGAAGTTAGGAGTTGCCGTACCGTCTGCAAATGTGAAAAGCGCGCTGAACGCCATGGTTTTAGTGGCAGTGATTATTGCGGTTGTGGCGATTGTGCTGGTAATCGTAATTATGGCGGGCGTAATCGGCAAGCTGTTAGAGCCGATACAGACCTTGAAGCAGTTTGCTTCCGGTGATTTTTCTGAGAATGTTGTGACACAGGATACGATACCGGCAGAATTTAAAGATGAGACGGAGCAGATTACCGTTGCAACGGCCAATGTCAAGGAGCAGATCCGGGGGATTATTTTGAGTACCAAGGATGAGGCGGACCGGATTGGACGGATTACCGAGTCTGCATTTGGCGAGATGACAGAACTGCATGCCAGTATAACGGATATTACCGGCGCGGTTTCTGAAGTTTCCGGGCAGACCGAGGAGGCAAGCTCTCTGGCAGAGACCATTAATGAGACAGGAAATGAGCTTGGCAATGCAATTGATACGATTGCGGATAAGGCCAGCGAGGCGGCGCAGCAGTCCAGTGATATCATGGCAAGGGCAAGGGAGCTGTATAATAATTCCCTTGAGTCCAGCAACCAGGCGAACCATCTGTATAATGAGACGAAGGGCGAGTTAGAGCGCGCCATTGCCAGCAGCAAGCAGGTAGACCAGATTAATACATTGACAGAGGAGATATTATCCATCAGCGCCCAGACCAATATGCTGGCGTTGAATGCATCAATTGAGGCGGCGAGAGCCGGGGAGGCAGGAAAGGGCTTTGCAGTGGTGGCAGAGGAGATTCGTGTTCTGGCGGATAATTCCAGGGAGGCTGTGGATAAGATTCAGCAGGTAACCGGAACCATTGTGAAAAGCGTGTCCAATCTGTCTAACTATTCCCAGAAGCTTTTGCAGTTCATGAATGACAAAGTAGTGGCAGATTACGAGAATATGATTTCCATAGCAAGGCAGTATGAACAGGACGCCGTATTTTACAATGAGGTATCCGCAGATTTGGGGGCTTCTTCAGAGGAAATGAGCGCAAGCATGACCGGTATCAATGAGTCAATCTCCGCTATTGTGGAATTGACCGGCAACATCGCAGAATATATGTCCACTATCGGCGTATCTGCCCAAAAATCAGATACCAGTTCAGATGTTGTTTTGCAGAAGGTCAAAGAGCTTTCTGAGTTAAGCGAGGCGTTGAATGATACGGTAGATGCATTCCGGGTATAAGATTTATATTCTGTTGAAGATTATATTTTTGATGTGCGTCATCTTTGTTTTCTGAAAGAAAAATATGTGCGTCATCAGATGTTGTTTCGGTTGACGATAAGTAATGGAATGTGTATAATAAATAGTAGCTTCATTGGGTTTTTGAAGCTGCTATTTATTTTGTTTTTATAGGGATTCTGAATGGTGTTTTTTTGATTAGCAAGGAAAAGAGAAAGTATGGAAAAGATTGTTTATTATGATTATTCTGCATTTGCGGTGCTGGTTATCCTTCTGCTTTCCATTGTTTTGAGGAAGATGACAAGAGGAAGGCGTAACCGGTGCTTTTTATTATTGGTATTGGTGATAATGGCCGCTGTGATAGCAGATGTGGCGGCAATTAATTACGGCAAGCTGGGAGCGGGGAATGTGGCAGGAAAGTATGTCGCCCATACCTTGTATCTGTTTTTTCACTGTCTGCTGCCCGTCGTCTATTTTGCGTATCTTATCACCCTTACGGATACCTGGCATCGGGTGCTAAAATATCCGGCGCTGTGGATATCTTACTGCATACCAATGCTTGCAGTTACCCTGCTGCTGATTGCCAATCCGGCGACCGGACATATATTTTATCTGGATGGACAGGAGAGCTATACCAGAGGAAAGCGGTTTTACATATTGTATGTGGTATCGGCCATTTATGTGATAATTGGTCTGACCTATATGCTGTTTTACCGCAGGCTCTTCAAGCGGGGAAAGTATCTGACGCTGATTTCCGTCTATCCGCTGATGGCGGTGGCTGTGGTGATCCAGTTTTTCTTTCCCTATTATATCATTGAACTGTTTGCCAACTCTATCGGCGTTCTGCTTATCTTTATGATGATTCAAAGACCGGAGGATAAGATTGATACGGCTACAGGGCTGTCAAAATTAAGCGCTTATGTGCATGATATGCGCCGGATGGTGGAGGTAGAGAAGCCGGTAAAGTAATCATGGTGAATGTGACCAATTACAAATCTTTGCGGGATTTGGAGGGCATTATGGAGAGAGCCTTTGCCAATAAGGCTTTTTCCGTATATTATCAACCAATCTATTCTGTACAGGAGCAGCGGTTTAATTCGGCGGAGGCATTGCTGCGGCTCTATGATGAAAAATACGGTTTTATCTCACCGGAAATTTTCATTCCTGTGGCGGAGCGGAATGGGGCAATCCATAAGATTGGGGCGTTTGTTTTGGAAGAAGTGTGCCGGTTCATTGCCAGCGACACCTTCCGGTCTTTAGGGATTGACTACATAGAAGTGAATCTTTCTGTGGCGCAGTGTATGCGGACCAACCTGGCGCAGGAGATTTTGGAAATTTTGGACCGCTATCATGTGTCGCCGTCTCAGATTAATTTGGAGATTACCGAGACGGCAACCTCTTATTCCCAGAATGCCATGATGGAGAATTTAGATGTGCTCTCCCGGGCGGGCGTTACATTTTCTTTGGATGATTTTGGAAGCGGCTATTCCAATATGCGGAGAATCGCATCATTGCCAATCCATATTGTAAAGCTGGACAAGAGTTTCATCAGTGAACAGCGCAATCCCAATATACTGATTGTTTTAGAGAATACGATTCGGATGATTAAGGATATGAATATGAAGATTGTGGTGGAGGGCGTGGAAACCAAAGGCTTAGCAAAGCAGTTTTCGGACCTTCAGTGCGAATACATACAGGGATATTATTATTCCAGACCTATACCGAAAGATGAATTTGTACAGTTTATTGAAAATGCGGGCTGAGCAATTCAATATTCTTTTTCCGGCGGCGCAGGCATTGCTTGTCAGAATCAAAGAAACAGAGCGGGAACGCTCTTTTCTTTTTGGAAAATTTTAGGTATAATATAAATTGACAAAAAGTCAATAACGAATTTTGGAGCGGGGAAGGTGTTTATATGGCGAAAAGAATGAATGATACAGAGGAGAGGAAGAAGGAAATCTTAGATGCTGCGGAAAAGCGTTTTTTGCAGCATGGATTTTATCATGTGAATGTGGACGATATCGCCGAGGATGCGGGAGTCGTCCGGGGGACTGTGCTCCATTATTTTGGAACAAAGGAAAAGCTGTTTCAGGCTGTGTTAGTCCGGACGACGGAAAATGTGCTGCCGGGGCTTGAGGCCTTGATTGATAATGAAGAACTTTCTGTTGACAGGATTATGGGAACCCTGCTTACCATCTGCAATGTGGAATTTTCCAGGGGAAAATCTGTGATGAACCCCTATCTGCCGGAGAAGGACAGGATGTATTATTATGATATGCTGCATCTAAAGACCTGCTATATGCTGGCGGACTGTTTTGAACGGCTGATTGAGCGGGGCAATAAGGAGGGCGTCTTCCATATCCGGAATCCCAAGGCGAGAGCCTCCGGGGCGGCGTTCGCTATTTTCGGCGTGGCAAAGTTAGAACTGTCCGCCTCAGAGATGATGTATGAGTTATATCATATCGTGGAAAAGTTTCTTTTTGCATCGGCGTAAGCGGAAAGAGGATTAACTTTCCATTTTCCTATTGACATATACATCCGGCGTGTTATAATGAAAACAAATATATGAATAGATGTTCATATGTTAATGTATAATAAAGGAGAGAATAGCGATGAAGAAGACTTATAAGATTGATGTAGATTGCGCTAACTGCGCCAATAAGATGGAAGAAGCAGCAAAGAAGACGGCAGGCGTTAAGGATGCGGTAGTGAATTTTATGACACTGAAGATGATTGTGGAGTTTGAGGACGGCAAAGATCCCAAGGCAGTTATGCAGGATGTACTCAAAAACTGCAAGAAGGTAGAGGATGATTGTGAAATCTTTTTATAAGAGGATATTAGATATTTCATGGACATAATTCATTATGCGGGAAAGGGGGAAGCGCAATGAATAAAAAGCAGAAAAAGATGCTCTTTCGCATCATAATCGCAATTATACTTTTAGCGGTCATTTCTTTTCTGCCCTTAGAGGGGTACTTACGGCTTGCCGCCTATCTGGTTCCCTATCTGGTGATTGGATATGACATTTTGAAACGGGCGGGGAAGGGAATCATAAACCGCCAGGTTTTTGATGAGAATTTTCTGATGGCTGTGGCAACGGTGGGCGCCATTTTGTTAGGCGAGTATCAGGAGGGAACAGCCGTTATGCTGTTTTACCAGATTGGAGAACTGTTTCAGAGCTATGCCGTTGGAAAAAGCCGCCGGAATATCAGCGAGCTTATGGATATCCGTCCGGACTATGCCAATATGGAAAAGGACGGGAAGTTAGAGCAGGTAGACCCGGACGAGGTGGCAATCGGCAGTATCATTGTGATACAGCCGGGGGAGAAGGTTCCTATTGACGGCGTAGTGGTAGAGGGAAATGCTTCCCTGAACACCAGCGCCCTAACCGGTGAGAGTGCGCCAAGGGAAGTGCATGCCGGAGAAGAGGTGATAAGCGGCTGCATCAATATGACCGGCGTGCTGAAGGTGAAGACCACAAAGGAGTTTGGTGAATCCACCGTTTCCAAGATATTAGAACTGGTGGAGAATTCCAGTTCACGCAAATCCAAATCAGAAAATTTCATTTCAAAGTTTGCAAGGATTTATACTCCGGCAGTCTGCTATGGCGCTGTAGCGCTGGCCCTGCTGCCGCCTGTGGTCCGTATGCTGGCCTTGGGGCTTAATCCGGAGTGGGGCGTCTGGGTATACCGGGCGTTGACCTTCTTGGTAATCAGTTGCCCCTGCGCCCTTGTAATCAGTATTCCCTTAAGCTTTTTTGCGGGAATCGGCGGCGCCAGCAAGGAGGGAATTTTAGTAAAGGGCTCAAACTATTTAGAGACGCTTTCCCAGACCGGAATTGTGGTTTTTGACAAGACGGGCACCATGACGCGGGGCGTGTTTGAGGTAAGCGGGATTCATCATAACCAACTGGAAGAGGAGCGGATTTTGGAGTATGCGGCATTGGCTGAGCGCTTTTCTTCCCACCCGATCAGCAAAAGTATTAAACGGGCCTACGGAAAGGAGCCGGATCAAAGCCGGGTTTCCGAGGTGGAGGAGATTGGCGGCCATGGCATTACTGCAAAAATAGATGGTATTCCTGTGGCTTTAGGAAATGCAAAGCTGATGAATAGTCTGCATATAGAGTATAAGGAATGTCATCATGTAGGAACAGTGGTTCATCTTGCCATAGATGGCGCCTATGCCGGACATATTTTAATTTCAGATGTGATAAAGCCTACTGCCAAAGCGGCAATCCAGGCATTGAAAAAGGCAGGAGTTTCAAAGACGGTTATGCTGACGGGCGATGCGAAAAGCGTGGCAGAGCAGGTCGCAAAGGAGCTGGATATTTCTACGGTATACAGCGAGCTGCTGCCGGCTGATAAGGTGGCTAAGGTGGAAGAACTGTTAGAAGCAAAAACGCCCAAGAAAAGGCTTGCTTTTGTGGGAGACGGAATCAATGATGCGCCGGTATTATCCAGGGCGGATATCGGAATTGCCATGGGGGCTTTAGGCTCCGATGCGGCCATTGAGGCGGCAGATGTGGTGCTGATGGATGATGATCCGCTTAAGATTGCCAAGGCGATCCGGATTGCCAGAAAGTGCATGCGCATTGTCTATGAGAACATTTATTTTGCCATTGGCGTAAAGCTGGTCTGCCTGCTTTTGGGCGCACTGGGAATTGCCAATATGTGGCTGGCGATTTTCGCAGATGTAGGCGTTATGGTGTTAGCAGTTTTAAACGCCATACGGGCATTGTTTGTACGGAAATTGTAGATAGAATTCCACCTGCTCTGCAGGTGAGTCAGACTGTAGACAAAGTCCCGGCGAAAGCCGGGATTTTCTATACTTTCAGCCGCCTTTCTGGTATAATAATAATCAGAAAGGCGGTGCTTTTATGTATTATATTACTATATGTGACGACGACGAAATATATATAGATTATTTGAAAGAAATAATTCTTGGAAGCGGAGTTGACAAAGAAGAAGTTCTGTTCTATGAGTATGATTCTGGAGAAAACTTTCTGAATGATATATCAAATTTAAAAAAATGTGATTTGCTGATATTGGATATGCAGATGAAAGCATTAGATGGACATGAAACAGCACTAAAGTTTAGGAAACAATTTCCAAAGACTACACTTGTATTTTGCTCAGGGGTATGCAAGCCGACAGATGAATCGTTTAAAACAACTCCATATCGTTATTTGTATAAAAGCTACAGTAGAAAGACCATGATTAAAGAAATGCAAGCTGTTGTGAAAGAAATGAAAGTAAAGCAAGAAATTCCATATATTGTAGGAAGTTATTATTATAACACTGTTCGTTTTGAGCCGGATGATATTATGTATATAGAAAATTTTCGGTTTGGAAGTATTATACATCCATACAAGGATGCTGTAGAATATGAATTTGAGGAAAAGCATGACATTACGACAAAAAAGAAATTAGCTGAATTATTTGAGGTGTTACATCCATATGGTTTTGAGTATGCGCATGGTAGTTATATTGTTAATATGAAATATGTTATTAAAATGCCTTCGATTGGCGAGATCAAATTAAAAGATGGCACTATATTAAGTGTAGCACGTTCAAAACTAAAGACTTTTCGGACTGCATTTTCAGAGTGGCTTAGTTATAAATATTGATTTTGAGGTAACGTATGAAAGTAATTGATTGTGCTATTTTATTATCGAGTTGCGTAGTAGAAATATATTTAATTTATACATTTTTTAGTATGTTTTTTGAGAAAAGGATGTATTTTGTTGATAATAAATACAGAGTATGGGGATATAATTTGATAGCTGTTTTGCTTTTGTTTTTTTGTAATGTCATCGGAAATGGTGATATGAATTTATTTTTATTTCCACTTAGTACATGGTTTTATATTTTAATATTGTTTTATGGGAAGTTTGGAAGTAGATTATTATACTTTTTTATGGCATTTTCAATTATTTGGGGAAGTGAGTGGGTCTATGCCATCATACTTGGAGTGGGGAATAATGCTTATAAGAATATGTCACAAATGCCTTTTATGGTATTGTCGCTTAAACTTTTGACATATGTGTTGTTTATTGTATTAGAACATTTAATGGGAAAACGAAAAAGAAAAATGAGCAATAAACTATTCATAAATTATTTATGCCTTCCACTTGCTAGTTTTGTTATGATGAATGTAATATTTTATTCTAATATAGATTTCTCATCGGGTACAAAAATAATGATGACAATTTGTTATATATTTATGCTCTTGGGAAATATAATTGTTTTTTATGCATTTAATCAGTATTCTGAAGAAGTGAATAATAATTTAGAAAAACAAATTTTAATAACAAAGCAAAAAGCGGATTTAAACTATTATATGCAAAAAGCAGAAAATGAGGAAAGTCATAATGAATTTGTGCATAATACAAGTCACTATCTAAGAGCAATTAATAAATTTGCACAAATGAAAGATTATGAGAGTATCATTAAAATAATTGGTGAGATTGATAATCAAATTGAAGAACACAAGATAGTTTCATTTTCGAATTATCATGTACTTAATGTTATATTGTCTGAAAAGCAAAAATTAGCAGATGACAATAATATTAACTTTGATATTTTCATAGAGCCAGGCATAATATTAAATATGGTAGAAGATATTGATTTGATAGCAATGATGGGTAATTTACTAGATAATGCATTTCGTGCTGCAAGGGATTGCAAGAATGAGAGGTACGTTAAGTTAAAGATTTATATGCAAGATGTATTGGGGTTTTGTGTTATTAAAATAATAAATAATTTTTTTGGAGATATAGTAATGGATGGAGATCGGTTTGTTTCTACGAAAACAGAAAAAGGCATTCATGGACTGGGTATAAGTAGCGTAAATAAAATAGCCGAGAAATATGGGGGCTTTTTATCTTGTAAAGTAAGTGATAATATTTTTGAGGCTGTTTTGTTATTATCTACAGATAAGTAAATATAGGGAACTCTAAAAAAGGAGCTGCATACTTGGGGTGTGAGCTCCTTTTTTATGTGCATGTTACCAGATGTATTTGTATTTTGACATTATTTTAAACAATTATTTACAAAAATGTATGTTCATTTTGCAAAAATCGACTGTCACATTGAAAATATAGTAACAAAACTATAAAATTGTGAAAAAGGAAATATTACCAAATAAAATTTATATTATTCCATTAGAGGGTTGATTCTTGATAAGGAGAGGAAATTGGTATGGAAGAAATAGTATTTTTAGCTAAGAATGTGACAAAACAGTATTGCAAGAAAAATATGGGTGATAAGTTTAATGCACTTGATAAGTTCAATATGACAATACGACGTGGCGATATTTATGGTTTTGTAGGAAAGAATGGCACAAGATACATACAGCAACTTTAATACCTTTAGGGAATATAACCAGATACAACAGGAATATAGAT
>CANQMR010000016.1 GCA_947625015.1 uncultured Lachnospiraceae bacterium | reverse complement strand
TGTTTGGTTTTTTATATTTTAACACAAGTTGGTATCCTCTTCTCTATTTTATTTTCCTACAAAAACTTTACGCTAGCGGTTTTATTTTTTGTATTTGTATATTACATCCCTTTAATACGGATTATAAATACCTTTATAATGATATGTTCAAGCCATATTTAAGTAGTGCTTGAAAAAAATTATATCTATCATACTGTATAATTCGATTCTCATCATGATCAAATATACAAATATTATCATCGCATTTTTGATTATGCACATTGAAACCTCCCAAATCTCCTGTCTCAAAATCAATCACTGGAAAAAATTTATTTTTATCAATCCATTCCTTTGCAACATTTCTAATTATATAAAAGTCACTATTAATATCTCCAGAATAAACGACTATCGACGCAAAATAACCACCACCATATTTTTCTAAAAATAGTTTATAACTCTTCTAATATTAATTTTGCATATTCATTCAATCTGTATCCTTCTTGTTCCAATTCCGATACCCAAAATGTTATATCATACTCCCTGCCTGTATACCACCCATTTTTTTCAAAACTTCTTGCGTGTGAGTACTTATTTCATCTATATTCATTTTAATTTCCCCTCTATTTCTATATAAAATGCTTAATAGTATTTACATGTGTATCAATTATTTTCTTCATTTGCTCCAAATAATCTGGTATAGCACACAACTTCTCATGTTCCACCAATGGGCAATTTTCCCAATATTCTGGCACATGGAATGAACTGTGCGAAAATGTATAACATTCACTACACCAAATCCACAATCCTCCTCTCCTTGTTTGAGCATCATGAAGATGCATATATATATGTGCATTATTTTTTTTACATATAGGACATATTGTAGGAAACTTTTTTATTTTTATAAAATCAAGATACAATTCTTCTATTTTATCATTACCTTTCCACATTTTTATCTTTTCCACCTTTCAGAAAACTTCTTGCATGATTTAACTCATGCGCTATTGTATTTGCTAATTCTTGCTCAAATTTAATGTTTCACTATTTTTTCTAACTACATGCCAACCATTATTTTCTGCCCATTCAATAAAATCAATTAACATCGCAATATCTCTTCCTAATTTAATTGTTTTACACGATACCTCACCTATACATCAAATCGCATGCAGCCCCTTCAAGGACAAATCCAATATCGGCGCAGAATGGGTCAAGGCCCCGGAAGAAATATAATCCACCCCAATATCCACCAAATCCCCCACATTCTCTTTCGTTACATTGCCGGAGCACTCCGTCTGCGCTTTACCATCAATGAGCCGCACAGCCTCCTTCATGGTTTCCTTATCCATATTGTCAAGCATGATAATATCCGCACCGGCTTCAAGGGCTTCCTTTACCATATCAAGGTTTTCAACCTCCACCTCGATCTTCCGGACAAAGGGGGCATATTCCTTTGCCATCTCTACAGCCTTTTTGACGCTTCCCGCCGCCCCGATATGGTTATCCTTTAACAAAATGCCGTCAGACAAATTGAAGCGATGGTTATATCCACCGCCTGCCTTTACTGCATATTTCTCAAACACCCGCATATTCGGCGTGGTTTTTCTGGTATCTAACAGCTTCGTCCGACTGCCCTCTAACAGTGTCGCAATGGAATGGGTATAGGTGGCGATTCCGCTCATTCTCTGCAAAAAATTAAGGGCAGTCCGTTCTCCCTCTAACAGCACCCGAATATCCCCGGTAATCTTTCCGATATGCTGTCCGTTCTGCACACTGTCCCCATCCTTTACGGCAATATCAAATTCTGTCCCGTCGTCAAGCAGCTCAAACACCCGCTTAAATACGCCAAGTCCGGCAATAATGCCGTCCTGCTTACAAATCAGCTCCACCTGCCCTTTCCGGTATTCCCGCATAACGGAGTTGGTGGTAATATCCTCGCTGGTAATATCCTCCCGCAATGCCTGTAAAATCAGATTGTCCACATTTAAATTCATTAATTCCATCTACTTTTTCTCTCCTCTTCTCCTTGCGGCTTCTTGTATTTCCCGGCGCACGCTGTCATGATACGCCTCCTTTAATTTCCTATAGGGCTGCAAAACGGCCCTTTCCTGTCCCTCAAAATAATTCCGTCTCTGCTCCCCGTCAACCGCCGCATACCGCTCCCCGATTTGAACCGCCGCGCGCTTGGCCCAGACCAGACTTTCCAAGAGGGAATTGCTGGCCAGCCGGTTTGCCCCATGTACACCGTTGCACGCCGTCTCCCCGGCGGCATAGAGCCGGTTCATGGAAGTGGCGCCGTCCCGGTCTACCTTGACGCCGCCCATAAAATAATGCTGGGCCGGTACTACCGGAATACAGTCCTTCGTCATATCATAGCCTTTCTCCAGGCATTGCCGGTATATATTGGGAAACCGTTTCTTAATCTCCTCCGCTGGCATTTTTTCCAAAGATAACAGCACATAGTCGGTGCCGTCCTTTTCCATCTGCCTATAGATTGCCTGGGTCAGCAGGTCCCTTGGCAGCAGCTCGTCCACAAACCGCTCATGGTTCCTGTCATAAAGCACAGCCCCTTCCCCCCGCAGGGATTCAGAGATTAAAAACCTTCTGCCCGGCTTTTCGGAATAAAAGGTTGTGGGGTGAATCTGCACATAATCCAAATTCAAAAGTTCAATATTATGCTTAAGGGCGATTGCCAATGCATCCCCGGTTAAATGCCGGAAATTCGTGGAGTTGGTGTAAAGTCCCCCAATTCCGCCGCTGGCCCATATGGTATAATCGCTGTAAAGCCTCATCATCCGCCCATCGGAAAGCTCCGCCGCAATTCCATAACAGGTATTGTCCTGGGCTAAAATGTCCGTCATGGTAGTATGTTCAAAAAGGGTAATATTCTCCCGCTTTTTTACCGCCGCTAACAGCTTGGAGGTAATCTCTTTTCCGGTCAGATCCTCATGGTAAAGAATCCTTGGGACCCTGTGGGCTCCCTCCCTGGTATATAGGAACTCCCCATGCTCCCGTTCAAATTCCACGCCAAAATCCACCAACTCTTTAATAATCTCCTGCGAGGAGCGTATCATAATATCCACTGACTCTCGGTTATTTTCATAATGGCCCGCAATCATCGTGTCCTCAAAATAACCCGGATAATCCTCTTCATTTTTCAGTACACAGATACCGCCCTGCGCCAGAAAGGAATCGCTTTCCTCAAGACCTGCCTTGGTCAGCATGGCAATCTGCTTGTCCGTCGGCAGATGCAGCGCAGCAAACAGCCCCGCGGCGCCGGTTCCCACAATAATTACATCAAACTCTTCTTTCATCCCATGTCCTCTCAGCACTGATGCTATTCTTTCTCTGTCTGCCCATTCTGCGGCAGGTCCTCGTCTAAACCAATGTCGTCAAAATCCTCAAACAATATCGGCTCGGTTCCAAAATCATAGGCATCCACATTGCCGTATACCCTGCGGACCTCCTCGTCAATTTCATCTTTGATGGGCTTAAGCTTCTCGACGGGGAGTCCAATCATCATGGAAACCTCTTCTATCGCAATCTTTCCCTTTAACATCCGTCTGGCCGCATCCAGTTTAGCCTTATCTGTATTATTCATCTCTGTCTCCCTTCTCGAATCTTAACAGCGCTTATTCTGTCCCTGCAAACCTTTTTACAGGTTCTTTAAATATTCTTCATTTATGGCAATCACCTGCTCCATGGCCTTCCGCCCCGGAGCGCCAATCGTCTCCCGTTTCTCCACGCAGGTCTCCAGACTGATTGCCTCGTAGATATCCTCCTCAAATACCGGGGAAATCTTCTTATATTCCTCTAAGCGCATATCCTCTAAAGCGATATCCTTCTCGATACAGTAAAGCACCAGACGGCCCACAATCCCATGGGCGTCCCTAAAAGGCACACCATGGTTTACCAGATAATCCGCCGCATCTGTGGCATTGGTAAAGCCCTTTTTCGCACTTTCCCGCATATTCTCCTTATTGACGGTCATCGTCTTAATCATTCCCGTAAATAATGCAAGACAGCCCTTTGCCGTATCCATAGCGTCAAAGGTAAACTCCTTATCCTCCTGCATATCCTTGTTATAGGCAAGGGGAATCCCCTTCATCGTGGTAAGCATCTGCATTAGCGCCCCGTACACCCGTCCGGTCTTTCCCCTTACCAGCTCTGCAATGTCAGGATTCTTCTTCTGGGGCATAATGGAGCTTCCGGTACTGTAAGCGTCATCTAATTCCACAAAACGGTACTCGTTGGAATTCCATATGATAATTTCCTCGGAAAACCGGCTTAAATGCATCATAACCGTAGAAAGGCATCCAAGCAGTTCAATCAGATAGTCCCGGTCAGACACACAGTCAATGCTGTTCAACGCCGGGCCCTTAAAATCGAGCAATTCGGCTGTCATATTCCGGTCTAAAGGATAGGTGGTTCCGGCCAGAGCGCCCGCCCCCAAAGGACAGTAATTCATTCTCTCCCGAATGTCGCAAAGCCTGCCGTAATCCCGCTTAAACATCTCCATATAAGCGCCAAGATGATGGGCCAGGGTAATGGGCTGGGCCTTCTGCAAATGGGTAAATCCGGGCATATAGGTATCCATATGCTCCTTCATCAGCGCATGCAGCACCGCTAAAAGCTCCTTTACCAGCCCTTTCAGGCTATCAATTTCCTTTCTGGTATAAAGCCGCATATCTAACGCCACCTGGTCATTCCGGGAACGCCCGGTATGCAGCTTCTTTCCTGTGTCGCCAATCCGGTCAATTAAATTGGCCTCCACAAAGCTGTGGATATCTTCATATTCAGCGGTGATCTGAAGGGTTCCCTTTTCCACATCCTCCAAAATCCCTTTAAGGCCATCTAATATCTCGTCCCGCTCCGCCTCCGTCAGGATTCCGGCCGCCGCTAACATTTTCACATGGGCCATGCTGCCCTCGATATCCTCTTTATAAAATTTCCGGTCAAAAGAAACAGAGGCGTTAAAATTATATACCAACTGGTCTGTCTCCTTTGTAAATCTTCCGCCCCAAAGCTGTGCCATTTTCTTATCCTCATCACTTTCCCTGTTATTATCCGGAATCTTTCGCTGCCGGACATACTTATTTAATTGTACACCAATTTAACCGGGGTTACAAGGAAAATTCATCAGATAAATATATGTAAAAACCGATTTATTCCACAATCATCTTAAACGCCAGCGTCTTTTCCAGAATAAATGGGGCGTCCTGAATAAAGAACACCCTGCCGCTCTTGTCAGCTTTTAGCGTCTCCACAATCTCCCCCTCATAAGGCGCAATAATGTTCGCCATGGGCTGTCCCTCCTTTACCAATTCTCCCACCGTTACCAGAGGTTGGAACAGTCCCGCTTTCGGCGTTTTTATATTAAAGATCCCATCCTCCTCCACGATAACCGATTCCGTTACCGCTGTCGGCTCGTAATCAATCATTCCCTGTCGGCCAAGAAAGGTCAGCACCGATTCTACGGTAAGCTCTGCCGCCTCCATATTAATCCGCTCCGTATCTACGGCATAGATAGAAAAGGCGTTGGTATTCCATATCTGCCAGTTATAATTCAGGGTAGTGGTATCAAAAGGACGGGGAGTTCTCACTGCCACATAGGGCAGGGAAAAATCCTTTGCCATCTCCACATTTTCCAGTCCGGTTTTCATCATGCGGACATGGGGAATAAAGTCCCCGGATATGTAAAAGCTGGCAAACTGAATGCCAATAGCATAATCCTTAATCTGTTCAAAGGCGCCCGCGGCTATCCGCTGGGTGGTTTCGCCTAAATTATATCCGGGAAACATGCGGTTGATATCTGTGTTATCCTGCACCCAAAACCGCTTCCCAATATTCATGGAAAAGGGATTTAAAGACGGCACCACTAAGATTTCCCTGCCCTCAATAACCTTTCCCGCCTGTTCTAATTCCTTTAAGCGCCGCACCAGTTGTCCCGCAATATATACCTGCTGGATTTCATTTCCTCTCGTGGCGCCTACAATGCACACTGCTTTTTCTCCCTTGCCAAAATGATATCCCCGGATACGGAAATCATCCCGGTAAGGCGAGGACAGTTCAAATAATATCTCTCTTCTCATTTCATTTACTCCTTAAATGGTGATTATGATAACGGGTATCTAGTCTGCCAGTATCCTTCCAAGTAGGGAGCCCTCATAGACTACCGGAAACTCGCGCAGCGTAAATACCAGTCCTTTACAGGGGGAATACACCTTTTGCAGCACTCTGCCGGACAAAGGATCAACCACCTCTCCCACTAATTCCCCGTTTTGCACCTCTTTGCAGTGACTCGTGCCGGGAAGAAAAATGCCTGATGCCGCAGCATTCAGAAAATGGACGTTGCCGTCCTCGGATTCAATGGGTTTTCTCGGCGTAATCACCTCGCCCTGCCAGATCCCTAAGTCCTTCATCAACACAAAAATCCCGTCCACTAACTGATCGCCAAGCTCCTTTGTAATCCGCATGCCAACGCCCATTTCCACCACCAGCGTTTTCGTACCGATGCTGTTTAGGGAATGGGCAAGGGTAGATTCCAACACCGTAGCGGCCTGATGCACCCATATGTAATCAATATTCAACCGCCTTGCCAGGGGCACCAGCGTCTTTGCCGTCATCTCGCTGATTCGCACCTGCATCAGCTCCTTTAGATAAATATTGCTGGCGTGAATGTCTATGCACACATCGCTGCCCTTTATGTCATCAATCACCTCGGCGGCCACATATTCTGCCATGGAGCCCTCCTTATTTCCCGGAAATATGCGGTTCATATCCAAATCAAACATGGGAATCCCCCGGGTAATGGAATCCACCCCAAGCGGATTAATCGCCGGATAGATGTCCACAATACCGCTTAACATCCCCTCCTCATCCCGGATTCTCCTGCTTAACTCATAACAGACATACTGCCCCTCTAACTCGTCTCCATGAATCCCGGTGACAATGCTTATCCTTTTTTCGTTTCCGGTCAGATTTTCCGGCTGCATCCTGTGTTTTTTTATCGTAAGCGTCTCATCAAAGGGAAGCCCTACTCTTGCTACTTCCTTTATCATAATGCCCTCCTCGTTTTTCCTTTTTCAAATATATCCATATACCGACTAAATGATATCAGCCCGGCAGTTCTTCTACCTGTACCCGTATTTTCTGGCTCTGCTTTGCCTGTCCGTAAAAATGCCCCTTGCACACCACAGTATCGTTATAATCCCGCCCATGGGATAACTTGATGTAGCCCTCGTCTATGAGCTTTGCATTTGTGGGGTCCACGCCCTGCCAGCAGCCGTCGCACCATGCCTCCACCCATGCATGGGTATAGCCCTCCCCGGACATAAAGCCTACCACATATCTTGCGGGGATATGCAGCAACCGTAAAAACGCCAGCAGAATATGGGCATAATCCTGACAGACGCCCCTGCCAAGAGTCAACGCCTCCGCTGCGCTGGTAAAGATATTCGTCACCTCCGGCGTATAGGCAAGGCTTTCATGGCAGCAGTCTGACAGATACATAACCTTTTCCACCGTAGTCAGCTTGTCAAAACTTTTTTTATAACAGGATTTTTCCAGGCAGTTATCACAGGCCGCCTTTAATGCTTCCCGCAAAACCTGAGCCGGCTGTGTCATGGAGGAAGGGGAACGGAACAGGGAGAGCAGCCGGGAATCCCTTTCTTTTTTCTCCCCGTCCACCACTGCGATTCCGCTTATTTCAAAACCGAACTGGTCGTGGGGCTCCCCCATGTATCCGTATACCGTCTTATTGCCAAAGGCGTCAAAAGAATAGCTGTGGCTGCTGCCATAGCTCATGGTCTCAACCAGCGACTCTATATACTGCCTCTCATTTTCTCTGGGGAAAATCTTAAGGGTATAGGAATGGTCGTATATGGGAATGTCAAATGTATACCATGTCTGGTACAAAAAGCGTAATTTCTTCATATATTATCCTTCATCCGGAGAGCGCTCCGGCTACACTAAAATCAGATTTTCCAGTGACTCTAACATGGTTTTCTCATCCACTTCCCGCTTTTCGAGCGCCAAGGCCATCTCATAATAGGCGACCCGGTCATAGCTGATATCCACCCTGTGCAGATAAAAATCAAGCTGTCCGAACACCCGCTTTAACTCCTCATTTTCTGCCCGAAAGCGGAGCTTCAAATCCAAAAGCTCCGTCTTTTTCCCAAGCTTGATGAGGTTGCGCACCATGGCGTCGTCAATGGAGTCATCCACTGCGCCCCAGAAAGCCAGCAGATTATCCGTAACCGACTGAAGCTCGATTAACGGCGCATCCGATAGCTTAGCCGCATTTAATTGAAACTGAGCCAGATGAATATAGGCCAGGGCTTCAGAGGAAATGTAATCCCGAAGCACCAGCGCATTGTCATAAGCCCGGTACAGGTTGCTGATAATGGAATCCGGATTGTCCGTATTATAACCGTAGCTTTTGATAAAATTCTCATAATCCGTATAGATGTTGGGAATATTTAAAGCCTCACAGTATTTTTCAAAAAAATGGACGTCCAAATCCAGCATTTCATCAAAACCCGTATTGTACCGCTGCAAAGTTGTATATACCCGCTGGGTGTACCTGCCCAGCCAAAATAAATTGTTTACCTTTTCTACCGAGATAATACCCATGTGTCTTTAAAACCTCCTCCCTGTGATGAATTGACAATCGAACAGCCCTCAATCCGGGAAAAACGGGTCAGGCCGCTTTTCCAGACATGAACCTGGTCGGCCCCGGTGAGGACAAAGGCTCTTAAATCCGCCTTGCGCTCCACTACGCCGTCCCGGTCTAAGACCTCCAAATCGAGAAAATCAATGACCTCCTGGGCAATGAACCGCCTGGGCTGCTCATTTACCAAATCCTTAAGCCGCTGCTTTTCTTCACCTTCTAAGCTGCTGCCAAAGACAACGCCATAGCCGCCCGCTTCCGCCACATCCTTGATTACCAGATTGTCAAAATGCTCCATGACATACGCCCTGTCCTCCTCATAAAACGGCAGGTAGGTAGGGGCGTTATGTAAAACCGCCTCCTCACCTAAATAATACTCCACCATTTTCGGAACAAAATAATAGATGCCCTTGTCATCTGCAACTCCGTTTCCCGGAGCATTTAACAGCGCCACATTACCCTTTTTGTACACATCAAAGACATGGGGCACGCCGATTAAAGAAGTCTCCTCAAAGGTCATGGGATCTAAATATTCATCGGATACCCTTCTGTAAAGCGCGCCCACTTTCTGGTTGTTACCGCCATAGCCCTTGTAATACAGATAATCTCCCATTACCGCCAAATCATTTCCTGTGGCAAGCACAGCGCCGGTCTTCTCTGCCAGATAGGAATGTTCAAAAAATGCCGCATTATACCGCCCCGGCGTCAGAATCACATTGATGCCGCCGGTATTGACACTGTCCATGGTCTCCTTTAACAGGGCCGCATAGTCCCGGTTATCGCTTATATGGTTCCGCTTAAAGGTAGACGGCGACGCTTTTCTGCACAAATCCCTTGCAATCAATGGATAGGATGCCCCGGAGGGAATCCGCAGATTATCCTCTAACACATACCAGGCAGAGTCTTTCCCCTGTACTAAGTCAATGCCGGATATATGGCTGTATACTCCTTTCGGCGGCATAATCCCCTCGCAGGCCGCCAGATAACCGGAGGAGGAATAGACAAATTCCTCAGGGATCACTCCATCCTTTAATATCCTTTTTTCGCCGTAAATATCGGCTAAAAACCGGTTCAATGCAGTTACCCGCTGGGACAATCCCTTTTCCAGATAGGCAAACTCATCATGGGTAATCACCCTGGGAATGGTATCGAAGGGAAATAACTGCTCCTTAAAGGTATGATTTTTATAAATTCCAAATTTTACCCCATACCTTGCCAGCAGTGCATTCACCGTATTCACATGTTTGTTCAGCTCCAGCATATGTGCACCTCCTTGAAATAAAAAAGAAGACGCTATGCCCAAACATAACGCCTTCGTCTTTTTTCTTTTATGTACTTTACAAAAATAAGTCTATACCATTTTCATCTATTTGTAAATAGGTATTCACTTAATATTATTAAACTGTTTCCCGCATTTGATTTATAAAATCAGTTTTTTCCAAAATATCAATCAAAAACTGCCCGGAACATACTCCTTTACTGCCCGGAAATTGGCTCATGCTTTAGAGATGGCCTCCTTCAAGATAGCCGCCGCCCGGTCACAGTGTTCCCGCGTAATTGTAAGAGGCGGCACCATGCGGATCACCCGGTCAGAGGTCGTGGTCACTAAAAGCCCCGCCTCCATGGCCTTAATCTTAACCTGCACTGCATCCACATTGTCAAGCTCTAAGCCTACCAGTAAGCCCAGGCCCCGGACTTCCTTTACATGCGGCAGCGCATTTAACTGCTCCATAAAATAAGCACCCATCTCTTTGGCGTTGGCAGCCAGATTGCGGCCAATCATCTCCCCAATTGCCGCATACCCGGCGGCGCAGCACACAGGATTACCGGAAAACGTACAGCCATGGGAACCGGGATTCAACGCCTTTGCGCATTGCTCCGTCATAGCAACCGCTCCCAAAGGCAGGCCGCCCCCAAGCGCCTTTGCCATGGTTATGGCGTCCGGCTTTACTCCGTAATGCATATATGCCATGGTTTCCCCGCACCGGCACCAGCCGGTCTGCACCTCGTCAAAGAGCAGCAGCATCCCCCGCTCGTCACACAGCTTGCGAAGTCCCTTTAAGAATTCCTCTGTGGCGGGATATACCCCGCCCTCCGCCTGCACCGGCTCCACCATAATGGCAACGGTATTATCTGTACAGGCCGCCTTGAAGCTTTCCATATTATTAAATTCTGCATAGTGAAATCCCGGAAGATTGGGGAAAAATCCCTTCTGGATTGCCGTATCCGGCTGGCCGGTTGCCGTAAGGGCACCAAATGTCCGCCCATGAAATCCCTTCTTTGCCGTCACAATTTCGTAATGGTCCGGGCCAAAATGCTCCACGCCGTATTTTCTCGCCATCTTTATCATGGCCTCATTGGATTCGCTTCCCGAATTCTGGAAGAAAATCCGGTCAAAACCGGTCTGTTCACAGACCAACTTCGCCAGCATAGCCTGAGGCGTATTATAGGGGTAAAGGCTTGTGTGCATAACCTGTCCCGCCTGCTCCCGAATAGCCTCCACTACCTTTTTATTACAGTTTCCTACGGAATTAACTGCAATTCCGGCATAGAAATCCAAATATTCCTTTCCGTCTGCATCCCGCAGGATAACATCCTCTCCCTCTTCCACTACAATGGGAAAATGATACCCGATATCCAAAAGATAGATATCGGACATCTCGATAATATCCTGTTTGGTCAGTCCATAATCCTTTGCTTTCATCTGTCTATCCCTCTTTTCCTGCTTATGGTAATTGTCCTTTTGCACCTTTTTCGTTTACCAAGAAATTTTTCAAACGCCTATTTCAGCATATCCACCTCAAGTCTTTGGTAAGGAATCTTAATCTGATTGGCGTCAAAAGCCTCTTTTACCGCCTCCCTTAAATCCCAGGTGGCGCTCCAGTAATCATCGGTATGTACCCAGGCCCGGATGCCTAACATCATGCCGCTGTCCCCAAAAGCATCAATGAAGATATCCTTCGGCTCCTCTTTCATAATTCTGCCGTCAGCCTCTAAAATGCCTTTGACAATTTCCCTTACCTTTTGGATATTGCTGTCGTAATCAATTAAAATCTTAATCTCAATTTTCCGCTTCTCCTGTAACGTCAGGTTGGTTAAGCTGTTGTTAGTTAAAATGCCATTGGGAATCACCACCACTTTATTGTCATAGGTGCAGAGCCTTGTATAGAAAATGTCAATCGATATGACGGTTCCCTCATTTTTACTGTTGTCCTCAATGATATAATCTCCAATTTGAAACGGTTTCAATATGAGGATCAGCACGCCGCCGGCCAGATTGGATAAAGCGCCCTGTAAGGCAAGGCCCACAGCTAAGGAAGCGGTTCCCAAAATCGTGACAAAGCTGGTTACCTCGATGCCGATAATCGCCGCCGCCATAATAAAGACCAGCGTATAGCCCACAATCTTAAAAAAGGACAGCAAAAATCCCACCACAGATTCTTCTACTTTGGACCGCTTCAGGGATTTGCGAAGCATTTTAACCAAAACGCCCACCAGCTTTAGTCCAATTGCGATAAATACAATAGCCAACAGCAGACTGCCTGACTTGCCGATAATCCACTGCAACAGATCATCCAGCGCCCTTTCTAGTACGCCTGCGGATTTCTCTACATTTTTCGCCGTTTCCTCTATGACAGGATTACTTATTGCATCTAATAACATGATATTTCTCTCTCTTTATGCCCGTTTATTCGGTGTTTTCTTTTTCGCGCCGGCTTTCGGACCGCCGCTGCCCGAAAGTTTGAAAATACTCATGGATAAGGGCGCCAGACCAATGGTAATGGAATTGGTTCTTCCGTCGCAGGCGCTTCTCCTGCTTGCCCTCACCGCATGGTTCCGGCTGCCGTCGCCGCCGAATTTCTCATTGTCGCTGCAAAAGATTTCCTTGTAGCTGCCGGCATAAGGCACGCCGATCTTATACTTATCATAGCTTACCGGGGTAAAGTTGCATACCACTAACAGCGTATCCTCTTTCTTTGCGGTCTTTCGCAGGAAAGAGACAATGCTCTCGTTGGCCGCATTGGCGTTCACCCACTCAAACCCTTGCGCATTGCTGTCCATCTCATACAGGGCGGGCTCTTTCTGGTACAGGTGGTTTAACGCCTTCACATAATTGCGCAGAATCGTATGGGCGTCAAATTCCAGCAGATTCCAGTCAATCTCTCCCGATACGGAGAATGCTTTAAACTGCGCAAATTCCTGTCCCATAAACAACAGCTTCTTTCCCGGATGCGTCATCATACAGCCATAAAGCAGCCTTAGGTTTGCAAACTTTTCCTCATAACCGCCCGGCATCTGGTCCACAATGGAACCCTTGCCGCCCACCACCTCATTGTGGGAAAATTCCAGAATATATTTCTCGTCATAGGCGTTAGAAAGACTGTTGGTCAGCTTCTTGTGCTCATATTTGCGGTATAAGGGATCTAAGGCCATATAGGACAGTAAATCCTGCATCCAGGACATATTCCACCGGTAATCAAAGCCCATGCCGCCATCTTCTATCTTTTCCGTCAGCATCGGCCAGCCGGATTCCTCCTCCACCATAACCATACAATGGGGATACCGCTCGTTAATAATTGTATTTAATTCTTTAAAGAAATCAATCGCCTCTAAATTCTCATTGCCGCCATACTGATTGGGAATCCAGTTGCCATAGGACCTTCCATAATCCAGATACAGCATCGAAGCGGCGCTGTCAATGCGCAGCCCGTCAATATGGTATTTGGAAATCCAGTAAAGGGCATTGGAAATCAGATAATTCTTAACCTCCTTACGCCCGTAGTCAAAGATATAAGTCCCCCATCTTGGGTTCTCGCTTCTTCTCTTATCCTTAGGCTCATATAAGGGTTCGCCGTCAAATCTGGCAATGCCGTTGATATTCATGGGAAACTGGCTGGGAACCCAGTCGCAGATTACCCCAATCCCCTTACTGTGCATGTAATCTACAAAATACATAAAATCCACCGGCTCGCCATACCGGGAAGTCGGCGCATAGAATCCTGTGGTTTGATACCCTAAAGTGGCGTCCTGTTCATGCTCCATTACAGGCATCAATTCCACATGCGTATACCCCATGTCCGCCGCATAATCCGCCAGTTCCCTGGCAATCTCTCTATAATTATAAAATTCCCTGCCGTCCTTGGGACGTTTAAAGGAGCCTAAATGCACCTCATAAATATTCATCGGACGCTCTGCCTTCACAAAATCCCTGCCCTCGTAATACTTTGCATCCTTCCAGTTATAGGTAAGGTCCACAATCTTAGAGGCGTTGGCAGGACGCAACTCCGCCGCATTCTCATAAGGGTCCGGTTTCATAAAGGTATCGCCGCTTTTCGTCTGGATCTCGTATTTGTAGATCTCACCTGCCGCAAGCCCCGGAACAAACAGTTCAAAAATGCCGGAATATTCTATCCTGCGCATCATATGCATCCTGCCATTCCAGCCGTTGAAATCTCCCACTACGGAAACCCTTGCCGCATGGGGCGCCCACACAGCAAACAGCACGCCCTTAATTCCATCTAACATACAGGGATGCGCGCCTAATTTCTCATAGATCTCATAATGTATTCCATCATTAAATCTGCTGATGTCAATGGGATCGATTACCGGTTCAAACACATAAGGGTCCATCATTGTCTTTTTGGTTCCGTCTGCAAAAACCACCTTATATTGGTATAGAAAGCTTTGCGTATCCGGTATCTTTACGGTAAAGAAACCGTTTACCCTGTCGCTTACAAGAGTATATGTATCCTTGGTATTCTTAGAAACCGCTGTCACAGACTTAGCGCCCGGAATATAGGCGTTAATATACACGCCGTCCGTCGTCTCGTGCATGCCAAGTATATGATGGGGATTGTCGTGGCTGCCCCCTGCCAGCGCCTCTACCTCTGTCCAGTTGATTGCGAATACCGGTCTTTTGTTCGCCATATTCTACTCCTTGTTTATCTAGTAATTTAGTCTTTCGCAAAAAACGGCGCTTTTGCAAGCGCCGCTCTATCCTTTACTCGCCTCTTAACTGTTTCACCACTCGTTTGATTGACTCGTCAAATTCCTCCTCGGAAGAATTCTCAAACACAATAAGTTCTTTGATATTATCCGGTCTGTTAAAATTACAGCCTGCGATGTACTCGTCCCAATGCTCCAGTTTCCATGTATCCCGGTCTGAATTACGCTTAATCATTCTCTCCCGGCATACTTCCACTCTGGTATTTACCCAGATTACCACCAGCTCGGCGCCATGCTCTGCCAGTCTCGCCCGTAAGGAATCCAGATAAGCGTCGTCCCGGATCTCATCAGTAAACGGTGCGTTGATTAATACCGTATCATTGTAATCCAGCGCCTCCATAGCCAGATCCAACACGCAGTAATATTCATAATCCCGAATCTCTCTTTGAAAAAAATCAGATGAACGGTTATATTCCTCGCCTGCCACCTTAAAAATCTGCTTAGATAATACAATTAAAGTATCCTTGTCCAAATATACACAATTCGTCAACGCCTTGGCAAGCTGTTTGGAAATATAGGTCTTGCCGCAGGCAGGTGGAGATGTAACCAATATCAAATGCTTCATAAAATATATGCCTCCTTTATGCCGACCATAATCATATTCTTAAATAAATTATAAGTAAGGCAAATTATAGCATATTTTACAAAGATTGACAACGCATTTAAAATTAATTTTTTTCAATTTCCAGTATTTTTTCTATATATCAAGATAATTTTTCATATTTTTCAGCGCAGATTTTTCCAGCCTTGATACCTGCGCCTGTGAAATGGAAATTTCCCTGGCTACTTCCGTCTGTGTTTTCCCTTCAAAGAATCTAAGACGAATGATATTATACTCCCGATCAGACAACCGTCCCATAGCCTCGTTCAGGGATATATTTTCCACCCAGTTATCCTCTTTATTCTTCTTGTCGCTGACCTGATCCATAATATAAAGGGTATCTCCTCCCTCCTGATACACCGGATCATAAAGAGAAACCGGAGTAGCAATGGCGTCTAATGCCATCACCACCATCTCCTTTTCCACTTCGATTTCCTTCGCCACTTCTTCAATGGTCGCCTCTCTGTCCTCTTCCCGCATAATCCTTTCTTTTGCATATATCGCCTTATAGGCAATATCCCTTAGCGAACGGGAAACCCGGATAGAATTATTATCCCGCAGATACCTTCTGCACTCCCCGATAATCATCGGAACTGCATAGGTGCTGAATTTCACATTTAAGCTGCGGTCAAAGTTGTCAATGGCCTTCATCAGGCCGATGCATCCTACCTGAAACAGATCGTCGGCATTTTCTGAAGCATTAGAAAAACGTTGAATCACACTTAACACCAGTCTTAAATTGCCTTCTATCAGTTTTTCCCTTGCTGTCTGATCCCCCTGTTCAACCCTGATAAACAATTCATTTTTTTCCTCGTTGGTAAGCAGTGGTAATTTTGCAGTATTTACTCCGCAGATTACGACCTTGTTAAGCGCCATTTCACCGTCCTCCTTAAAACCAATTTATAATTTTAAGGATTTACAAATGACTTACTGTTTATACAAAAATGAACCCGTTAATATTTACCACAACTGCTTTTCTATGGTTAAGAACCAATCCGAAGCATCTCTTTTTTCAGGCGTTTCATAATCTTTTTTTCAAGCCTCGAAATATAGGATTGCGAAATTCCAAGTAAATCCGCCACCTCCTTCTGCGTCATTTCCTCTCCCTGTTCACTGCTCAGGCCGAACCTTAAGTCGATTATGGTCTTTTCTCTTGCGCTTAATATTGTCATGGCATTTTTTAACAGTTCTTTATCTACCTCGTCCTCCAAATCCCGGTAAATGATATCCTCCTCCGTTCCTAAAATGTCAGACAAAAGCAGTTCGTTTCCATCCCAGTCCACATTTAAGGGCTCGTCAATGGATACCTCCATTTTGGTCTTTGCGCTTCGTCTTAAATACATTAATATTTCATTCTCAATGCACCGCGAAGCATAAGTCGCCAATTTAATTTTTTTGTCCAGTTTGAACGTATTAATCGCCTTAATTAACCCGATTGTCCCGATAGAAATCAGATCTTCAACGCCTACGCCGGTATTGTCAAACTTTTTGGCTATGTATACTACCAGCCGCAGATTTCTCTCAATCAAAATGCTTTTAACTTCTGTATCATTTAATTCCCCCAGTTTTTCCAACAGTTTTTTTTCTTCTTCCGGCTCTAAGGGCGGGGGCAGAATATCCGCTCCACCGATATAGTGTATCTCTTTTTTTGGCATGAAAAACATACTTGCCACACTTTGCATCATGGTAAGTTTAAATTTATCATTATTTATAATATTCACTTTTCTATCCTCCAAATATGTTAGATGCATTCCCTGTGCAGCAGTCCCTGATATGCTTTGCCCGCAAAAAGACTCCCCCTGCCTATGGCCACCGGTTGCCTTTTTAATACCCGGTCCGCGCCGCAGACGGTTACCTCCTCTAACAGCATGCAAAGCATTTTTCCCGATGGGTTTCCCACACTCTGAAATGCAATCTCATGAAAACAATCCCTCCTTTGTATTCCTCCTGTCAGCAGGCTTTCATAATCTAAACGCCCGCTTTCCATATATTTTTCTATGATCTCTTTCTCCTTCCCTGTCAGACATGCGGCAAGCGCCTGTTCGCTTAAGACAATGACCGGTTTCCCAAACAGAGAATCCCACAACAGATTGCCTGTATCGAGATACACGTAAATTTCCGTCCGCCTGCCGCCATGCTGCAAGCGAATCCTAAAAATCTGCTCTCCGGTCTGCGCCAAAGAGCGCAGACTATAAATAATAACAAAAATGCAAGCACCGCTCCCCGTAAAATATAAAAGCCATCTGCAAAGCGTCAGGGTATCGGTATGCCCTATGTATTTCAGATAATTCATCACACTGCCGGTTAAAATCATGATTGTGGTGGAAAGGAACCATTGTTTCAAAACTCCTCCCTGTTTTCCTCCATAGGAAATAACAACAGCTCCCATACTGATTCCGGCATATGCGGCAATTCCTGTCATTCCCATAAATAATCGGGGATACAGGACAAATAAAAGAAGCATACCGGCGCCAAAGGCAGCTCCGGCTAATACCCTCCATAGCACAATTTTTTGTTTCAACAGGATTCCTGTCAGCCATAAAACAAAAAAGTCTGCCACGAAGTTAAGAACATATATAACATCGAGATAAATGGTTATCTGCAATATCTTCCTCCCGCTTCTTTAATCAGAAGTATATGCCAACGCCCTTATCTAAAAAGGTCGAATCTGCTCCGTCTCTTTCGCACTATTTCCTGAAAACAGGCAATGCGTCTGCTGATTATATCATTTCCTGTAATCCGTTTGTTCTTCCGGCATTTGCTGAATCAATCCGTCCATGCCGCACAAAAAAAACACATCCGGCAGATTGGTCATCTGCCAGATGTGTTGTCCATCGTCACGACTCTATTTTACCTTCTTTTCAAAAATTCAGGTATTTTAATACTGCCATCTGCTTCCTGTCTCGGCGCCTGCGGTCTGGCTGTCGTTACAGGAGTGGTCTGCGTTGGATTATTTACAGCGCTGCCCTGTGTGCCATTTAAGAAAGACGGCCTTGCTACAGGCTTCGGCTGCGGTGTGGTAATTGGCTGTCCGCTAAAAGTAGGCGCTGCTTGTCCTGCCGCAAATCCGCTCTGCGTCATATCCGGAGTCTGGGCTGCCGGCTGTGAACTAAATGCCGGCGGCGGCGTCTGTGGAATTTGTGTTCCCTGAACAGTTGGCTCCGTTATGGCTGCGGCAGGCTGGGAAATACCCATTCCCGGCTGCTGTACTCCCGGCTGTGCCATAGCCGGTTTAGCAAACGGAGACATCGCTTGTCCAAAACTTCCATATGTATTCTTCTTAGCCGCCCGCTCAATACCCGTTGCGATGATCGTAATACTCACTTCATCACCTAAAGTTTCGTTATCAACCGTTCCAAAAATAATATTTACATCTTCACCGGCAGCTTCTGTCAGATAATTCACTGCGTCATATGCTTCTATCATTCCAATGTTACCGGCAAAGTTCACAATGATATCTGTTGCGCCGGAAACTGTTGTCTCCAAAAGCGGTGATTCCATTGCCTGCTTGATTGCCTCAACCGCCTTGTCTTCTCCGCTTCCTCTGCCGATACCGATATGCGCAATACCCTTATCTCTCATAACAGACTGGATATCTGCAAAATCCAGATTGATAATACCAGGACTTTGAATCAGATCCGTAACGCCCTGCACGCCCTGCTGAAGTACTTCGTCCGCCTTCTTTAACGCATCCGGAATAGTGGTCCGCTTGTCGCAAATCTGTAACAGCTTATCATTCGGAACGACTATCAATGTATCTACATTCTCTTTTAAGCGGTCAATACCGGCCAGCGCATTATTCATTCGCGGCTTGCCCTCAAAAGAAAAAGGTTTAGTCACAACACCTACTGTTAAAATTCCAAGATTCTTGGATATCTCGGCAACCACCGGAGCGGCTCCTGTACCGGTACCGCCGCCCATGCCGCAGGTAACGAATACCATATCCGCATCTTTCACCAGTTCCGTAATCTCTTCCCTGTTCTCCTCAATCGCACCGGCGCCAATCTCCGGCTTAGCTCCTGCGCCTAACCCCTTGGTCAGCTTTTCACCGATCTGAATCTTTGTCGGTGCTTTTGATGTAGCCAATACCTGTTTATCTGTATTAATGGCAATTAAATCCACCCCGGTGATGTTTTCATCCACCATTCTATTCACTGCATTGTTACCGGCTCCGCCCACACCAATGACTAAAATCTTTGCAGGCCCTTTGTCCTCAAAAGTTTTTATTTCAAGCAAGGCTCTTTCCTCCTTAATTAAATATTTTCTTCTCTTATGTAAACATATACATATATAATACTGTTTTTTTACAAAATAATCAAGCTATATTTTACGATTCATGGCTTTTTTTCTATATTTATTTTCCTTATTCCCCCTCTGTATCATTCTCTGATGTGCTCTCTTCAGAAGTCTCACCCCCTGTTTCCCCGGAATCCGTTTTTTCTTCACTGCCGGAATCCGGCTTTTTTTTGTCCGCATCTTCATCCAATTTAAAAGACGCCGTTCCGGAAGCTGTGTCAAAATCCTTCATATCCAGCACTCCTTTTTTCCCGGAAATTCCCGCTAAAATCTGTTTCAGGTCTACCATCTGCTCTTCTAAATTGCTGCCGTCCCCTAATTCAATTCTGATTTTTTCATGCGCCAGAACAATTTCATTATCTGAAGTAAAACGGACGGACTCAATGGGTATCTCATATTTCTGAATTAATTGCGTAAGTTTTAAAATTATACGAAACCGGTTTTCGTCGTCTATCGGAAGTTTCTCGTGCAATTCCATGGAGGCAAAGGACATTCCCTCTATACAGGGAGAATCCTCAAGTTTATCAGGCGATATTTCCAGCACATATCCGTCCTGGTCAAAATATACGTATTCATTCATATATTCCACACAGCCGGCCATGGCTTTTTCATATACGGTAATGCTAATTTTGTGAACATTCATATATTCCACTTCTATTTTCGCCACAAAAGGAATCTCTTTAACCGGATGAATCTTATTTTTCAGCATAAGAAGCACCGTATTATTAATATATCCATTTTCAAGAACAAAATTTTTAATCTGCTCCGCAGAGTAATGCTTGTTGCCCGTCACTTCAATTTCCTCAATCTTAAAGCCGGTGAAAAAGAATATCAGAAAAATCAGTATGGCCACGAGAATCCCTCCGGCAACCGCGCCTTTTCTTTTGGGCTTAAATTTTATTACTTTCTCCTGTTTTTCACTCATAATTCTCCCTTACACATAGGTGATTTCCGCACCTACGCACTGCAAATCCCTTACAATGTCTTCATATCCGCGTTCAATGTAGGAAATATTGGTTATCGTTGTATATCCTTTGCTAAACAAGCCCGCCACAACTAATGCAGCTCCCTGCCGCAAATCCGCAGCTTTTACCGTATGCCCGTAAAGTTGTGAATTTCCCTTAATTTCGGCCCTCTGGCCTTTTACTGTGATTTGCGCGCCTAATTTTTCCAATTCGCTGACAATGCCAAAACGATTTTCAAAAACCTTTTCCGTCACGCTGCTATTCTGTCTTGCTTTCAGCAGTACCGCAATCAAAACCGGCTGCAAGTCTGTCGGGAACTCCGGATAAATTCCTGTTTCAAAATCTCCGCTGTCTGTTTTTCCAAAAGATTGAATATGCAGGCAGTTTTCCATTTTCACCACGCTGACCCCGATCTGGGACGCCACCTTAATAATATTTTTCATATAATGTATATCGTCTATGCCTGTAAGCGTAATGTCACTCGGCAAAGCGGCAGCCATCAGTAAATACGTTCCCGCCACAATCCTGTCGTATATATTACAGTAATCGCAGGCAGTCAGTTCGTCTGTGCCTTTAATCACCAAAACATCTGTGCCAACGCCTTCAATCAGCGCTCCCATAGAGAGCAGATAATTACAAAGTTCTACAATCTCCGGCTCCTTCGCCGCCCCTCTTAATATCGTTCTTCCTCTGGCGCCCACTGCCGCCATAATCAGATTCTCCGTAGCCCCCACACTGGGAAAACGCAAATGATAATCGCAGCCCTGAAGATAAAAAGTAGAGCAATTAAGAATATCGCGGCGCAGCTTTATATCTACATTCATCTTCATCAGCCCCTCTAAATGAATATCTATCGGCCGCAAGCCAATCGCACATCCGCCGGGCATACCAATCTGGGCTTTTCCCCATCTTGCAAGAATCGGTCCCAACAGCAAAACAGAGGAACGCAGTTTCCCGGTTAGGGACAGGGGAAGCGGTTCATAATCCGCCTCGGTAGTATCTATGGTAAGGGTATTTCCCTTCCTTTCTGTTTTTACATGCAGACATTCCAAAAGCCGGCACATCACCGCCACATCATCAATATCGGGACAGTTATAGATTACGGATACCCCGGAGCTTAACAGGGTGGCCGCCATAATGGGCAAAACCGTATTTTTTGAACCCTGGATTTCTATATTTCCCTTTAACTTACTGACCTCTTTTACACTGATTGCTCTCAAGAAATCCACATCCAATCTCTGGCATATATACTATCATATGCTAAAGATTGGATTTTGTGATTAATATTCCTTTGGCATCCGGATCTGCCTTGCCACAGATAACACCAGGCCCATCTCTGCCAACAGGCAGGCAAGCGCCGTACCTCCGTAGCTGATAAAAGGCAGTGGTACTCCCGTTGGGGGAATGGAATTGGTAACCACCGCGATATTGATGATGACCTGCACCGCGATATGGGTCACAACCCCCACAACAATCAAAGCGCCATATAAATCCGGCGCGCTCATGGCAATCATCACGCACCGCCAGATTAAGATGACAAAGAGCGCAACCACGCAGATAGCGCCGAACAAACCCAGTTCCTCACAGATTACGGAAAAAATCATATCGTTATGAGATTCCGGAATAAATCCCAGCTTTTGTATGCTCTGGCCTAATCCTTTTCCAAAAATCCCTCCGGATCCAATCGCATACAACGCCTGGAGTGTCTGATAACCCTTTTCATACTTTTCCGGATTCAGCCATATCTTAATCCGCTCTAACCGGTAAGAAGCAATCATCAGAAAAACTCCCATCAGTCCGACAACGCACAGGCCCATAATAAGGAATTGCTTTACCTTGGGACTGGTGACAAAGACAATCATCAGGGTAATGGCAGAACAGATAATCGCTGTACTTAAGTTCTCAGAAGCAATCAGCGCAATCGCAATCATGGGTACCAAAACTACTTTTACCATAATTTTCAAATCCCCAATTCTTGCCGACTTCACCGTAGCCATGTGGGCCGTAAACAGAATGATTCCGATTTTGGCGACCTCGGAGGGCTGGAAACGGATGGATCCAATCTGTAGCCACCGGACTGCGCCGTTTTCCGTCTTGCCTATAATCAGCACCAGAACCAGCAGGAAAAGGACAACGATCATAATCAGCATGGAAAACTTCTTCCACCAGTGATAATCCATTCTTGCGATAAACAGCATAGCCGCAATTCCCAGCACCGCAAAGACGCCCTGCCTTATCAGATAATAGGTGGCGCTTCCCATTTTCATCTCCGCCGTATAGGAACTGGTGCTATATACCATAACCAGTCCGAAGATAACCAAAAACAGCACGACAAACAGCAGGGTATAATCATAAAAGCTGCTCCGGATAAACATGGAAATCTTTTTTCTCCGTCTTCTTCTGTTGTGAGGGGTAGGCCTTCTGTCCGCCATATACTTATGCTCCTAACTTGTTCACATACTCTTTAAATAAATCTCCGCGCTGCTCGTAGCTTTCAAACATATCCCAGCTTGCACAGGCAGGGGACAATAAAACCGCCTCCCCGCTGTCCGCAGTCTTAGCCGCTTCTTCTACCGCTTCTTCCAGCGTCTTAACAAACAGCACATCCGTAAATCCATGCTTCGCCGCCGTATCTGCAATTTCTTTCGCGGTTTCCCCCAAAAGAATTAATTTTTTTACCTTCCCGTCAAAGGCGTCAATCCATGCGTCAAAAGGAACCTTTTTATCCAGGCCTCCGCCAATTAACACCGTCTTCCGGCTCATGGCCTGAATCCCCTTTACCGCTGCGTCCGGATTGGTCGCTTTTGAATCGTTGTAATAGACAACGCCGTTTACTTCCCTGACAAATTCAATCCGGTGCTCCACGCCCTTGAATTTCTTCACTACCTCTGTAATGATATCCAAAGGAATCCCCATATAATAGGCAACGGCAATTCCCGCCATGTAATTTTCCACATTGTGTCCGCCGGGCAGGATAAAATCTTTGGTGTCCGCCACCTTTATCTCTTTTTCCTGTTCCCGGATTACCACCGTATCCCCCACTAAGCAGATTCCCTCTTTAAGATTATGTAACCGGCTGAAAAAGACGACCTTCGCCTGCACCCGTTTATCCTCCGCCATGGCTTTGGTTATCTCGTCATCATAATTTAAAATCAGATAATCCTCAGGGCCTTGGTTTCTACAGATATCCAGTTTAACGGACGCATAATTTTCCATGGTATAATGCCGGTTTAAATGATCCGGCGTCACGTTGAGGATCGCGCTGACATGGGGCCTAAACTCTGCAATGGTCTCTAACTGAAAAGATGACACCTCCGCTACCGTATAGGAATCCTCGTTCATCTGAAGGGCTGATTCCGTATAGGGTATCCCGATATTTCCCACTGTAAAATGATTGGGGGTATACACCGCAAAAATCTCGCCCACCAAAGAAGTGGTGGTAGTCTTTCCGTTCGTTCCGGTTATGGCGGCTAAATGTCCGGCCCCCGCCTGATAAGCCAGTTCAATTTCACTCAAAATGGGGACGCCTGCATCCCGCACTGTATTAGCGATTGGAGAATCCACCGGTATGCCTGGGCTTATCACCATATAGTCAATGCCGGACAGAAAAGTTTCGTTCAACTTTCCAAGTACCACGCGAACCGGGCTGTTCTCCGGAAACTGCTTCATTAACGCCTCTACATCCAAATCCTTTTTATCGTCATAAAATACAACCTCCGCTCCCTTTTCCAACAGAAGTTTCCCCGCATAAATACCGCTTTTTCCCGTACCTGCAACCAATACTTTTTTCTGAAAATCCATAATATCCTCCGTTCCTTACTATCCGCCTAAAGAGCCACCAGGCCAAGAAGACACAAAATAGCCGTAATAATGGCAAAAATTGCAACTACTTTTGTCTCCGGCCAGCCGGATAACTCAAAATGATGATGTATGGGCGCCATCTTAAAGACACGCTTGCCGGTCTTTTTGAAGTAAAGCACCTGTATGATTACCGATAAGACCTCCACAAAGTAGATAAAACCTACAATTACAATATATATCGGCATCCGCAGCATAACCGCCGTAGCGGCAATCAACCCGCCCAAAGCCAGAGAACCGGTATCTCCCATAAACACTTTTGCGGGATATACGTTAAACACCAAAAAGCCAAGCAGCGCGCCTACCGCCGCGCAGGTAATGGGCTCTAATCCCGACCGGGTTCCAATGGCAACCACCGTAAAAAAGGTGGCAGTCAGGACAGTAATGGAAGACAGCAGACCGTCAAGTCCGTCTGTAAAATTCGTGCCGTTGACCGTACCGATTACCGCAAAGAATAAAAACGGGTAAAACCAGAAGCCTAAATCTAACATTTTCCCATCTGTAAACGGAATCAGCACAGAAGTGCCCACCTCAGTGTAATTAGCCAGATAGTAGGCAAATATTGCTGTAATTACAAACTGCCCTACCATTTTCTGCCATGCCCGAAGCCCCATGGAACGCTTCATCACCACCTTGATATAATCGTCCAAAAATCCCACCAGGCCAAATCCCAAGGTGACAAACAATACCGGCAGAATCACAGGATTCGTCTTCATGTAAAACAGGGAGGTCACCACAATGCTGCAAAGTATAATCAGTCCTCCCATGGTGGGTGTGCCCGACTTCTTCAAGTGGGATTCCGGTCCATCATCCCTGACAAACTGCCCGAATTTCAATTTTTTGAGGAAAGGTATCATCACCGGGCTTAATACCACGCTGATACCAAAAGCAATCAATATTGGCGCCAACACCATAAAATCATATTCCATAATCTCTCCTACCCTTTTGTAATTCTTATTTTATTGCATATACCTTAGTAGTATAATTCTTTTTCCTTTTTTTATCAACCATAACCCCGTCAACGCCGTCTTTTTTGCTGGCTTTTTCAAAATCATTCCACCGTATCTTCAAAATCAACGGCCATGACCTCCTGTTCCCCTTCTTGATAATCTGCCTCAATGCCCAGATACGGTAAAATATTGGAAAACATTTCCGACATAACCGGCGCCGCTATGGTTCCGCCGTAATAAACCCCCACCGGCTCGTCAATCAGAATAATACCGATAATCTGGGGATGATCTGCCGGTGCAAAACCCATAAAGGAAGAAATGTATTTACCGGTTCCTCTGGGAAGTTTTTCAGAGGTTGCCGTCTTGCCGCCTACCCGGTAGCCTGCCACCTGGCCCTTACTGCCGGAACCGCCGGAAACCACCGCCTCTAAAAGTTCCTTCATGGTCTCGGAGGTTTCTTTCCGGATTGCATTTTCCTTTACTGTATATTCAAAAGTTTTGGTTTTCCTTCCCTCTTCATCCGTCGCATACATCCCAAAATGGGGAGTCACCAGCGTCCCGCCGTTTACCACAGCACTGGCCGCCCGCAAAAGCTGAAGCGGCGTAATCTGGAAAGACTGGCCAAAACTCATCGTGGCAAGCTCCACCGCCTTCACATTTTCCTGCTTATGCATAATGGAGGAAGCCTCTCCGGGAAGATCTACCCCTGTCCGTTCAAACAGGCCTAACTTCGCATAGTTCTTATACATATTGGATACGCCGACCCTTGCGCCCACATCCATAAACACCGGATTGCAGGAATTCATAATTCCCTCCTTAAAGGTTTCCGTCCCATGGCCGCCCTTTTTGTGGCAGCGTATCCGCCGGTCTTCCACAATCCTAAACCCCGGACAGTGAAAGGTATCGTCAAGCTTTACCACGTTTTCCTCTAATGCGGCGGTAGCCGTCACCACCTTAAAAGTGGAGCCCGGCTCATAGGTGTCGTTGATACAGAAATTACGCCACATATTATTCAGCGCATCCTGCCGCTCCTTCTCTGTCATTTCCTCCCAGGATTTTTCTTTTTCCTTTTCCGTTGTCTCTTCCGTATTTTCCTTTAATACGCTTTCTGTCTCCTCCTCTGCCTGTTTTGTATATAAATCTTCAACATGGACCAAAGTATAAGGCTCATTTAAATTATATTCAGGCACATTGACCATGGCATAGATTTCTCCGTTTTGGGGATTCATCAAAACCACAGATACCCGTTTTGCCTGCTTGGCCTTCAGCACTTTGGCAGCCGCCTGTTCGGCATACTTTTGAATGTTGACGTCTATCGAAGTATATAAATTATTGCCGGGAACCGGCTCTATCCTGCTTTCTGCTTCATTGGGAATCTCGATTCCGTAAGCGTCGGTCAGTGTTAAGATACTGCCCGGCGTTCCGGAGAGCACCTCCTCGTATTCCACCTCTAATCCCACAATCCCCTGATTGTCGGAGCCGGTAAAGCCTAACACCTTGCTGGCTAAGGAGTTATACGGGTAATACCGCTTGTAATCCTCATCTATCATAACGCCGTCTAAATGTAATTCCCGAAGTTTATCGGCAACCGCTTTATCCACATTGCTCTTAATCTTTTCCCGGATGGTATTGGCCTGTACCTTTTTCCGCACAGTCTCTTCCTCTAAGGATAAGATTTGGCACAAGGCTTCCACCACCTTGTCTTCGTCGGTAATCTGGGAATGGATTACGGAAACCGAGCACACCGGTTTGTTGCCTGCTAATTCCACGCCGTTTCTGTCATAGATTATTCCCCGCTTTGCCTTGATGCTTCTTTCCCTGTCATGGAGCGCTTCTGCCTTTTGCAGATAATATTCAGACCTTGCCACCATCAGATAAGAAAGTCTGACAATCAACAGCACTAATGCAAATATCATAAGCAGAGCCATGACGAACGTCTTTTTTCTGGTATATGTTTTTATCATGGGAAAACCGGCATTTCTTTTTTTATAAACATATTACAAAAGAAAGAAAGATATTCCTAATGCCTTTTTCATCCCCGGAATATATAAAAACCCAGGCATGACTCACTTCTCCCAAAGTAACCCATGCCTTTACAATCTAACAGAACCAGCCACCAGCGGTTCGTCCTATATGTCTGTTATTGCGTCTCCGGCTGCGTTTCCGAAGAGGTTCCCGTCTGGGAATCCCCATCGTCTGCGCCGCTTTGTTCATCTGTGTTTTCCTGTGTCCCGGCGTCCCCTGTATTTTCCTCTGTCTGGTTATCCTGTGTATTTTCCCCGGTATCGTTTTCCAAATCCTGCGAAAGCTGTTCTTCCGGTACCGTACCTTCATAAACCGGTGTCGCTATCTGATCTCCTACATTCGGATCGCCGGCGCTCTTTTTCGTCTCGGACTGGTATATATTCATATAGGGCAGCAGTTCCTCAAAAATACTTTGTGCAATAATGGTTCCCAGACCAGAACTTGCCTGATCTTCCACCGCCGGTTCGTCCACAGTCACATACACCACAACCTGGGGATTTTCCACCGGTGCAAATCCAATAAAAGAAAGCAGATATTTTCCATTGCCCCGGGGTATTTTTTCCGCCGTACCAGTCTTTCCTCCGATTGTATAGCCTTCCACCTTTGCTTTCTGGGCGGTACCGGCATCTACTACCTTAAACAACGCATTTCTCATAAATTCCGACGTCTCAGAGGAAATCGTCCTCCGCAAAACCGTAGGTTCTATATTACTGATAATTCCGCCATTTTCATCCACAATCTGCTTTACCATATGGGGCTCATAATAATTCCCGCCATTGATTACGGAACAAAACGCAGTTCCGATCTGCATCATGGTAACGGTAAGCCCCTGCCCAAAGGAACAGGTGGCAAGCTCCACAGGATTTAACCGGCTCTCATCATAGACAATGCCGGCAGCCTCGCCAACCAAATCGACATGGGTTGTCTTGCCAAAGCCAAAAACGTCCTGATAAGTGGAAAAATTCTTTCTCCCCTCTTTTTCCGCAATCTGCATTAAAGCCACGTTACAGGACTGCATCAACGCCTGTTCAACGTTCACCTGGCCATGTCCCTCATGATTATGGCATTTAATCTCTGCATCTTCTACCTTTAAACTTCCGCCGCAAAAGAAACTTTCGTCACCCTTTAAGGCGCTTTCCTCGATTGCACCCGCAATGGTAAAGGTTTTGTAGGTGGAACCCGGTTCAAAGCCATCGGATATAATAAAATTTCTCCACGCCTTATTGAGGCACTCCAGCCGTTCCTCTTCAGACAGGGCTTTAATCTGCGTTTTCACATCCCCGTCCTGTGGATTAAACTGGTAGGAAATAGCGCTGTCCTCGTAAGGCTCGTTCAAATCAAATTTATTGGAATTGGCCATAGCCAGCACTTCCCCGGAATTGGGGTCCATAACCAGTGCAGATACATTTTTTGCTCCCGTTTCATTCATAAAAGCATCAATCTTTTTCTCTACAATGGTCTGGGCGTTCGCGTCAATGGTCGAAACCACATTATAGCCGTTGACCGGTTCCTTTGTGGTCCGCTCCAAACTCATATCTTCTGTCAGGTATCCGTATTCCCTTCCATTTACTCCGTTTAACTCGTCGCTGTAATAGCCTTCGATTCCGCCTTGTCCCACATTGCCGCTTACCGTAAAGCCCAAAGCATGACAGGCAAGGGAACCATATGGATAAAACCTCTCGTATTCATCTTCAAACCATACGCCTTTTACATTTTCCGCCTGTTTATCATCAGAGGCCAGATAATCCGTAAAAGGTTTTACTTTATCATAGCTTAATTTTTTCAGCATCTTTTTATATAAAGATGTGGAATCTTTAAGCGCCTTATCTATATCCGATTCGGAAAGCTGGAAATATTTTTCAAGCGCCGATACAGTAGCTTCCTTTACCTCATCACTTTGAAGTATATTTTTGGGTTCTATAATCAGATTGTAGACTTTTTCACTGGTGGCAAGCTGCGTTCCGTTCCGGTCTAATATGTCCCCTCTCCTGTAGGGGATCTCAATGCTGTCATACCGCTGCTGCGCTAGTACCGTCTTTTCGTATTTCGCTCCGTCTTCTACATTAATGTAGATTAATCTGGCAATCAACCCGATAAAAAGCAGTATAAATATCATTAAAACCACAAACAATTTCATCTGCATTCTTGCAAGAAACCGTTTTCTCTTCTTTGCCATATTATCACCTGATCTTAATTCTCCGGTATATCCATAAACTGCTTTACATAGTCCGGATTGCTGGCCTCATAGGAGACAATCTGGCCTGTCTTCGGATATACCATACCCAGTTCATTCACAGCAACATCATAGATTTTGGGAAGATCCACAGAACTTTCCAATCTTTTGCTCGTCTCATCATTGGTATCTGTCAATTCGTTCAAATTGCTTTCTAACAATGCAATCTGCTGTCTTTGCTCTGTAATGTCCGCCTGAATAGAAAGCATATTTATACAGGAAACAAACAAAAATACAGTTGCAACTGTCAGTGCCATTGTATATCTTAAATCAAATGCTCTTGCACGATTCCGGTTTTTGTTGATTCTCTCATTTACCTGCCGCTCTTTTTTGTGCTGCCGTTCTGGCCTTTCAATCCGCTCAGGTACCGTATTCAGCTTCCTTGCTGCATTACCTTCGATGTAATACCCTCTGTTATCATATCTTGGATTCAATGTCTTCATTCCCCTCTTCTAAATACGTTTTATCATTGGGATATCGCGTATTTATTCTTCTTGTCGTATTTTCTATACCAGTACCAATCAGGCTTTTTCAAAGATCCGAAGTTTTGCGCTTTTGCTGCGCTTATTATCTTCTAACTCCTGTTCCGTCGGCAATATGGGCTTCTTTGTTATCACTTTCCCCTTTGAAACCTTGCCGCAGACGCATTTAGGAAAGTCGGGAGGGCATGTACAAGGATTCTCGCTGGTTCTAAAAATCCTCTTTACTATCCGATCTTCTAATGAGTGGAACGTAATGATGCATATTCGGCCCCTTGGATTTAACAGGTCTATCATTTGGTCGATGGATTGCTCAAGAATGGTCAGTTCCTGATTTAATTCAATCCTGACAGCCTGAAATGTTCTTTTGGAAGGGTGCCCTCCTGCAGACCTAGCTCTAATTGGTATAGCAGCCTTTATGATGTCATTGAGTTCTCCTGTGGTCTCAATGACTTTGTTCTTTCTTGCCTCACATATATGTCTGGCAATATTTTTAGCGAACCGTTCTTCGCCGTAATCACGAATTACCCGGTAAAGTTCCGCTTCCGGGTATCCGTTAATTATATCTTTAGCAGTTTTCTCCTGCCTTTGATCCATTCTCATATCTAAGGGCGCATCCACCCTGTATGTAAATCCTCTCTCCGGTGTATCCAACTGATAGGAGGATACCCCCAAGTCCAGAACGATTCCATCAACACCGCTGACGCCAAGTTCCTTAAGGACCTGAGGGATTTTTTGATAATTGTCTCTGATAATGTCAATCTGTATATGATCTTGATATGGTAATAGACGGATGCCTGCCGCCTCAATGGCGGCTGCATCCTGGTCTATTCCTATGAACCTGCCTTTACCGGACAAGCGCTCACACACATAAAATGCATGTCCTCCGCCGCCTAATGTGCCATCCACATAAGTTCCATCCTCCTTAATATGGAGTCCTTCTATCGTCTCCTTTAAAAGCACTGACTTATGTGAAAATTCCACGCTTATCCTCCCTCATCATCCGGTGAAAAACATCATCAGATGATAATTCCTAATTCTTCGATTCCCTTGGCAATCTCGTTGAAATCAATGTCATCCACATTGTTCTGTGAATCCCAGGTTTCCTTGCTCCAGATTTCCGCATGATCGCCAACGCCGACAATCGTTACATCTTTTGTAATTCCTGCAAAGCTTCTCAGACTGGCGGGAAGCAGGATTCTTCCCTGATTGTCCACTTCACAGTCCGCTGCGCTTCCCAGGAAAAAACGCTTAAATGCCCTGGTCTGCTCATTGGTAGTGGGAAGCTGTCTTAACTTGCCCTCAAAAATCTCCCATTCATTATTGGGATAAGCATGAAGGCAGTGATCCATTCCCTTTGTTACCACGAAGGTCATGCCTAACTGTTCTCTCAGCTTAGAGGGGATAATCATTCTGCCCTTGGCATCTACGGAATGATTGTATTCACCTTTTAATCCCTTGGACATCTCCCTCACCTTCCCTTCGTCTGTAAGTATGGGTACGGTTTTGGCAAATCCACCACAATTTACCACTGTCTACCACAATCCACCACTTACAACCACTATTGTACCCCATAAGGTTACATAATGCAACAAAAGATTTGCCCATATTCCATTGTAAATCTAGCTAAAATTTTCTTTTCAGTTTTGTACATATTGCACAATTTTCCCACTGTTTTTTCATCAATTTTATCACAAAATCCACAACATATTGTGTTTCATTATATTTTTCCACAATATATATTGTGTTTTCTTTCATTTTTACGCATAGGGGGATTTTTTCTCTGCCCGGCGGCAGGGAAACCTGTGGAGAAAAGTGGGAAACTCCCCCACTTTTTCTTCATTTATGATACAATATACAAACGAAAGGAGCTATTATCTATTATGAATACTTTTTTAAGCGTTACCGCAGCCCTGCAACCCGTCGTCACCCAGATGTCCTACAATGCACCGTCAAAATCCATTGGCGGCGGAGTACTTGAACCCTGGCAGGTCATTCTCGGCATTGCGGGAGTGATCGTTATCTGCACTCTCTTTATCCTTTTCATGTATGTGATCATCGGTTTTTTCGTGCGAAAAAATGAAGTAATGTATGGAAAGAATGCCCCGGAAGTCCAAAAAAGCCTTACAAAGACGCAGCATTTCATTCTTGCCGCCAGCTCGCCGACCATTGGAAACAATTACAAATGCGTCATCGATATCTGGAATACCCGGCAATCGGAAGCCGGAAGACAGCGCGCCGTCACACTGTATGAATGGGGCTGGGGAAAGCTTACCCTTGAAAACGCAAGAAAATATGCCGAGGACTGCATAACGTCCGGTTATAACCGCAAATACAAAGAATACTGCAACGCCACATCCTCTGAAAGCATAAAGATATTAAAGACATCATGGGGATTTACAAATTTTCAGATGAAACTGTTAGAAGAAATGAAACAAAAATATCCGAAACAGGGAATGCTTGGCTGGGATCTCGTGCGTGTCCTCTCCATTGTCGGAGGCGCATATATGGGCGGCTGCATGGAATACGAGGAGGCTTCTGGAATTGCGCTGAAGGCCTGCCGGCTTTTACAGGAAAATTTCTCCTCATGGGATGACATGGTCGGAAGTTACACACTCGGCTACCAGTTCTGGCGAGGCAAAAGAAAGACGGACCGCCTGAAATATTACAAAAAGCTGAAAAAAAGCTGGATCTATAATATCGCCTGGGACACTCCGCTGAAAGAGACGGAGCTGTAAAAATCTGCATCTTTCTCCAACAAACAGCGCCGGAAAAGGAAAATGGCAAGCGTTCCCGATTTGGAACCATTTTCTTTTTCCGGCGCGTCCGGCATAGAATATGTTTATATGCCCTCATCATCGCCATTCATCTTCATCCGCTTAAATACGATATATATGGAAGCGCAGACAACGCACAGAGCCGCTAACAGCTGTGACACCTTAAAGCCGAGCCCCGGCAGCATCAAAGAATCAGTGCGAAGGCCCTCGATCCACACCCTGCCAAGTCCATAGCCCCAGATATACATGGCAGACAGTTCCCCATCAAACTTTTTATACCTGCGGTACAGAAAAATAATCAGCAGTACCATTAGATTCCAGAGAGCTTCATATAAAAAGGTGGGATGAACCTGAATAAACTCTTTACCGCCGACAGTCAGCACATTGTCTATCATCTTCTGGGTAATTACGCCGCTGCTTACCTTGCTGACCAGATAATTTTTCCCGCCGAACCAATCCACAGGAATGGCCATGGCAAGCGGAGAATTTGTATATTCTCCAAAGCACTCCCGATTAAAAAAATTCCCCCATCTGCCGCAAATCTGTCCCACTAACAGGCCCATAGCGCAGGTGTCTAACATCAGCGTAATTTTAACTTTACGCTTCCTTGCAAAGATAATAAGGGTAATGATGCCCGCAATGACGCCGCCGTATATAGCAAGACCTCCGCCGCGGATATTCAGCATCTTAAATACAGTGTCTTTTAAAGGCTGTCCTTTGACGATAAAATCATCAAGACTGAACAAAATATAATAAATTCTGGCTCCCAGTATGGCGGGGATGACCATCCACAGCACATAGTCCAGATACAGCTCCGGGTCCTGGCCTGTACGCTTGGCCTCTCTGGCAACCAGCAGATACCCGAGAATAAAACCGACAGCTATGACCACGCCATAGAACTGCACTTTGAAATTCCCAATGAAAAAACCATCCTTTATATTGTTGAGGACAATTCCCAGATTGGGAAAACGAATTTCATACATAAGGTTTCTCCTCCTGTCCTTACCATATACTCACACATTGAATTTAAACAGGATTACATCTCCGTCCTGCACTACATATTCCTTGCCCTCGGAGCGGACAAGCCCTTTCTCCCTTGCCGCCGCCATAGAACCGTTCTCCACCAAGTCGGTATAATTGACTACCTCCGCCCGGATAAATCCCCGCTCAAAATCCGTATGGATTTTACCGGCGGCCTGGGGCGCCTTGGTGCCTTTCTTAATCGTCCACGCCCTCGTCTCATCCTCGCCGGAGGTGAGGTATGAAATCAGTCCCAACAGGGAATAGCTGGCGCGGATTAATTTATCCAATCCGGATTCGGACAAGCCCAAATCCTCTAAGAACATTTTCTTTTCTTCCTCTTCTAATTCGGAAATCTCCTGTTCAATCTGTGCGCAGACCGCAAAGACCTCGCTGCCATATTCATCTGCATACTCTTTTACCACCTTCACATAGGCGTTATTGCCGCCGTCCTCCGCCAAATCATCCTCGGAAACATTGGCTGCAAAAATCACCGGCTTTCTGGTAAGAAGATTGTATTCCGAAATCCAGACTTCCTCATCTTCACTCTCTGTCTCGAAAGTAATCGCCAGCTTGCCGTTTTCCAAATGCGCCTTAAGCCGCTTCATAAATTCCACTTCTTTGGCAATGTCCTTGTTGTTATTGGCTGCCCTGGAATTTTTGGCGATTCTCCTGTCTAAGATTTCTATATCTGAAAAAATCAGTTCAAAATTAATGGTCTCAATATCCCGCAGAGGGTCAATGCTTCCGTCCACGTGGACCACATTGGAATCCTCAAAGCAGCGCACCACATGGACAATGGCATCCACCTCTCTGATATTGGATAAGAACTGGTTGCCTAAGCCCTCTCCCTTAGAGGCCCCTTTAACCAGTCCCGCAATATCCACAAATTCAATAACCGCCGGAACCGTCTTTTTGGAATTGTACATTTTCGTCAATACCTCAATCCGCTCATCCGGCACCGGAACCACGCCGATATTCGGGTCAATGGTGCAAAATGGATAATTGGCCGACTCTGCCCCGGCCTTTGTCAACGAGTTAAATAATGTGCTTTTTCCCACATTGGGAAGTCCTACGATACCTAGTTTCATTTTATCTTAATCTCCTTTGGCTTATTCTGCCGCCAAGCTCCTTTCCTTTTATGTCCTTTTCCACAGTAAAAGCTCCGTTTAACAAGAGCCCTGATACCTATGGTAGTATAGCATAGTAAGGCTCAAAAGTAAATCATCGGAATTAAGACGCGGAAGCGTTAGCAGATACGGCGCGCTCCGCAAAGCCTGCCATCTGCCTCGCATGATCCGCCGCCTTCTCCGCAAAATCCGCAATTCTTTCCGCCGCCCTTTCATCAATCTCCCTTTTCTGAGCCTTTTCCATATGCTTCACCGTTTCTTTATCCGACAGCAGACGGATTGCCGGAAGCAGGTCCTTTTTCAGATTAGAAACCGCCACGCTCATTCCGCAGTCCGAGAAAAATTTCCGGTTCTTTGTCTCACATCCGGGTATGGGAGGTATGTGGATCAGGGGAACCCCGGCCACCGCCGCCTCTGTGGAGGATACCCCGCCCGGCTTTGATATGTAGATATCGCAGGCTTTTAAATATTCCGCCATTGCGTCCGTTCGTTCTAACAAAAGAATCTGCGGCGCAGCCCCATATCTCTTTTTCATCTCTTCATACAGGCTCCCGTTGGTACCGCAGACAACAATCATCCTTACCTCGCCATGCGCATTGAGATACTCCTGTAAAATGTCAATCGCCCTGGCAATCTGCCCCGCTCCGATACTGCCGCCTGCCAGCAGAATATAGCGATTCCGAAAATCCAGTCCCAACCGGGAAAGCGCCTCTTCCCGGTTTTCCTTTTCCCGGAATGTGCTTTTTACCGGAATGCCTATGGGGATTACCTTCTCCGGCGCGATCCCCCAGGAACAAAATTCCTCCTTCTGCGCCCCGGAAGGGATAATGAAATAATCACATTCTATCTCCTCCGTAAAGGGAATACAGGTATAGTCCGTAGCAATATAAATGAGCGGGGGCAGGAAAATTTCCCGCCGCCGCAAGTGCGTCAATATCTCCCCCGGAAATATATGCGTTATCAGGATTACATCATATATATGCTGCTTAAGATATTCCTCCATACAGTCCGCTGCCTTTTTATTGGCCCAGAATACCGGCGACTTTACAGGCAGATGCCGGTATGCGTTTCCAAGTTTATATATAAAGCCAAACAATCCAGGCATGCTTTGGACGCATTTCACATAGCTGTTTCCGACCAGCCTGTCCCGGTTCTTTCCGGTTAACGTATAGGGATCTAATAAATCCACATGATGTCCCCGTCTTTTCAATTCCTCGGCCATGGCCTCCGCCGCCGCATTATGCCCGCCCCCGGTAGAGCAGGATAATATTAATGCATCCATAGTATTCTCACCTGACATTTCTCTTCTTTTTTGTCTGCCGCCTTCATATTTGTATTCACGACAAGCGCAATAATCAAAAACGCCGCTTTCATATAAATATTTTTAATAAGGAAAAGCATACAGACCGCCGCGCACCGGTACGACCATATGGTTCTGTCGTAATGGGGCGTAATCCGTATAACCAGGGAAAAAAAGATAAACATAAACGCCAGAATCGCAGCCGGATAAAGATCAGGAAGAAGGCCTAACAGGCAGCCAAAGGTAACGGCAATCCCCTTTCCGCCATGAAAGCCGTTAAAAATCGGAAAAATATGCCCAATTACCGGCGCAATCAGGACAAAAATCAGACCTGTCCCACAATCGGCTAATCCTTTTCCCCTTAAATACAGATAAACCGGAAGCATGCCTTTTAACAGGTCACCGCACAGGGTAAGCATACCGCACCAAAACCCGCCGTACAAAAACGCATTGGCCGTTCCCGGATTTCCGTCCCTGCTCTGCGCCGTAATATCCCCTTTTTTGAATATTGCTGCAAAAATCCGGGCAAAAAGAATACTTCCGCACAAATAACCAAATATCATATAGACGCCGCTTCTCACCATAATTTTCCTCCTGCTGTAACTGTTCAGATTATCCGCTGTCCCCTCGTTCTGTGCGAAGGACAGTATACCATATCGGGGTACAAAAGTAAATTGCCGGTTTCCATATGTAAAAGCGCCGCTTCTTCCCGGTAACGGAAAATGCCCTATCTTTTTCCGGTTAGCCTTGAATACCAAAAACTTTTCCTTTATAATAAGTTAGATTTATTTTTTTCATGTACGAATGAATATAAAAGAACTGCTTGCTGCAAAGGAGGACACATTTCATGAAAAGGTTACGCCCGATATATATTGTACTGGCCGCACTGCTGTTAGCAGCGCCCTGCTTTAACGCCTGCGCCGCCAAACAGACAGAAGAACAACCGGAGGTTCTTAAGGTAGGATTTTTTGCCTTTTCCGGCTATCATACAATCGAGGAGGACGGCCACCGGAGCGGATACGGCTATGAATTTTTACAACGGCTGGCCATCCATGCCGGCTGGTCTTATGAATATGTGGGTTATGATAAATCTTACGCCGACGCCCTTGACATGCTGCGAAACGGCGAAATAGATATTGTCACCTCCGTTTCCAAAACTCCCGAACGGGAAAAAGAATTTCTGTTTTCCAATCAGGACATCGGTGTCAATTCTACTATTTTTACCGTAAAAGCCGGAAATTCAGATATTGTAGAGGGCGACTATTCCACCTATGACGGCATTACCGTGGGTATGTTAAAGGATAACTCCAAAAACGCCAATTTTAAGCAGTTTGCGGCAGACCATGGTTTTACCTTCAAGCCGGTATATTTTGTCGGGCAGGATGAACTTTCCGCCGCCCTTCAGGAGGGGAAGGTTGACGGCGCCGTAACCGGAAGCCTGCGGCTTTTGGAAAATGAATGGCTGCTGGAGTCCTTTGACGCAAGTCCCTTCTATATCTGCACCCGGAAAGACCGCAAAGACCTGATGGATCAGATTAATGCTGCAATCAATGAGATGGATCTCCACGATCCCAACTGGCGGGATTTGCTTCACGAGACCTACTATGCCACCAACCAGGACGGCTCTATCATCTTAAATGCTAACGAGCGGGCTTTTTTGGAGGAGCATCGCGCCTCAGGCAAACCTCTCCGGCTGCTGTTCAATCCGGAACGGATTCCCTATTGCTACTTCCGGAACGGACAGGCTCAGGGAATTCTCCCCTCCCTTTTTGACATTTTAGCCAAGCGGCTTGGCCTTACATATGAATATATACCGGTAAAAGACCGAAATGAATACTATGCTCTCCGGGCTTCCGGCGCGGCGGATGTAGTGCTGGATTTTGCCGGCGATTACTATCTGGCAGAGGAAGAAGGCTACAAAATTACTGTCCCCTACTTTCAGACCAACTTTGCCCGTCTGACCCTGGACGGTTTTACCGGAAATGCGGAGAAACTGGCGACCATGGAACGGGCGGACGCCATTAGCAACCTGATTGCCAGCCGTTATTCAGAAGATAACATCACCCGGTATCCCACCACGGACGAGTGTGTTCAGGCAGTACTAAATGGAGACGCCGACGCCACCATCCTCTATTCCTACACGGCAGAAATGTATGTCCAACAGGATGCCCGCAACCGGCTTTCCTCCGTTGTCTTTGGGGATACCTCACTGTCCTATGCCGTAAAAAATAATGTGCAGGGCGGCCGTTACCTCTTATCCCTTCTGGATAAGGGAGCCGACAGCATTACCGATGCAGAACTGGACACCATTATGTCCCGGGAAATTGATGCCGGAAGGGAAAGAAGCATCAGCCTGATCAGATTTTTATACCAGAATCCCATATACTGTGTGGCAGGCGTCATGATCATTCTTCTGCTTTTGTTTGCCCTGGCCATGCTGACAGTCCGAACCCGCAACCAGCGGAAATTAAAGGAGCAGGTAGAGCAGGCGACCGGCGAACTGAAGGAAAAAACCATAGAGCTCTCTGAGGCTCTTCAAGCTGCAGATTCCGCCAACCGGGCCAAGACAACCTTTCTCAACAATATGTCCCATGATATCCGCACGCCGATGAATGCCATTATCGGCTACACTGCCCTAACCACTACCCATTTAGACAACCATGACCGGGCCATGGATTATCTGTCCAAGATTGCGAAAGCCTCCAATCATCTGCTTTCCCTCATCAATGATGTACTGGATATGAGCCGCATTGAATCGGGCAAGGTAACCATTAACGAGCATCCGGAAAATCTGGCCGAGATTCTGCAAAGTCTGCGAGACATGATTCAGTCTGATATTCACGCCAAGCATCAGGAATTATTTATCGATACTGTGGACGTAGAAGACGAGGAGGTTTGCTGTGACAGACTGAGGCTCAATCAGATTCTCTTAAATTTAACCTCCAATGCCATCAAATTTACTCCTGCCGGCGGCACTGTAGCAATCCGGGTTACCCAAAAGCCTTCTTCCTCCCCTGAACATGGATTGTATGAATTTCAGGTCAGCGACACAGGCATCGGCATGAGTCCGGAATTTACCGATACTGTGTTTGATCCCTTTACAAGAGAGCAGTCCTCCACAGTCAGCGGCATTCAGGGAACCGGCCTTGGCATGGCGATTACCAAAAATATTGTGGATATGATGGGCGGCACCATCTGCGTGGAAAGCGAGCCGCAAAAGGGCACCACCTTTACTGTAAATCTGAAGTTCCGTTTCTGCTCCGATCATAAAGAAATGGCTCCGATTGCCGAGCTAAGCGGTTTCCGGGGCCTTGTCGTAGATGACGATATGGTCTGCTGCCAGAGCGTATCCAAAATGCTCCGCCAGATTGGCATGCGGGCGGAATGGGCGCTATCCGGCAGGGAAGCCATTGCCCGTACCACAGAAGCTGTGGAAATGGCCGATCCTTTCGAGGTCTACATCATCGACTGGTCCATGCCGGAGCTTAGCGGTATAGAAACCGTCCGGGAAATCCGGAAAGTTGTAGGGGAAGACTCTCCGATTATCCTTATGTCCGCCTATGACTGGTCCGATATAGAGGAAGAGGCCCGCAAGGCAGGCGTTACCGGATTTATTAGCAAGCCGCTGTTCGCCTCCGACCTGCACCATACGTTAGAGCAAAATCTGGGCCATGCAGAAGAAATTACGCCGCAAAAAGAGGATTCTCCTGCCCTGCATGAAGATTTTACAGGCAAACGGATTCTATTGGCCGAGGACAACGAACTGAACCGGGAAATTGCGGCTGAACTTTTACAGGAAGCCGGTTTTGTTGTGGAATGTGCCGAGAACGGCCAGGTAACCTGCGATATGCTGCAACAGGCAGAACCGGGGTACTACAACCTGATTCTTATGGATATCCAGATGCCGATTATGGATGGATACGCCGCCACCCGCTTTATCCGCGACCTGGATAATCCGGAGCTTGCCAATATCCCCATTATCGCCATGACCGCCAACGCTTTTGAGGAAGACCGGGAGCAGGCTTTGGCTACCGGCATGAACGGCCACCTGGCCAAACCGATTGAACTTCCTAAGATGATGGAATTATTAAAAAATCTGTTCCGAAAAAATGCATAACCATTTCTGCTGCCTCCTTTCAAAATGGAAAATTTTTCCTTATGTATCTGGTAATAACTGACCTTATACAAAACCGGAAATTGCAAAAAATAATACTGTAACTTTTCATTTTGAAAGGAGGCAATCTTTATGGATGATACCAATCTTTGCACCTGTCCGGAGATCCTCGCCATGGCGTCGGTTCCCAGACAAAACTGGTGCGAACCCTACGACTATGAAACTTCCCTTAAGGAAGGAACCCTGTTTCCCTGCTTAAATCTTCCCTTTTATAAAGCAGAGGAAGGGGACAGCAATTTAAAATCCACCTCCATCGCGTCAAGTCCGGAAGAAACCCAGCGGGAAAGCCTGATGAGCAAACTTTCTGCCATAAGCTTCGCCATAAATGACCTGACACTATATTTAGACACGCACCCGGACTGCCCGAAAGGGCTCCCTTTATTTAAGGAGCTTTTGCAAAAAAGGCTTGAACTGTTGACAGAATATGCAGACCAATATTATCCGCTGACGCAGATTTCCATGATTACCGGAAATAAAGACTGCAACTGCTACGGCTGGGGAGAAGGCCCTGCACCCTGGGAAGGAGGACTGATCTAATGTGGAGTTATGAAAAAAGATTACAATTTCCAGTAAAAATTAAAAAAACCTGTCCGAAGACAGCCCAGTTGATTATCAGCCAGTACGGCGGGCCCGACGGAGAGCTTTCCGCGTCCATGCGCTATCTTGCACAGCGGTATTCCATGCCAGTAAAAAAAGTGGGCGGCCTGCTTACGGATATTGGCACAGAGGAAATCAATCATATGGAGATTATCTGCGCCATGGTCTATCAGCTCACCAAAAATCTGACGCCGGAGGAAGTCAAAACTGCCGGTTTTGACGCCTACTATATCGACCACACCACTGGTCTGTGGCCCCAGGCGGCAGCCGGCGTGCCTTTTACTTCCCTGGAATTTCAGTCAAAGGGAGACGCCATGGCGGATTTATATGAAGATCTGGCCGCAGAGCAAAAAGCCAGAACCGTCTACGACAACCTGCTGCGGGTGATTGACGACCCGGATGTACGGGCGCCCCTCAAATTCCTGCGGGCAAGGGAAATCGTACACTTTCAGCGTTTCGGTGAAGCCTTGGAGATGACAAAGGAGAAAATGGACTCCAAAAATTTCTATTACTTCAACCCGGAATTTGACAAGACAATGTATAAACAGGAACTATAAAAAAACGGGAGCAGTCCACGCCGGAGTGCTCCCGTTTATTCAGCCATATATTTATTCCTTATTCATCCCAGTTATGATATACCGCCTGAACGTCGTCATCCTCGTCTAACATATCGAGTATCCGGTTCATCTTTTTAATGTCTTCTTCGCTGGTCAGCTCCACATAATTCTGGGGCACCATTGTCACCTCGGCGGACGCCATGACAATATTTTCTTTCTCTAAAGCTTCTCTGACTGCGGAAAAATCCTCCGGCGCAGTGAGAATTTCAAAGCTGTCCTCCTCCTCGGCAAAATCCTCCGCCCCTGCGTCTAAGGCAATCATCATCAAATCGTCGGCCTCCATATCGCAGTCTTCCCTGGCGATGATAATCTGCCCCTTTTGGTCAAACATAAAAGATACGCAGCCTGTGGTTCCCACATTGCCGCCTCCCTTGGTAAAGGCGTTCCGCACATTAGAAGCCGTCCGGTTCTTGTTATCCGTAAGCGCGTCTACGATAATGGCGGTTCCATTGGGGCCATAACCTTCATATGTAATGGAGACATAATTAACGGAATTGGCATCTCCCGCCGCCTTCTTGATTCCCCGCTCAATCGTATCATTGGGCATATTGTTGGCCTTGGCCTTGGCAATAACGTCCCGCAGTTTGGAATTATTGTTCGGGTCCGGACCGCCTTCCTTAACGGCCACTGCGATTTCCCTTCCGATAATGGTAAAAATCTTTCCCTTTGCCGCATCGTTCTTTTCCTTTTTATGCTTAATGTTTGCAAATTTGGAATGTCCTGACATAATCTCAACTCCTTATCATAATATTCTGACATACGCACTCTATTGTACCATCATAAAACTGCTTTTTCAAGCCAATTTTCCACATCCGGCGCTTGTTCCATGACATCAAAAAAAGCTGCCTCAACAGAGACAGCTTTCCTATTATCTGAAATATTATTCCACGCCCACATACTCTGCGGAACCGAAGCCAAGAATCATCATGAAAATCGGGCTTAAAAGCCAAAGTCCGAAACCAAAGCCAACGCCCTTGCCGAACGCTTTTGCCAGCTTAAACATGCAGACAATCATAATTACAAAATTCACTACCGGAACAAGGCATAACAGGAATAACCATCCATTTCCCATAGCAATCTTGAATAATACATAATTGTTATAAAACGGGATAATACTTGCCCAGCCATGCTCACCTGCCTTGGTAAACATTCTCCACTGCGCAACAATTACTAAAACTGACACAATCAGAATCACGATACCAGTAGCGCCAGAAAGTTGAGCTATCGCTGTGCCCAAAGCGTCATAGCTCGAGTCATAAGCTGCGATAAATGATGATAACATATATTCATCCTCCTCATAAAATATATTAGTAGGGCAAATTTTATCAAAATATCACAAATATGTCAACAATTTTCTGCAATTTTCACCAAAATCACGCAGGCGAATATCCGCAACAGCCTCCGCAAAAGAAATCTTGTCAGGCGGAATGGATTCTACAAAGGCAGCGGATTGTCCGGCTTCATTCCGTTTTGCTCCTCCCGCTTTCGGGTAGCGTTCCGAAGCAGCTTGTAACAGGAGGCCGCAACAGGCACTCCGAGAAGCATTCCCGCCACGCCGCCGAGGCCGCTGCCGATAATGATTGCCGCTAACACCCATATTCCCGGAAGGCCGATGGAGGAACCCACCACCCTCGGATAGATCAGGTTGCCTTCTAACTGCTGCAAAATCACAAGGAAAATCAAGAACAGGAGCATCTGCTTTATATCCACAGTACCAATCATAAACGCGCCTAACACAGCGCCGATATAGGCGCCAAATACCGGAATCAACGCCGTAAGCCCCACCAGTGCGCCGATAGAACCGGCGTAGGGCAGCTTAAGCAGCGACATGCCAATGCTGCAAAGGGTTCCCAAAATCACAGCCTCCGTAACCTGTCCTAAAATAAAGTTAGAAAAACTTTCGTCCACCACGCCTAACACATAAATGGTTTTATCATATACCGTATGTTTCATAAAGGCTTTCATCACCCGGTTTATCTTATCCCTGATTTCCTCCTTGCAGGAAAGAACATAGATGCTGAAAATCAGGCCAACGACCACATTGGCCACAGCGCCCACAAAGGAACCCACAAGGGTGGTGGCAGACGCCAGAAATCCCCTTGTTCCCGTCATCACGCCCTTTGACACTTTATTGATGATGTTCCCCCAGTCCAGATTAATATCCTGAAGCCTTTTTTGCAGAGTGGGAAGCTCATCTGATTTATCGATGAGAAATTGAACCGCCCTGTGGAGCGTCTCCGGCACATCTTTGGAAATAATCACAAAGCAATCCACCACTTGGGGAATAACCAGATACAGTACAAAAAATACAATTAAAATCAAAATCGTAAGGGAGAGCAGAATACATACCCCTCTTCTGGATTTCTTAACCCACGCCGCCTTACTGCGGGGAAAATAGATTCGTTCCAGACGGACCATTAAAATATTTAACACATAGGCCATGACGCATCCAAGCAGCAGCGGATAGGCAACAGAAAACAGCATGCCGCCCCAGCCTGCAATGCGTTCAAAATGTATGACAAAAAGACACAACAGTGCCACAATCAGGCCATAGCCAATCCATTTTTTAACATGTAACCAGTTCAATGTTTCATCCTCCTGTCTTTTCAATCCTCTAATTTTTATAGTGGGATTAGTATACTCTATCCCGAAAAAAAATACAATGTGAATATTGTAACCCGTTTCCATTTTTGTTATTATAAATGTATATGATAAATACCGGCAAAAGCAGGATTGTTAAACCACTGCTGCTTTTCCATGCTCCAGGAGGCATATATGGATTCAGAAACCCAGCACTTATATACAACCGCTATATCCATAGCAGAACAGATTGATAAACATATAATGAAACAAGGCATGAACGAAGACGGAAGCGTCAAAGAACTTCTGCGCATAGACCTGCGCAACTTTCTTGTCTTTCTTACCATTGCAGATCATGTAGTCGAAAAGGATGAAATCCGCTATATCAACAAATCCTTTGGATACAGTTTTGACGAGATGACCATGCGGAAATTTGCAACGGAAAGTATTGTTTCCAGAGATGATTTTTTAAATGATCCTCCCGCCTCCATGTGCTACTTTTTAGACTATGGAAAAGAAGATTTTATCGTACACGAATCCAAGTATTACGATATTAAAAAATTATACATTCTCCTATTTCAGGCAATAGGCGAGGACTTTTTAGCTACCTGCAAACACATGGGCGTAGCCGAAGTCAACCAGCTTACCCGCTATCGGTTCATGTTGGAAAGCAAAGCCAAAGCTTATGTGAAAAGCGGCGGCCAGGCGAAAAGCCGACCAGACAGCATTCCCTTTAAGCGGCAGGCCAGAGAAGAGACCGCAACCCAAAGCGAAACTCCCTTTATCGGCACCATTTCCGGCGGCGACAAGACAAAGGAGGATTTGGATTCCCTGTTAAAGGAATTAGACGATTTAATCGGCTTAGATTCTGTAAAAGCGGATGTGAAAAACCTGATTAACCTGTTAAAAATCATAGAGATTCGGCGGAACAACGGTCTCAAGGCCCCCTCCGTCACCAGACATTTTGTATTCACCGGCAATCCGGGAACCGGCAAGACGACCGTTGCCCGTCTCCTCGCCCAAATCTACTGCGCACTGGGCATACTGTCCAAAGGGCACATGGTAGAGGTGGACCGCTCCGGCATGGTGGCGGCCTATATGGGACAGACTGCCATTAAAGTAAAGGAAGTAATCGACAAAGCCATGGGCGGCGTCCTGTTTATAGACGAGGCCTACGCTCTTGCTAACGAGACTCCCGGCGGAGACTTCGGGCAGGAGGCGATTGATACCTTAGTAAAGGCTATGGAAGACAACCGGGATGACTTAATCGTAATCGTTGCCGGATATCCGGATTTAATGGATAAATTCATCAAGTCCAATCCGGGATTAAAATCCCGCTTCCAGAAAACCCTGCATTTTCCGGATTACAACGCAGACGACCTGTATAAGGTATTTTTAAAGTTCTGCAAAGAAAATGATTATCAGTTAAGCCCAGAAGGCAGCGCTTACCTTAAACAGCAGTTAGACATTTATGTCCAAAAATCCGACAAATACTTCGGAAATGCGCGGGATGTGCGAAACTTTTTGGATACTGCCATCTCCGCTCAGGCTAACCGCCTGTTAATGGAAAACGCCACCTCCCCGGAGGCGTTAGTCACGCTTACTCCGGAGGATCTGACCTGTATTTTTGAAAAGGAGGGCGAGGTATGACACTGCTTTCCTATCAGATTTTCCAGACTGTCGTGGAACAGGGAAGTTTCCAGCGGGCGGCAGAGGTATTGAACCTGACGCCCTCTGCTATCAGTCACGCCATTTCCACAGCCGAAAAGGAACTGGGTTTTCCCCTTTTTAACCGGAATAAGAACGGCGTTACGCTGACCAGTTACGGGGAAAATCTACAGCCCTACATCCTGACGGTGTTAAACAGCGATGCAAAGTTACAGCAGGCTATACTGGAGTTTAACGGCCTCACGCATGGCTCCGTCAAGATTGGAACCTTTTCTTCTGTGTGTAACAGCTTTATTCCGGAATTGGTCACTACCTTTTCCAAACAGCATCCAAACATTGAGATTAAAATCTATCAGGGAACCTATGATGATGTATATAACTGGATTAAAACCGGCGTAGTGGACTTAGGCTTTCTTTCCGAGTCAAGCTGCAAGGAGCTTGTCATCACGCCTTTATGTGAAGATGAATTATTATGCATTGTACCGAAGGGCTTCCGCCCCAGACACAAGGGCTATATTGAGCTGTCGGAACTGAAAGACCAGCGGTTTGTTTCCCAGCGGGAAAGCACAGATGCGGATATCCAAAACCTGTTTCACAAGCACCACTTAACCATCCGTTCCTCCTGCCATGTGGTGGATGATTTAAGCACCATCGCCATGGTAGCCGCCGGCCTTGGAATCTGCATTATGCCAAAGCTTGTTATGCAGAACATTCCCTATGATGTGGACGCGTATCCCCTAAAGCCCTCCGAGCACCGCACAATCGGCCTTTGCTGCGCCAATCCGGATTTGATGCCTCCTGCGGTAAAATCCATGCACAGGCATATCTTAAAATATTTCAAAAAATAAACTCCGGTGAATGAAGTCCTGCTCTCTTCACCGGAGTTTCTATGTCACAATGTTCCTCACGCCTCAATCTTTGTCTTACCGCCCATATAAGGCTGCAAAGCCTTGGGAATGTTGACGCTCCCATCTGCATTTAAGTTATTTTCCAAAAAGGCAATCAGCATACGGGGCGGCGCCACTACCGTATTATTCAGGGTATGGGCATAATATTTCCCCTTCTCCCCGTCAATGCGGATTTTTAACCGCCTTGCCTGGGCGTCTCCTAAATTGGAACAGCTTCCCACCTCGAAATACTTCTTCTGTCTCGGAGACCATGCCTCCACATCAATGGATTTAACCTTTAAGTCCGCTAAATCGCCGGAACAGCACTCCAGTGTCCGCACCGGAATATCTAAGCTTCGGAACAAATCGACGGTATTCTGCCACAGCTTATCAAACCACACAGGACTTTCCTCCGGCTTACACACCACGATCATTTCCTGCTTCTCAAACTGATGGATACGGTACACGCCTCTTTCCTCTATGCCATGCGCCCCCTTTTCCTTCCGGAAGCAGGGAGAATAGCTGGTCAGCGTCTTAGGAAGCTGGTCTTCCTTAATGACCGTATCAATGAACTTACCAATCATGGAATGTTCACTGGTGCCAATCAGATACAAGTCCTCGCCTTCAATCTTATACATCATGGCGTCCATCTCTGCAAAGCTCATCACGCCGGTCACTACATTGGAGCGGATCATAAAAGGCGGTACGCAATAGGTAAAGCCTCTGTCAATCATAAAATCCCTTGCGTAGGAAATCACTGCGGAATGAAGCCTTGCAATGTCCCCCATCAGATAATAAAAGCCGTTGCCTGCCACTCTGCCCGCTGCATCTAAATCAATGCCGTTAAACTTCTCCATAATATCCGTATGGTAGGGCACTTCAAAATCCGGCACTACAGGCTCGCCAAACCGCTCAATCTCGACATTTTCACTGTCATCCTTACCGATAGGAACCGATGGATCGATTATATTGGGGATTACCATCATAATCTCTGTAATCCGCTCCCGCAAAGATTTCTCCTGCTCCTCTAAGGCCGCCAGTTCGGCAGAACGCTCTGTAACCAGCTTCTTAGTGGCCTCCGCCTCTTCCTTCTTGCCCTGGGCCATCAAGGCGCCAATCTGCTTGGATATCTTATTGCGGTCTGCCCGCAGGGAATCCGCCTTCTGCTGCGCCTCGCGGCACTTTGCATCCAGTGCAATGACTTCATCCACTAAAGGCAGTTTCTCCTCCTGAAATTTCTTCTTAATGTTCTCTTTTACGGCATCCGGATTCTCCCGTAAAAATTTCATGTCGATCATGTTTCCCTAATCTCCTCTTTTCTATTCTATCGCTTTGCCGGTCTCTGCCCGTATTAGCCAATCAATAGCCCAACACCTTATCGTATAACTCCATGTATTTTACTGCTGACTTATCCCAGGAAAAATCCTCCTTCATGCCCCGGACTACCATCTTATTCCAGTCTTCTCTGTGATCGTAGTAAATCTCCTTAGAGTAGTTGATAATCTTTAACATTTCATCCGCATTGTAATTGGTGAAGGAGAAGCCGGTTCCGGTTCCCTCATACTCGTTATAAGGAATTACGGTATCCTTAAGCCCTCCCGTCTCTCTTACAATCGGCACCGTACCATAGCGGAGGGAAATTAACTGCGTCAGGCCGCAGGGCTCAAATCTTGACGGCATCAGCATGGCGTCCGCCGCCGCATAGAGCTTATGGGCCCGCTCGTCTGAATAGAAAATGTTAGCGGATACCCGGTCGGAATATACCCACTGGTAATGCTTGAACATATTCTCATATTTGGCTTCGCCGGTACCGATAATCACAAACTGCATGTAAGGGTCAACAATCCGCTCCATAACCCAGTCAATCAAATCCAGTCCCTTCTGGTCCGTCAGTCTGGAAATAATGGCGATCATATACTTATTCTCATCTACCGGAAGGCCCAGTTCCTTTTGCAGTTCCATCTTATTCACTGCCTTGCCCTTCTTGTAGCTTCTCACATTATAAGTCTTATATAGCTTGGCGTCTGTATTCGGATTATATACATCATAGTCGATACCGTTGACGATACCGCAAAGTTTCTGGTTGTGGAACCGAAGCACGTCGTCTAAGTTCTCGCCATATTCCGGCGTCTGAATCTCTCCGGCGTAAGTGTCGCTGACTGTGGTGATATAATCTGCATATACCATGCCCGCTTTTAACATATTTCCATCCTTATAAAACTCCATGCGGTCCGGGGTAAATACATAATCCGGCAGACCGGAAATGTATTTGAATGTCTTAACATCCCACACACCCTGAAACTTCAGGTTATGGATGGTCATGATCGTCTTTGTCCCTGCAAAAAACGGATTGTCATGATAGAGGGTTCTTAAGTACACCGGCACCAGGCCTGCCTGCCAGTCATGGCAGTGAATGACATCCGGCTTAAAATTAATTACCGGAAGAATCGCTAAAGCCGCTTTGCTGAAAAAGGTAAATTTCTCAATATCAAAGCGAATCGTGCCATAGGGCGCCCAGCCGGAAAAATAGTATTCGTTATCAATGAAATAATAGGTGATTCCATCAATTTCACAGGTCATAATACCTACATGGACATTTTCAAAACGCTTTCCCAAATCCATGTAGAAATGATGCACGTACTGAAACTTTTCACGATACTCCCATGGAATACAGGTATAATTGGGAATTACAACGCGCACATCATACTCTTCCTTAGGAAACATTTTGGGAAGGGCTCCCACAACATCTGCCAATCCTCCTGTCTTGATAAATGGAACACACTCTGATGCAACAAATAAAATATTCTTCATAAGCTACCCTCCAAATCCATTAAATAAAATTGTCGCTCGGTCGCGGGCCAACACCTCCGGATAACCCCGTCTGCAAGCAGACGGTTTATCCCTGTGCGTTTTCGCACAGCTCAATGCCACCACGTACATTATAACCTTTTTTGTAAAATATGTCTATGAAACCTTTTCCATTTATGAAAAAATATTCCGGATTTCAAATCAGGCGTTTCTCAGCTCGTCCAAATTTTTCTTATACGCCTCCATGAAATCCCGGATAAAAATCCGCACTTCCGGCAGATCCATCTCTGTCAGCTTCTCATATATGGCTGCCTTGGCGCTGGAAAACTCCCGGTTGCCGGCCTTCTCTTCCTCAATACATTTAATATAAGCAGAGAGTTTGTCTGCCGCCTTTACCAGTTTCCATATATATTCCTCTCCCGCCTTCGGAAAGAACAGGGATTCATAGTCCTCCCGAAGATAATCCGGCAGCATTTCTAACAGTTCTTTCGCGGCCTGCTGTTCCACATTTTTATATGCGTCCCTGGTATCCCGGTTATAATACTTAATCGGGGTGGGCATATCCCCGGTTATAATTTCGGTACAATCGTGATACATTCCGATTAGCGCCGCCTTTTCCGCATCCAGCTGATTTCCCAGCTTTTTGTTGCTGATTATGGCAAGGACATGAGCCAACATGGCTACTTCTAAGGAATGCTCGCTGATATTTTCCGGATAGGCATTCCGCATAAGGGCCCAGCGGCTGATATATTTCATGCGGGATATCATAGCAAAAAAAGGACTGTCATACTCCTTATATTCATTCTCTTCCATATTTATCCTCCCCTTTATCAGCTCTTTTTCTTAAATTGGTATTTACACTTGGGACAGGTAATCATAATCCTGCCTTTTCCACTCGGAATGCGAATCTTCTGCCCGCATTTTCTGCATTTATATATCCGGTAAGGCTCCGCCGCCTGTCTGCCATATTTAATGCGATACTTTACTTTCGCAAACCCATTGCGGATTTTCCATGTATGATTCAAAAACCACTGGTTCTCGGCATACCGCTTCTGTACCTTTTTAGAAAAAATCCGCGCATACGCCCATATCATCAATATCCAGCAAAGCGCCTGTAACAACGGATGCCTTACAAACATAGCAATAAATGCAAGGGCGATGGCCAGAAAAATCATAGAGGTAGACAACTGGTCTACACCGTATCTCCCCTGCATAAATCTTAACATCTTCTGACGAAAACCACCATTTGGATTCAAAATATCACTCCCTGTATAAAACGACTCTGTCCTTGTCTCTTTTATATTTATTTTCAATTATGCAAAATATTCCATATCCGATATAGCAGAGTAAAGAAAAAGTCCTTGTAATCAAGGACTTTCACATTCACTTTTCTATAAATAATAAGAGCGCGAGACGGGGATCGAACCCGCGACCCCCTCCTTGGCAAGGAGGTGCTCCACCGCTGAGCCACTCGCGCATGTCTTAACGACAGGTATTAATATACCAAACATGGGATTATTTGTCAACAACAAATTTGAGATTTTTAAGTTAGACCTCTTTATTGCTCCAACAACTTACTTCCCGTTTCAGGATAAATCATATACTTCTCATAATCGGCATCATTGTTCACATTTCCACATCCATAAAAAATCTGAACTTTATTTCTCTCCGGATCCAAGGTATAATAAAATTCCTGATCAATCGTCCCACCATCTACATCTTTCTTTGCTTTTCCCCTTAAATCATCCAAACTGACAACTGCTGAAATAGCATCCCGAAAATCGCCGGGCGCTATACTTGTTACTTTTGTAGGCGTAGACACCGTCTGGGCATTATCATATGCCCCGTCAGAAACTACAGCTGCCATAATAGCAGTAGCCAGGCTTCTCCCTGTATCAATATCTGTACTCAACCGGCTTTTATTGATGTAACGAATTAAAGACGGTGCCAAAAAACCAGACAGAATTGCCATTATTGCAATAACAACTATCAATTCTACCATTGAAAATCCACGATTCTTCATATAAACTCTCCCCCGCTTAACTATGTGGGAGCAAAAGCTCCCACATCCATCATCCATGCTTACAGAGCAACCATATCCAAATTCAGTCTCCGAATGGTCTGCAAGGTCTTAGCACGAACCTCGTCTGCATCAAAGACAGATAAGAGCGAATCCTTATCAAACTTATTCTGCATAAGCAAGTTTACCCAGTCTTCAATGTAAGCCTGCACATATTCCACATTATCCTGGCTTCTGTTGCGCAGATTATTCTGGATATTATGGATATGCTCAATCACGCCCGGCTCATTCGTCTTGCTGTTGACCGGCCTGTCATCCGATTCATCAGACAACTCGATGACCTTACCCGTCTTGGTGATAATCACCTTTTTGTTCTTCGTTGCCGCAGCATCCGGTACGGCACCGTTCTGCTTGCGGACCAACAAAAGCTCTACTACCTTTACCAGACAGGCAACGCTGTAGGTAACTTCCTCTGCGGTCTGCTTTTCCAGACCTTTTTCCTGATACTGATGCCATAACCATTCCGACTTACAAAGCATATCACTAATGGCCGGCACATTCATCATTCTGTTCAATTCAGAATTGACGGAAGAACCGGAGGTTTTGCCAAAGCCAAACATTCCGCCGCCGGACTCATGCTTATTCCCTTCATACTTAGAAGGAAGATTAATCTTCGCATAAGTCTCCTGTAACATTCTTTTCGCCCGGTCTTCATTATAGGTATTGCTGATAATCCTCAAATCCTTATTGTTGAGGCCATGGCGAACCATATCGTCTGCCGCTAAGAATACCAGATGCTTCTGCCGGTCTTCTAACAACTGCTTAATCTCATAATTGGTCTTGCTCTTCTCGATAATCGTGTTCTTACGAATCTTAAACGCCTTAATCTTCTCCTTAATACTAAAGAAGAGTTTCAGCAAGCCGGGATTCGCATTCACATAATTGCCAATCCAGGTGAGTTCCACATACTGATGTTCAATCTTATTGGATATCTCATACACATTATACCCGTCAAATACAACATTCAGCGTAGTATATAACAAATCCAGAATCTCATATTTCTCATCCCACGAGCGGGTGGAAAGATCCTGACTTACCAGCTGCTTAATTCCGCACTCGTGAAATACCAGATTGTACTCATACAATCCCTCAAATACGTTGCTCTTATCACTTAAGGAGGAACCGGTACCCAAAATCTGCATATTCTTCTTCATCGTCGGCTCATCCTCTATGTACCTGCATACCTTCTTTACAAATGCAGATACCTCCACTAACAAAGTATCAATTCTCTTATTATAAATATCCTGCTTGGAAATGGCAGAAATCACAGTCCGGCTCAGCACATTGGTATACTGGGTGCTGTTGCAGTTCCTGATCAATTCCTTGAAATTCTCATAAACCATTACATTATCCACAGGAATGTACTCCGCATTCAGTCCATAAAACTCAAACGCCTTGTTATAATCCTGCTTGCGGATATAGGAATTGAACATTCCCATACTGAACTGTATCTTATAGTCATTCCCCACATGGGTATCCTCTACGAAATAATCATACAACACTTCCAGATTATTGAGATAGGCCTCGGAATTAGAAGCAGACGGCGGCAGATCCATCTCCATGACCACATTAATCAGATCCATGTAACCCATAACCGCTTTATCATAGGTTCCCGGCCGGTCATCTGCATCCGCTATCTGGTAACAGGTATTGATCAAAAGCGGCGCCACGCGCTCTCCAATCAGGCGCATTGCCTCTCCGAAATGATCTAACTGGTACAGATAAATCAGCCAGATGCTGTAACGGTAAATACCGGTGGTATTGATAATGGCATCTGTGTCCGTCGGATCAATATCCCCATAAACAAATTTGAACAACGGCTCGATCCACTCTTCAATCTCATATTTACCCGGCTGTTTAATATTCTCATCTACGAACTCCGCCAGTTCATATAATTTGGTGCACTGCGCCCTGACATCATCATCCACAAGCATACTGGACAAATCAAAATTATGATCCTTCAGATAATCAATGACCAATGCATAAAAGCCTTCCTCCACCTGTTCATTCAAAAAACGAATTAACATCCCCTTGTTAGAAGATGCGGCAATGGATATAATATTGGTATCGTTCCCCCTCGTAACATTTGCCGGCAAATTCTGCATGCTATCTCCTCCTTACGCTCCCACTTTGTACGAAATAAATAAAATTAATTGTCTATTTCTAATATTATCACAACTATAATTCATTTACAACTGAATTTTTTATTCTTTTCCGTTAATCTGACAAATTTTTATTGTACAGATTGTACAAACTATAAACAGGATTATTTTAATTTATTGATTGCAATTTCTCCAGCGCAGTATTAAAATAAAAAATAACTATAATTTATATCAATTTAAGATAAGGAGACGATTATGGCTAAGAACAATCATACACTAGGTAAACTGCTCGCCTTTACAACGGCAATCGCAGCTGTCGGCGGCGCTTGTTACATTTACCGGGACAAGATCCGGCAAAGTGCAATTTATCAAAAAGCAAAGGACAAGTTGTCCGGGCTTACGGGCGGGAACGCAGACGACGATACGGATGACGATTTCTTTTTTGATGATGAGGATTCTTTCGCCGAAGACAACTCTGGCGACAGAGAATACACCTCAATCGCAATTAATACCAAACAGGAAGACGAAGATACTGCCCTTTCTCCCCTTCCTCAGGAACAGACAGAAGAATCAGATAATAATGGGCTTTATTCCAGCGAGGAACCGGAACCCGCAGCCACCCAAAAAGAAGAGGATAGTATTCCGACCATCTCTTTTGGCGGCGGTTTCAGCGCCCCTGTCTCAACGCCAGAACCTCCTACGGTAACGCAGACCCCTCAAGCCGAAGCAGCAACGGACACTGTCAATGAATATGAATACGAGGGACTTTCTGATGTGTCGGAAGATCCTGACGTACTAGAAGAACAGGACAAACTGGATTTCTAATTAGATCAGATATTACCTGATACCGTAATAACAGGCTTTGCTTATTATTACGGTATTTTATTCCATTATGAGGTACTTGTTATGAATGATATTATTTTGCGGGGAACTGCGGCTGACAGCCAAATACGCTTTTTTTGTGCATATACCAGGGAAACGGTAGAGAAAGCCCGGCAAATTCATAATACCAGCCCTATCGCTACCGCGGCATTGGGCCGGCTGCTCACCGCAGGCGCCATTATGGGAAGCATGGGCAAAAATGCTTCTGATATACTGACATTGCAGATACAATGTTCCGGACCAATAGGCGGACTCATTGTTACTGCCAATGCAAAGGCGCAGGTAAAGGGCTATGTCAACAATCCAAACGTTATGCTTCCCCCAAGTCCAAAAGGCAAGCTGGATATAGGAAAAGCCTTAGATTCAGGCATACTAAGCGTAATCAAAGACATCGGGCTCAAAGAACCGTATGTCGGACAATCCAATCTTGTATCCGGGGAAATTGCCGAAGATTTAACCTACTATTTTGCCACCAGCGAACAAATTCCCACCTCAGTAGCGCTTGGCGTATTGATGGAAAAAAACAATACAGTCAAACACTCCGGCGGATTCATTATCCAGCTTATGCCCTTTGCGGAAGAAAATTTAATTTCCACTTTGGAAAAACGTCTTGCGTCATTTTCTTCCATTACCGCCCTCTTTGATCAGGGCATGACGCCGGAAAATATAATCAATCAGTTATTTGAGGGATACGACATCAACTTAACTGATACCGTTACGCCTTCCTATCACTGCGACTGTTCAAAAGAGCGGGTCTATAAAGCCGTTATGAGTATTGGAAAAAAAGAGATCGAAGAAATGATTGCAGACAATGAACCCATTGAAGTAAACTGTCATTTCTGCAACAAAAATTATCTGTTTTCTGTAGATGAACTAAAGAAAATGTTAAGCCAACAATAATTCCGGCAAAAAGATACCGGCGTACAGGAAATGTACTCCGGTATCTTTTATATACTCTTTTCCTACATTGCGTCTTCCGGCATTTGTTCTTCCTGTACCGGTTCTTCCTGCGTGGAGCCCTCCTGCGTGGACTCTTCCTGTATCGGCTCTTCCTGTGAGGACTCCTCTTCCGTCTGCACAGTCTGCTCCAAATCTTCACTGCCTTGGTTTTCAGTAAGGTCTTCGCTGTTTTTTTCCGTATCGTCAATCACTTCTCCAGAAGGCTCTTCCGGCCAATCTTTCCGGATAACATTTATCGTATAGACTTTCACACTTCCGGAAAGCGCAGTCACCGTAATCACTATCTGATTATCGCCTTTGGCAAGTTTTTCCGGCATATCCAGTTCAATCACACTATCTTCATTTACCGGAATAGCGCTAATCCCGATCATTTCCACATCCATCCCGACATGTACTTCATAATCCAGCTTATCCCGATTAAACGGTTCAGTCATTTCGCCCGGCGCAACCAGCAAATCCTTGAGACTGGCGTCATCCGCCACTTTATCATTAATGCCAACCTCAAATTTTTCTGTCATGGGCGCAACTGTAATATAATCCAAATCCGCATAATCGATCAGATAGACGTCCGTCAATGCGATCTCCGTCCCACCGGTCTCAATCGCCTTAAAAGTAATTTCATACTCTGCCTTGTTCGTCTCTTCTCCGTATATATCTTTTATTTCCAAAACGCCGTCTGCCCCCGATACAAATTCACTATCCGGAATAAATTCCAATGTATCGGCGCTATAGGACAAATACGCATCAAGTGAATATAAGTCAACATCGCTATCAACCATCACTTTCACCGTAAATTCATTTTCTTTTTTTACTGAATCCGGAATCTCCAGATAAACCTGCGCCTTTCTGGCATGCGCCTGGTTATGTGAGATAACTCCAAACAGCGAAAGACTCAGAATTACAATAAGACTTACCGTCACCGCTAATTTCTTTCTCATATGATTACTCCTTTGTCCTTACCATTTTTCATACGTTTATTTTGCTCTTGTAACATTTACTACGTACTGCTGTGCATTTCCGTTTTGCGCCGTACAGGTTACCACAATGGTTTTTGTTGTGCCTTTATCGCCCAACTTATAAGTACCTGTCCCGCTTATTGTTGCATTTTTGCTAATAGCCGACGCCTTCACCTTAACGCTGGTAACTGAACTGCCTACCACAATACTGTACGTATTATTCTTAAGGCTTCCGCCGCTGTCCGGCTTGCTAAAGGTAGGCGACATACCAGACAGTTTTGTGCTCCCGTTATAGACGTTCAACGCAGCCAAAAACGGGTTTGGATTTCCTGCCGCAGCCGGCAGACTGCAAGCTGTTGCCGGCATATTGTTGTATACCGGAATATAAAATACCATAGCGTCCGACATGATTCCCAGGGCATTATATGCCCGCTGCGTCGTTTGCCCTTCAGCATACGGTGCCTGTACATTAGTCATGTACTGATGGGTGTATAAGTCAGACAGGTTTATCGGTTTTACGTTAAACTTTTGAAAATATAATGTGTTTTGTCCTTTTTTTATGTAGGTGTCCGCAATATACTGTCCGCCGCCCACAATAGATTTATATGGCGTCGTCCATGGTTTTCCATAATTTGTTCCCGTTCTCGCCCATTGCAGACCCTTTGCCACAGCATCACCGCCATCAAAAGCACCGATATTATAAAAATTATATATTCCCTCATATCCTTTATAGGTTCCGCTCGTCGCCGGAGAACCATTAACGCCAACCTCCTGTTTGCTCCTGGTTGCAAGGAAATAAGGACTTGCCTGGGCGCTTACGCCCGCATCCATAAATGCCTGTTTATAAGAACCGCTTGCCACTGTATTCGTTGCCGAATCCACAACACTATAATTGCCGCTCATAAAAGTATTATTTAATATGCTCTGCACAACCGTCTCAGTCTGCGAAGCATCATAGGCCAATGCTTCAAATTGAAATATGTCTAAGTTGTTCAAGAAATTTCTCGGATCCATATAGTAGGAAATCACCTGTGAATTTGCAGTGTACCAATTCACGCCGTCTTTCACAACATAGCTGTCCTTTGACCAGTCATAAGCGCCAGAAGCTGTTGAAAGATAAGAAAATGGCGCCAGACTCGCAATTCCTCTTGGATAATTACTCTGTATTACATTACGTCCAACCACGCTCTCATTTTGTATTACCGTTGCCCAATCCAGATTGGTATTCACTGCTACAAATCTCCAATTCGGATATTGCGTATGCAATGTTCGAAGCGGCGCTTTATAGCTGTCCGGAAAAGCAGCTAATAATGTTTCAAAAGAAGCGTCTGAAGATGGCGTATTTGCAGCATCGTTATTGCTGGGCGTTTCATTCTTAATAGAAATATATTCTTTGGAGGCGTAACCGGTAACTGTCTTTTTATTATAAGTGACCTTAACCTTATACCAGTCTCCACTGGCGCCTAGAATGGATACCGCCGTCCCTCTCGGCACAGACATCAGGATTTTACTTTTTGTATTTGCTTCTTTTCTGATATTCAGCGAAGTCGTTACTTTTTCATTCACATAACCTTCTATTACCGGCTGTGTCGTATTGTCAACGGCATTTGCGTCTGTTGCATTTTCATTCTGCGTACTTGCCATATTGGAGACAGAATTTCTCTTCACATCTATATAATTACTCAGTATATATCCCGTCTTCTTTTTCTTTTTATATGTCACCTTAATTTTATACCAGTACTTGCCGGAGACCTTTTTAATTCCGGTAACAGTAAGCTGCGTGTTTTTGGGAAGTTTGACCACACTTTTGGATGTAGTCTTTGCACTCTTTCTGACATTCACATATGATGATACTTTTTTATTCACAACACCTGTTGGTTTTACCGCTTTTTTTATGTAAGAGGCTTTTACATACCCTGTCTTCTTTTTGCCGTTTATAGTGCCTTTACATTTATACCATGTCTGCTTTTTATTTGTCACATAACCCAAAATGGTAACCTCGGCGTTTGCATTCAGTTTACCGCAACTTGCATACTTTGTTCCTGCTTTTTTCCGCATATTTACCTGCGTTGTCGTAACACCCGGATAAGATATTGCGCTTTTACAGGTTGTCGCCGCCTCCGCCTTTCCTCCCGGAATCATAAGAACCGTCAGGCATAATATTAAAAATAACCGTATCCATTTCCTGTTTATGTATTTTGTATTGTTATTATTTTTCATTTGTACACTCCTAATCTCCAGATTATACATAATAAATTAACATAACATAATTACATAATACTATAATCCATCATATATTTCAACAATAAAAGTTAAATTTCTGTAAAATATTAAATACTATTTACATAATATCTCTAAATATTACCCAGATTATGTTAATAAATCAGGAAATACATTTGTAACAAATACAAAATATTATATATTCTTTAACCGCTCCGCCTCCCTGCGCCTTACATATGCGCGAATAAAAATCCCTTCTTCTCTGTATTCTTCCGCTAACAATTCACCATAATTCCGGATTTCATCCAACATTTTGATATGTGTATAGGGCAAAATCCTTTCCACATAAATCCGTTTTTCTCTTAATTGGTCAGCTATTACCTGCATCAGTTTATCCATACCGGTTCCCTGTTTTGCAGATACATATACTACCGCTCTGGCTTGCAGATCTTTCAGCAGTGGAATTGAAGCTGCTTTGTCAATTTTATTAAATACCGTTATTATCGGTTTATCACCGATTTCAAGTCGTTTTAAAGTTTCATACACAGCATACATCTGCCGGTCAGCCTCTGGATTTGAAACATCAACAACATGTAAAATAATATCGCTGTACTTTGCCTCTTCCAACGTAGAATGAAAAGCCTGAATCAGATGATGGGGTAAATTTGAAATAAATCCAACCGTATCTGTCAGCATAACCTTCTGGCCTTCTGGCAATTTAAGCATCCGGGTTGTTGGATCCAAAGTGGCGAACAGCTTGTCCTCAGAAAATACGCCTGCTCTTGTCAAAGAATTTAAGAGCGTCGACTTCCCTGCATTGGTATAACCGACAATACACGCAACCGGAATCCCTGATTTTTCTCTTCCTTTGCGCTGGGTCTGCCTGTGCAGTTTTATTTTTTCCAATTCGTGTTTCAAACGGGTTATCTGCTCTCTAATCAGCCGCCTGTCCATTTCCAGTTTCTTCTCTCCCGGTCCTCTGGTTCCAATCCCGCCGCCAAGCCTTGACAAGGAATCCCTCAGTCCGACCAACATCGTCGAATTATATTTCAACTGCGCCAGCTCTACCTGTATTTTTCCCTCTTTGGTTTTCGCCCTGGACGCAAAAATATCCAATATCACCATGGTGCGGTCCATAACCTTAACCTCTAACTTTCTGGTGAGATTCCGCATCTGTACTGCTGATAATTCCGTATCGCAAACAATGCCTGTAGCATTTAATGCTACAAGCATTGTCTTAAGTTCCTCCAATTTACCCTTTCCAAGATAAGTTGCATTATTTTCTTCATCCATCCGCTGAATAAGCGTTCCAACACTGACAGCACCGGCTGTTTTAACAAGTTCCTTAAGTTCTTCTAAAGAAGCCTTTCCCTCTGCCTCCTGTTTTCCCAATACGGCAACCAGTACAACACATTCCTTTTTGTGGTCTTCATTTTCATCAAATCCCGCCATGATTACCTCCTAATGATCGCTGAGTGTCTGTCTGGTATACAAAATATCATATTCATTCTTTCCGTCTGCATCCGCCGGATAAGCCTCTATAAAGGATTTTGCCTTTTCATACGCCGTATTATAATCTTTCTGTTTTTCATAATATACAATTTCATCATACAAAATCTCTTTAATATTAGATTGATCCTCGATCTGTTTACCTGTTTCAATATAGTTAAGCGCATCCTCCATGCGCCCCTCGTCTAAAGCAATGGCGGCATATTGGGCATACATAAAACTGTTCATCGGATTATTCTGTAAAAACACATCATAATAAAGCTGCATATTATTGAGATCACCTGTCTGCCCATAGCAGCTGCCCACATACAGCACTAAATCTCCATATCCGTTTTCATAGGCCTCTAAAAGTATTGGCAGTGCGCCCCGGTATTCCTGCCAGGCATAAAGCTGTAATCCATACGCAATTTTTTCCAGTTTGTCTATGCCTTTTATCTTTTTCTTTCCACTCCATAATCTGATTTTGTTATACATGTAACAGGCATCGCCATATTCTCCCTGATTAATATAACAATCTGCCATGTGGAACCGGATATCGTTGTCAAAATCTTCAAAAAAGGGAAGCTGCGGTTTCAGCCCCTCTTCAAACAGGGCCAGCGCACCTTCATAATCTCCCTGCTCATACAGCGAAACTGCTTTATCCCGCATACTGTACTTAACGCCAAAAGATACTCCATAAACCAACGCAATTACAAGAGCAGCCGCAGCAAGCCCTTTAAAAAAGTCTTTCAATGTCCGTTTTTTCTTTCTTTTTCTTCTTTTGGGTGTACTATATTCCGGAATTTCATATATACCATATTTATCTCTCTTGTTAATCCGTCTTCGTCTTCCCATAGCTGCCGCCTCTTTCTAACTATTATTCTTCCAATTCATTACACTATTGCATCCTGTATATTTGCCTGCTCCAATGGCTTAATCCGCTTCCGGTATATTCTGGCAAAGAAATACAGGCAGAGACATACCGAAATGAACTCCGCAATGGGGAACGCCACCCACACCAGATTGATATTCCCTGTCAGGGAGAACAGATAAGCCACCGGAAGCAATACCACTAACTGCCGGCTTATGGATATAATCAGGCTGTAATGCCCGTTGCCAAGCGCCTGAAAACTGGATATCAAAATGATACAGACCGCCGCAAACAGGAAGGAAATACTGATAATCCTGAGAGCCGGAATTCCAATGGACATCATATTCTCCGACGCATTGAACAGAGAAAGCAGCTTGTCCGGTATGGTCTGGAAAATGATCAGCCCCACAAACATAATGAGCAGCGCATAGGTGATGCTCAATTTCAAGGTCTTCATCATCCGGTCTTTTCTTCTCGCGCCGTAATTATAGGAAAGAATAGGAACCATTCCGTTATTCAGTCCAAACACCGGCATGAAGATAAAGCTGTTAATCTTGAAATACACGCCGAAAACCGCTGTCGCCGTCGTGGAAAAGTCAATTAATATCTGATTCATCCCAAAATTCATGACGGAACCTACAGACTGCATAACCATGGCAGGCAGTCCCACTACCATAATCTTTTTAATCGTGGGCATCCAAGGACGGAACCGCTTAATCCGCAGCTTAATATCATGGTTAAATTTAAGATTAAAAATCAGTCCCAGCACCGCCGCAAGGCACTGTCCGGCCACCGTCGCCACCGCTGCGCCGGCCGTTCCCATCTTCGGCGCGCCGAAATACCCGAAAATAAATATGGGATCGAATATAATATTCGTAACTGCTCCCACCAGCTGGGTGATCATGGAAAAAATGGTCCTGCCGGTAGACTGTAAAAGCCGTTCAAACATCATCTGGGAAATCAGCCCGATACTGAAAATCGTACAAATGGACAAATAGGCCGTTCCCTCCTTTAATATCTCCGCATCATCTGTCAGGGAAGCAAAGAATCCTTTACAGAAAAAGACGCCAAAGATAAAAAATGCCGCCGCGCCCAGCAGGGCAATAAAAATTCCGTTCATAGCCGCCCGGTTTGCCTCTTTAAATCTCTTTTCCCCCAAACTTTTTGAAAGCAGGGCGTTGACGCCAACGCCTAGTCCGCCGCCGAAGGAGACCATCAGCATCTGTACTGAAAAGGCAAGGGATACCGCCGCTAAAGCGTCTTCGCTTACCCTTGACAAAAACAAACTGTCTACTATATTATAACAGGCCTGCACCAGCATGGAGAGCATCATCGGAAGCGCCATGGAAAGCAGCAGACGATTCACCGGCATGGTGCCCATTTTATTTTCTTTCTTCTCTTGTTCCATTTTCTTACTCCTATCCCTATCTAATATGCACAAATTTTATTGTAACGAATATGGAGCTGCATTGCAAGCCTTTTCCTCAAATAAAGGAGCACACATTTTTCTTAAAACCAAAACAGCCGGCTCTTTGTATCAAAAGAACCGACTGTTTGTCCTTATCATATGCAATTAAAAAGCAGATACCATATCCTTTAAGGATATCCGGTGAACAATATAATCTTCTACTTCATTTTTCTCCATCTTCAGGCTGATTGCAAATTCGCCATATAGGCTGTCCTGAGCCTGCTTTAAGTATCTTTCATCACAGGCCGACATCTTCTTCCCCTGAGCCAGTCGTTCCTCTTTTCTCTTCAATACTGTATTAATGATACGGATCAGTTCTTTACAGTCGCAAGATTTCAGCGCTTCTTTATACGCCAGCTCTCTTCTTTTATCATCTGTTACTTCAAGGGGTTTTGTCTTCTTAATCTCATCAATCAGGCGGCAGGCTTCCTGTTTACTGATAACAGGCCGCATCACAACCCTCTGGTTATCCACAGGTGTATACACCATGCTTCCTTTTGCATAAAGCGGCAATAGCGTGTAGTACTCTTTGTCATTGTTAATGCCCGACAATTTCATTGGACCAATATCTTCCACTCTGCATACGCCATTCATGCCATAAATAATATACTCACCTACTTTAAACATTTTACTCCTCTCTTTCTAAAATTTGGTGAACTTTTACCTTTATTCAAATTATAGCAAACTTTTTTTGATTTCGTAAGCCGTTTTATGGATTTTTTTTAATTTCTATATTTTTCAACACTTATGTCAGGAGAAATTGTGCATTTTCACAAGATGAAAAAACAGCTCCGTTGGCACTTCTTACTAATAATATTCTTCCACTAATTTACAAAAATTATACAATTATACATTTTCCTAAACATATCGTATGCTCCGCTTAAAATTCCACCATATATTTGCGGTAACGCAGGGGGCACATATTCCTCTGGCACTTGTCATTCTCCCGCCCGGCAATGGCGATGGTCTGAAAGAAACGGCTCCATAAATGTTCATACTGGCCAGACTGAATCTGCCCAAAGACTTCTTCAATAAATTCATGGTCTACAAAAGACAGATACCAGCGCCGGCCCTTTTCATGGAATACGCCCATATCATGATTCTCGTCCAATATCACAAAATTCTCGTCCGGAAACCTGTCGGAAAAATGCCAGCCAATAACAGGGAGCACCTGATTCTTCGGATTAATCCTGGCAATCAACGCTTTGCCGGTATCGTGAAACCGCAGAAATTCCCTAAATGCATGAGCCTCGTTGCGGACGTTCCGGTTCAGTTCAAAAAGCCGGCATACCCGCTCATCTCCATGCATAGTGGTAACCCGGCGGCCATACCGGAAACCTAATCTTAAAAAACGGTAAATGGCGTCCATTCTGTCCGTCTCACAGGACAGTGCAGCATGATATACCATATCATAGGCTTCCCCGCCAATCTGATTTTCTATGGCTTGCGCCACCTTCACCGCCTTATCCGAATCTGTCTGCACATACACATACTCTGTAAACATCTGCATGGCATGGTTACGCTCCGCCTGGATGGACATCCCCTCCCCCGGGATTCCCGACTTCCAGGCATCATATATTGCGGTAAAAATTCCATCCGGTGTATCCTCACACAGATAAATAATGAAATCTTCCATCTGTTTCCTCCCTGCAATCCGTCCCCGCGCTGTCAGCTCCCATATGCATATCGTCAAAAAGGGATAACTGGCGAAAGGTTATGTCATACTCTAACTCCCAGTTCTTTCTCCGGTCCAGCTCCAATATCCTTCTGGTAATGTAATCCTCGTCAAGTTTCGTCTGATACATCAGCTTGCCGCCGCAGGTAATAAAGTAGTGGGCCCGCTTTAGCACCACGCCAATCCGCTTAAGATTAGAAAAATCCAGTCTGCTGCTCCGCCTTGCCATCACTATGCGGCGGGCGGACTTCACCCCTATGCCCGGCACCCGGAGCAGCATCTCATAAGAGGCCCTATTCACCTCTACCGGAAAATATTCCAGATGCCTTAAGGCCCATTCACACTTAGGGTCTAAATACACATTAAAATTAGGACGTTCCTCTGTCAGCAGTTCCTGGGCCTTAAAGCCATAATACCGCAAGAGCCAATCCGCCTGATACAGCCGGTGTTCCCGAAGCAAAGGCGGCTTGGTTCCCACTGCCGGAAGCTTACTGTCATCATTCACAGCCACATAGGCGGAATAAAACACCCGTTTCAGGTCATATTGATGATAAAGGGCCTGCGCCACAGATAAAATCTGGTAATCGCTCTCCGGAGTGGCGCCTACAATCATCTGGGTACTCTGTCCTGCCGGAACAAAGCTTGCCCCCGCTTTACCGATTCTGGGAATATTGCTCTTTTCGTTATCAATTCCCTGCTGAATCTGGCGCATGGGCGCAAGGATTACCTTCCGGTTCTTGCCCGGCGCTAATTCCTCAAGTCCCGCTGCCGTAGGCAGTTCCAGATTGGTACTCATTCTATCCGCAAGAAACCCCACTTTCTCGATAACCTCAGAGTCGGCCCCCGGTATGGCCTTCACATGAATATATCCGTTAAAATGATGTACCTCCCGCAGCAGATAAAGCGCCTGATAAATCTCCTCCATGGTATGGGTTGGGTTCTTCCTGATACCCGAACTTAAGAACAGCCCTTCTATATAATTACGGCGGTAAAATTCTATGGTAAGCCGGCAGACCTCCTCCGGCGTAAAAGAGGTTCGCAATGTGTCATTGGAACGGCGGTTGACACAGTAACGGCAGTCATAAATACATTCATTGGTATATAGAATCTTAAGCAGGGAAATGCATCTGCCGTCCGCCGAAAAGCTATGGCATATCCCACAGGCAGCCGCATTGCCCAAAGCTCCCGGCTTTCCCTTCCTGTCTACGCCGCTGGAGGTACAGGCCGCATCATACTTGGCGGCATCGGATAACACCACCAGTTTCTCTTCTAAAGATAACTTATTCACTATATTCATAAAATCCGCTCCCTTTCTACAGCAAGCCGCGCATGCGCCAATCTTCCATGCAACAAATCTTCCCTATAGGCTGTAAGTTGCAGCCTGTATCCTTATATCTCATCAAATACAAACATATGTTCGGAATATATGTTCTATTATAGCACGTATTTCAGAAAATGCAACAGGCAGACGCAATAAATTTGCATCTGCCTGATTCGTTCTTCCCTATAAAACATATCAAAATCTTAACGGTTCGTGATATCCTCTTTTAATTCCTTGCCGAGAACCACCATTTCCCCTAACACCTCCTGAATGGAGCTGATATTGCCCTGCTGCTCCTTGGCAAAACGGCCCGCATCTTTAATCGAAGAAATGATGGAGCTTAAATGTTCCATAATCACATTCAGGGTGGATTTAATCTCTGTCGCAGAGCTTCCACTGTCATTGGCAAGCTTGCCCATCTCCGTTGCCACCACTGCAAAACCCCTTCCAAACTCACCGCTTCTGGCCGCCTCAATGGAAGCGTTTAATGCCAGAATATTGGAACGGGAAGCATTGTTGTTAATCTTATTCACCACATCCACAGCATCATGGACATCCCGCTCCACGCTGCTGGTCATGGAGTCCATATCTGTAAGAATCTGGAACAGATTCTCAATCCCGCTGACCAAGGTATGCAGCGAGTCATCAATATTATCCAGCGAATTCTGAAACTTCTCGGTAATAGCCGCCATTTCTTCTCTGGTTCCCACTGAATATGTACAAATGATGCAGCCTACCACATCCCGTCCATCCTTAATCGGAACCAGCTCTCCCTCAAAGGCCTCTCCCATAACCTCCTTCGGCAGATAATTGTGCTGAGCCACGCCTGTCCGGATTACCTTGTCGAAGGCGCCGCTGGGATCATGGAACTGGTCGCCAATCTTAAACTGAGGCGTCTGCCCGTCCGGTATGGAAAACCCGACGATTATCCCCTCCGCATCCATTACTGTCATGTAAACATCATGCCCGTAGAGCTGCTTCATAATAGGAAGATTCCCTACGATTTGTTCCAGTTGTGCATTCATAATGTCACACCTCCATATTATTTTATCTCTGCTTTTTATACCTGTTAAGCTATTCTTTTATCTCTTCATAGTCCGCAATGCTAAACCGATGATAGGTAATGTGGTCTTCCTCTTTAGTAAAACAGTACCGGTAATCATCCGGCTTACCGTCCTCGAAATATACCAGATAATCAAACTCTCTATCAGAAACCGGCTCCATATGGACATGGTCTGAATACCTGAAAAACTGCTGCATAATCTCCTCCATCGTGCAGCCATGTCTTTGCAGGACCTTAAGCAGGCTGGCAAGAAAGCCGTCTGTATCAAGCCTTTCATGCACATATTCCGCCCCTTCCGGCGGTACCGCAATGCAAAAGCGCTCACCTTCCCGGCTTATGGCAAGTTTTCCCAACCGGCTGCCCACTTCTCTGGAAAAATCCTGTAAACATTCCTCCATCTGTCCCGTATCCATCCGGGTTTCCAAAAGACGGTTCAAGGAGGGTAGGGGATAATAAAGCCTTACGGTCTCCGAAAGATATCCCAGCTTCAACTGCTGTTCCTCAAGCACATCTGTTATATTCTTCTCTAATGCCCTATAATCCATATGCGTCCTCTAACCCTTTTTCATACTTCTATGATTATAACAGAGATTTCTGATTTTTAAAATACTTTTCTTACCTAATAATTTTAATATGGGCTGAATATTTCAGCTCATGTTAAAATTCTAGCGCAGTTCCAGCGCAATCTGAACAGCAGTTTGATGAAATTTTCATTCGGTGTTGGCTTTTTGGGGAAAGTGGTATATAATATGCAGCAAAGATTTGAGATATAGTTTCGTTAGATATGGGAGGAATTTATGATTGTTTCATTTGACTTAGATGATACTTTATTTGTCTCTGATAAAACTTTCAAAACAGAGCCTCCCTTAAAATTCCCTATGCACATTATTTATAAAGAGAGACTCCGATTAGGAACTGTTGCGCTCATGAATTATATTCGCAAGCAAAATATAAAGTTGTGGATATACACCACGTCGTATCGTTCAGAGCGGTATATTCGTGGATTATTTAAATGTTATGGAATCAAACTGGATAATGTTATAAATGGCGAAAAACACGCAAAAGAAGTACAAGCAAATCATGCAGACGGTATGCCTTCCAAATATCCAAGCAAATATCGTATCGATTTGCATATTGATGATGATATATCCGTTTTACAGAACGGTAAAATATACGGTTTTAATGTTTTCCTTGTCGGTCAGCAAGATGATGAGTGGGCAGAAAAAATAAAAAAAGAAATAGAGAGGATAAAATCAAGGTCATATTAACATTTCCTCTATATTTTTCCCATTCAGGACCTCCTTTAGCAGCAGCTCCTTTGCCTTATCGTAAGCCAAAAACCGCTCCGCCTTCTCCGGTGCTGGGGCGTAAACCTTCCAGTAGCCGGAACAGGCGGCCTCCGCTCCCTGATGAACCATAAATCCCTTTACATCTTCTAACGGATATTCCAAAAACACCCCGATTTCATGGGGAAACGCTGCTTTTCCCATACCATACAGCCGAATCCTCCAGGAAAGGCGGTATAACATATCCTCCATTTCCTCCTCCACATATCCCTGCTCTCTTAAAAATGCCCGGATATCCGGCCGGTATATATATCCTTCTAACTCCTTTGGCCGGTAAAGGTACAGGATTCCCCATTGTTCCCGCAAAGGGAAAAAACAGTGGGAAATTTCCGTTTCCCTTAAAAGACCGCAGACTGCCTCTTTTTCCTCCCTAGTAACAGTAACGCTGTTGGCTGCTTTTAACCCCCATAATATCGGTGCGCAGTGCAGGGCAAGCAAAACTGCCGCCTGTAATTCCTTATTGTGTATATTCTGTAACCGCAATATTTCCTGCATGGACATTTCCCCGCTTTTCTTTTTCGGTTAGTATTTCCATTCACAGAAAATATAATCAGCTTTGCTTACAAATACTATTCACTCCAGCACCAGCGCGGCTACCTCATCCGGTGTATCCACAATCCGCTTTGCGCCATGCTCCTTTAAAAATGGCACCTCGCGAAAGCCCCAGCTTACAATAATACTGTCCAGCCCGGAATTGTCCGCAGTGGCAATATCCACATCCGAATCCCCCACATACACCGCTTCTTCCCTTGGAACAGACAGATATCTTAACACCTCGTTGACAGAATCTGGCGCCGGTTTTCTGCGGATTCCCTGCCGGTCTCCCACAGCACAGTCAAAACAGCCGTCAAAATACTGCCTGCACAGTTCCTTAACCGCAACATCCGCCTTATTGGACACCACAGCCGTAAGCACTCCTGCTGTCCTAAGTTTTTCAATCAACTCCACAATGCCCGCATACGGCCTGGTCTTGTCCGCGCAGTGTACCTGATAATACTCCATAAAATCCTTATGTACTCGTTCCCTGTCTTCCTCTTTGGTTCCTGCCGGTACTCCCCGCTCAATCAGCTTGGGAATTCCGTTTCCCACAAACCTTCTGACATCCTCTATGGTATGCAGGGGATAACCGGAACATTTCAGGGCATAATTTAAGGCGTCTGCCAAATCCTCCAATGTATTTAAAATGGTGCCGTCCATATCGAAAATAACCAGTCTGTATCTCATATCGTTTACTCCTTGGATTTTTGTCAAGGCTATTATAACACTCCCCAAAATCTATGACAACCTTCCCTGCGGTCTTTCACTTCCTGCGGCTCTCCATTCTTTGCGCCTTATCTTAAACGCCTTCCGAAAAATACATCAACATGAAAAACTGCCCTGACAAAATGCAGGGCAGCCCTTTACAAAACTATCATCTGTAACGCGCCTTTTACGCTAATTCTGTTATAGCCGCATCACACATGGAAAGCGTCCATGCCCGGATATACGGCGCTGTCTCCCAAATCCTCCTCTATCCGGAGAAGCTGGTTGTATTTTGCCACCCGCTCTGTCCGGCTGGGTGCGCCGGTCTTAATCTGACAGGTGTTAAGCGCCACCGCTAAATCTGCAATGGTCGTGTCCTCCGTTTCGCCAGAGCGGTGAGAGGATATGGCAGTATATCCGGCATTATGCGCCATTTTAATGGCCTCTAAGGTCTCGGATACGGAACCAATCTGGTTTAATTTAATCAAAATCGAATTTCCGGCTCCCATCTCAATGCCTTTGGATAACCGCTTGGTATTGGTGACAAACAAATCGTCCCCCACTAACTGCACCCGGTCTCCCAGTTCCCTGGTAAGCTGCTGCCAGCCCTCCCAGTCTTCTTCATCTAACGCATCTTCAATGGAAATAATCGGGTATTTATCCACCAAATCCTTCCAGTGTTCAATCAGCTCTCCTGAGGTGTATTTCGTCCCTGCCTTCGGCAGTATATATTCTCCCTTTTCGGAACCCTTCCATTCACTGGCCGCCGCATCTATGGCAATCATAAAATCCTTTCCCGGTTCGTAGCCTGCATTTTTTATGGCCTGCAAAATATATTCAATCGTCTCCTCGTCACTGGTTAAATCCGGCGCAAACCCGCCCTCGTCGCCTACTGATGTGGCAAGCCCTTCGGATTTCAGCAAAGCCGCCAACGCATGAAATACCTCCGCGCACCAGCGGAGCGCCTCCTTAAAGCTTTTTGCCCCCACAGGCATAATCATAAATTCCTGCACATCCACAGTGTTGCCTGCATGGGCTCCCCCATTTAAAATGTTCATCATCGGAACCGGCAGCCGGTTACCGGACACGCCGCCCAAAAAACGGTACAGGGGAATATCCATGGCCGCTGCCGCCGCCCTTGCCACAGCTATGGACACAGCAAGAATCGCATTGGCTCCAAGTTTCGATTTGTCCTTTGTACCGTCAGCCTTCAGCATGGCCCGGTCAACAGCATAAATGTCCGAAGCGTCCATGCCCTTTATCTCATCCTGAATCGTCTTATTTATATTCTTTACCGCCTTGGAAACGCCCTTTCCCAGGTATCTGTCCTTGTCGCCGTCCCTCAACTCTAATGCCTCAAATTCACCTGTGGAGGCGCCGCTTGGGGCTGTTCCTCTGGCAACGGTTCCGTCAGCCAATGTCACCTCCGCCTCTACCGTCGGGTTGCCTCTGGAATCCATAATTTCCCTGCCAACTACTTTTTCAATGGCTAAATAATTCATCATCTCATGCTCTCCTTTCAGATTATGGTATTTTAGGTGTCTTAGGAAACGCTGTTTCATTTTTAAAAGTTGTACAAATAAAGCCATACCGTAACTTTTAAATAATATTGCCGGATTTCAGATTGGTTATTCAATGATGCGCCAAAAAGAAAACTTGCAGGAAAATTAAATTGCGGCTCTTGGAGATATCTGGAAAATTTTGACGAAGAAATAATAGTATTTTTATCAGAAAATGCAAACTGGGACTAGTGCGAACAAATGTTTTGTGTTATAATGTTTAAGAGGTGAGGGCATGAAGATTTTACTGATATTGATTATGGCACAGGCGGCCATTATGCTAATTACATACTTTGCAGCACTGATAACCAGAAAGCGCCGGCTCTTAATCGCATTTCGGGTTACTCTGCTCCTTTTGATTCTTTTACTGGCGGTCAGCTGGATTGTAAGCATTGTCCTCGGCCAGCACAGGCTCTCGCTGTTGATTCTCGCTTTAGTATTTATTCTATTTTATAGATTATCCATATCATAAAATGGAACCAGCAAATAACAGATACAAATTTGAAAGGAGAACTAAAATGAAAGCATTTGATAAAAATTACAAATTGTTGGACGAGATGTATTGGGACGAATATTTCCCAAACTTTTTGGTAGACAAGGTAAAAGACGAACTCCAAAAGGTAATTGACCTGTTAGAAACCGGTGAAACAGATACCGAAGTTATTCAGGAAAAGTTTGACGAAGCAGTCTGTGTCATTAACGACTTGCAGGACGAATTTGATGAAAACGGCAGCGAAATTGAAACGATAGCCCGCGACTGCATAGGAGAAAATGTAGCCTATATACTGGAATGGTTTGGTATTCCTATTGATGTGGAGGAGGCCATCAGAGAACGGGATTGGTAATTAATAAGTTTTCCATTTACCGAAAAGAACAGGTAGCAAATTTTCCACCGCCGACATGACAATATGTATCAAAATCGACAGGGATATAGATATGATCTTGCAGGGTTTGATACAAAGTTGAGGAATAATTGAAAAGTGCGCCTTTGCGGTGTAATTTTCGCTTGCGGTGTAAAATGATATCAAAATCTGATAGCAACAAGGAGAAGATGATGAATAAAGATATTGATTTTTCTCGCGTGACGGCATGCGGCGAATGCTGCGATGAATGTGTCAAATTCCGCAATGGTGTTTGTCCCGGTTGCATCGAGGCGGACGGGGTCGTTCCCGAATGGAGCGAATCGGGCAGGTGTAAGATACATACTTGCACATGGGAGCATAATGTACAGTTTTGTGGTCTGTGCCGTGAATTTCCGTGCAGTAGCATTGAAACAATGATACCGTGGCACAAGGGCATCATAGAGCATATGCGACGGCTTGCAGATGAATATAGATGCACAGAAATGTGTGGCGTGGAAATTGATATATAAAGTACAAACAAGGCTACTTTTTGCTATTGGAACAATGATTTTTCTGCTTGTATCAAAATCAGCAGGAACATCGAACCCACCTGCAAAGCAGGTAACCTTTGCTATCAATACTCTGTCTTAGTACCGGACACCCGGAAACGAAATTCTCTTAGATGATTCGCCTCATACTGTATGTAGCTTTTGTAGGTATCTCCAAGATAATACAGGGAAATTGGCATTATTTATTTTAATTCTATTTTATCAAAAATAAATATTGAACCTGCTAATGTTATTACAAATGTAAGTATCACAATCACCAAAAACATCCAGATTGAAAAACCTTCTCCCCAAAATTGGAGCTGCCCGATTTGATACGAATATGTATATTTTACAAGAGATAACAAACCATCTTTAAAATTTGTTTCTACCCACAGCAAAGCATATGTTACTCCAATACCAATTCCCACTGTCACAAATGCTTTTTTTACAATCACAGCAATGAAAATCATTACAGTTCCCATTGCTACATAACCAAATATTCCACAAAATAACAAAGATAAAATATCCAAATAATTTTTCTGCCCAAAACCATTACCTATTAGCATAACAATAGTGGTAGCACCTGTATATATCAGAAAAAGGCATATCAATCCAAAAAGAAACACCAGAATCTTTGACAAAAAAACCTTTTTGCGAGAATAACCGCATAATAAACTCATTCCAAAAGTACGGTTAGAAAATTCACTACATACGAAAATTGCTGCAAATAAACAGCCAATAACTGCATGATGTAAAATATATGTCAAAGCCATAATAAATGCCTCATATCCTGTTCCTTTTGCTCCAGCTATAAGCAAAAGGCTTGTAGTAAATATAGCAGCTATATTACACACACATAGCACTTTATACCCAAAAGATTTTGATAATTTGAACCATTCTGCTTTCATTAAGTCTTTCAAAGTTATCCCCTCCCTATAACTGACATATAATATCCCTCTAAGTTAACTCTTTCCACAGTCATTTCTCTTATGTTTACATTATCTTCCACTAACATTTTTATAATCATTTCTGTATCACCAGAAACTCTTTATTACCTAATAAAGCCATTGCAATACCCAAACGCTGTTTCATTCCAAGGGAAAAATCCTTAACCTTTTTTGTCCCGACATCCTCCAATCCTACAGTTTTACATACATCTGAAATACAATCTGACCCCTGTATACCACACTGCAAACGTAAAACCTCCAAATTATCCCTTGCCGTCATTCCAGGATACACAGCAGGTGCCTCAATTATAGCACCAATACGCCTGCGATAAACAGCTAACTCTTTCTTTCCTTTTCTTCCAAAAAGCTCAATTTCTCCACTTGTCTGCTTAATTCTACCTGTCAGTATGCGCATTAGGGTTGTTTTCCCAGCACCATTTCTCCCCAGATACATACTGTACTTTTTCTACTATAACCTCTCTATCAAATACAGATAGTTTTACTACAGCCTT